>CALMYE010000139.1 GCA_937873425.1 uncultured Sphingopyxis sp. | reverse complement strand
GGCTATCAGCACCCCGCAGCAGCTTCCCGCAAGGCGGCCTTCAGGACACGGTTACGGCGCAGGCGCAATCGGGTTGTGCAGCCTATACGGGCACGACGGTGCAGCCGCAGACCTTCGACCAGGCTATAGCGTCCATCAAGCCCGTCGCGCCGAAGGACGAATTCGAGACCAGCGATGCATACCGCGCCCGGCTTGCAGCAGCGGGCGGCTCCGGCCCCCTCATCATCTCGAAGAAGATCGAAGGCGCGGAATATCTGGCCTATAATGCTGATCTCGGAGCCTTTGAGGTGAAGTCCTATCTGTTCGACAATACGAACTTCAGCGCTTGGGACACCTTCTATTATGCAAAGGTCGAAAGTCCGAAGGCCAGCACGCTCAGCAACCTCGACGTGACGATTTCGAGCAGCGAGGTCACGACCGGCACCTATTCCGCGCAGAATGGCTTCGGGGCAAAGGCCACCATCAGCAAGATTACCCGGACCGAGAAGGCAATCTTCGAGGGTGAACCGGCGCGCTATGGCGAAGAGCTTTTCATCGCCAACAAGGGTGGGTTCATCGGGACCGTCCCCATGAGCGTCGCCGAAGCGCAATCCTTCAAACCCCAAGCCAAGATTGCCTTTGTTGTCGTGCCAAAGCTCCCGAATGTCGTTCGCGCCACCTACCCCTATGGCAAGACGACGATCAGCAATCCGACCGATATCACGGTGAATTCGACGGTCCTCGTCGCCGACATTCAGTGCGGCTTGCTCATGGACGGGACGAACAAGGTCGTCGCAGCCTTCACGACACGATGACCGCGTCAGAAGATCCCGGAGACAATTCCGGTCATAATGCGGCCGATGACCGCGCGGAGGATGAGGCAGGACGCCCACAGCCGCCGGTCGACGAACTCCTCGTTCTCGACGAGCGCCAACTCATCCGGATCGAGGCCGTACACAGGGGTTTCCTTTACCAGCATCTTTACGCGGCAGCGTGCCTTCTCCTCGCGGGAAAGGCGGGAGCCGAACATATCATCGTCGAGCGGGACGAGGACATTGAAGTCCAGCTTCCGGAAGCCCGTATCTATGCGCAGGTCAAAACGCGGCAGGACGTCCTCAATCCCAGTGATATTTCAGGAGCACTAGAGCGTTTCGAGGACATACGTGCCGAGCATCAGAACGGCCTGCGAGCTGGCGATGCGAGATTCGTGATCGCGACGAATGCGCCTCCGTCGCCAGCCCTGCTCAAGATGATTGCCGCGGATGACTGGCCTGACGATGTCGAGCTGCATTGGCCAGGCGGTCCCGAGCCCTCCGACAATTGCCTGCCTCGACCTGCCGACAATGTTGCCGGTATGGCTGCATATTGCTCGGATCTCGCGGCGCAGCTGCCATTCGGGTTGCTCAGGCCGGAGACGCTGACCTGGAAGCTGGCCGCCATGGTCATGCTCGCATCCGCTGGCACGCTTCCACGCGAGGATCACAGTTTTTCCCGCGAGGAATTGCCGGACCTGTTCGAGCAGCTCGTGGTCCAGATGCAGCAGCTTCCGGCGCCGCCCCCGGTGTACCGCGCCCAGGTCGACGAACCCGCCCTGCTAAGTGACCAGCCCGTCCGCATCATAGCGGGACTTTCGGGCTCGGGGAAAACCGCCTGGATGGCCGAGGCCGCGGTCCATGCTGCGCTCCCGGTCACCTATCTCGACGTTGGGGACACGCCGGGACCCGCGCTCGCGTCAGCGGTAGCGCGCGAAGTGGCGGCGAAGATGTTCGGTCGCTCCAACGACAAGCTCGGCGAAATTCTTCTGCCGGGCGCGAGCGGATTAGATATGGTGAGCGCACTGAGCATCAAGCTCGGCGAAGACGGCCTTCACGCGGCTGTCGTCATCGATAACAGCCACCGCATTCCCGCGGCCGATATAGAGGCGCTGGTAGCACGGGCCCCCAATCTCCGATTTGTCCTGCTGAGCCAACCCGGCCGGCACATCGCCGAACTCGAAACAGGACTGGGTATCCACGCCGAGACTCTGAACGGCTGGGACGAAGACACTATCGCGGCGGCAGTTCGAGATGCTGGTTGCCGTGCCGATTTCGGCGATTGCGAGCGGCTATCCAGAATTACCGGAGGCCTGCCATTTTACGTGCTCAACGCGGCGACGATCGCGGCGCGCGAATATGGCGGCGATATTCGGGCCTTTTGTACGGAGATCGAGCAGCAGACCAATATCGTCGAGACGGCTCAAGAGATTATCCTGAGGCGCGCGTTCGAAGGCTTGCCGCCGGCCGACAGAGAAACGATCGCGGTCCTGAGCCTCGCCGATGTCGCGCTCTCGAGGGACGAAGCCAGTGCCTTGCTTCAAGCCGCATGCGACATCGACGCGAAGGCGGCCACGGCCCGGTTGCGCGCGCTTCCCGCAACGGGTGCGCTGGAATTATTCGGGAATAGCGGCTTAAAAATTCACGACGCGGTGAGGATTCTCGGCAAGGCGGACGTCTCGGCAAAGGGTCAGGACTTCGAGCAGAAAGCCCTGGGCTCGCTGCAGCGGGTCATCGTAAGCTCGATCCGGACCAACTGGAGCCTCGCGAAGTTAGGACTGCTCATCCGTCTGTTCGGGCTTCTCGGTCAGGCGAGAATATTGGTGCAGTTTGCCACAGACGAATTGTTCCACGAACTCGGGGTCTGGCCGGAAATCGAACCCTATCTGCTGACGATCGCGGCCGATCCGAACGGAGATGCCGAGACAAGACTGTGGGCGCTCGACGGCCTGGTCTTCAACGATCTGCGGGAGGGAGATTATGAGGCCGGCCGGGAGCGCGTCGACGAGATTGAATCGCTGCTGAGGGCGAACGAGCTTGGCGACGAGGAGTGGATGGCTTGGGGCATGAAGCGGATGTTGCTCTTGTCCGAGCTCGGCGACATCGATGGCGTCCGAGCCATGCTTGACCAAGTTGCGGACCGACTTCCCGACCAGCCCGAACATCTGCGCGTGTTTCGTTACAATCGCGCCCTCGCCCTGTTCAAGCTAGGCGACAACGATACAGCGGTAAGTGAGGCACTCGCCCTCATCGGCGAATATTATCTGGAGCTCGGGATCAGGCCCGACGATGTGATAGGACGGAACGCCCCCGAACTTCGGGAGCTTCTTCCCAAAGACGAAGATCTCACCGATCGGCTGAAACATCTGGCAGACAGTCACGATCTTTTCGCGCAGGCCTTGGGCCGGAAGAGCCAGCGATCTACTCTCGCACGTATCCATGCGATGAAATTCTACGAACTGTCGCAATCCTACCAGTCATTCGTCCGGGTTGGTCTCGATCTTGTCGAAGAACTGGTCTGGGTGAACGACTTCATAAGCGCCCGCGAGGCCTTCGAACGGAACATCTTCCCCATCTTGCAAGGCGCGGGCCTCGCGGGGCCCGTTCTCGAAGCCCGCGCTCTATATGCGGTGGTTCTTGCGTACTGCGGCGACCATGATGCGGCGGCGAACGAGGTCGAGCGGCTGCTGCCGTTCGAGGATGCGATGGATCCGAACCATCGCGCGGCATTCCAGGAGCAGAAGGCCATCATTCGCGAGGTTCGGCGCAAAGGCGGTCCCCCGCAGCGACAGGTTGTGATTCCTGCCCCTTTGCAGGCGCTGTTCGATCAGCGTCGCGGTGCCCCCAGGGAGGTTGAGCCGAGGAAAAAGGTCGGCCGCAACGAAAAATGTCCCTGCGGTTCTGGCAAGAAATTCAAAATCTGCCACGGGCGGTGATCGCGAGCGGCTAGAGGCGGTCGTAGATGACGTTCGGCAGAAATTTCATCAGGGCCGCGACGAGCCTCCAGCGTTTGGTGACATAGATATGGGATTTGCGGGCGCGAATGGCACTGTAGATCTGCTTCGCCACCTTTTCAGGCGAAGCAACCCAGAAGAGTCCGTCACCCTTCGCCATCGCGGTGTCGACGAAGCCGGGCCGCACGTCGGTCGTTGCAATCGGCAGGCCCCGGCGCGCCATGTTCTGACGCAGCCCCTCCATATAGTTGGAGACGAAGGCCTTGGACGCATTGTAGGCAGGCGCGTCGCCGCCGCCCCTTAATCCCGCGATCGACGAAATGGCAACCAGGTGACCAGTGTCTTGAGCGAGGAAGTGCTGCATGCCGATATTGGCCGCGGCCGCGAACCCCTCCACGTTCACAGCGATCGTCTCGCGTTCCGCCTCCCAGCCAAGATGGGCATTTATGTGGCCGACCCCGGCACTGATCACCAGTAAGTCGAGCCCGCCAAGCCGCTCGATCAAAGCGGCGAGCCCGCGTTGCATCGCGTTCGTGTCGGCCACGTCGAATGCCTCGTAGATTATCGAACCGGAAGAATTGCCAGCGAGATCGGCGAGCAGGCCGCAGCGCCGACCGGTGACGCCAACCGAGTAGCCATGACGCGAGAGCAGCATCGCCAGCTCTCGGCCGATCCCCGAACTCGCGCCGACTATGATCGCTCTGTTCACAGTCAAGCTCCTGGAATGTGCCGGAACATGACTGCGATCACAGCCTTCGTCATCAGATTTCGAATGCCCTGAGGAAGTCGGCCATAATCTCCGCGGCATGTCGCTGCCGCAAGATCCGGGCGTTCAGCAGATCGGGGTCGGCCGAGACATCGGCTTCGTCGTCTTCGAAACTTGCCACGGCGACGGGCCCGTCGCGCAAATAGCTCTCGTCGGGATTGGGATCGCGGAAGCGAGCCGCCAAGCGAGTAAGAGCCTCGCGTATCGCCTCGGCATGCGGACCGGTCAGTGCAGCCGCGAATGCGGATTGCGCCGCGCCGACGCCACCTTCCAGATTCTCGATGCAGTAGATCAGGTCGTGCGCATCCTTGCGCTCGAACCTCTGATCGAAAGCAAAGGCCTTGAGACAGGTGAAGGTGACGATATCGGCGTAGCGCACGACCTCGGTGGCGCGGCCCTTGCCGCTCAGCAGGTCCGCCGTGATTTCGACAGTCCCGTGATGGTCGAACACCATGGAAGCGTGGGGGATGTTCAACGCCGAGACATTTCCGTCCGAAGGCAGTTCCTTGACCTTGCCGCCTCCAAGTTCCGGCGAGTCCGCCAGAAACTCGAGGATCATCGTAGTGCCGTCCTCGATCTCGGCGCGCCATCGCCAGGATTGCTTCGCGCCCTTGTCATTCTCGGCGCGCTCGAAGTCCATCGCCTTCAGATTTTCTTCGAGCGTGCTGTAGGCTTCGGTCGTCGTGAGGATTCCGACGTCGACGACGAGGTCGACGTCGCCCGTACCCGCATGTTTCGGGACTTTCGGCGGCCTGGCAGTCACGAGATAGCGCGGCGCGAGACCGCCGACGAGAAAAACCGAATCTTTCCATGGTCCGAGCCCGCGCAGGAGCGTGACCAGCACGCGCTCGCAAGCGTCGGTGACCATGTCTTCATAGCCGCTGATCGTCTGTGGTTTGGGCATTATTTATCCAGACATTCGCTACGAAGATGCATCGCCATTTCACGGGAACGGCCGGACGCCTGCAGCAGGTCGAGATAGACCTGCAGCGGCGGCGCATAGCAGACGCCGTCGATCCGTTGGCCCACCGCGACATCGCGCCGGCTCTTCGCCTCGATGATGCCAAGGTTCCACCCCTCTGCGACCGGCCGCGCGTCGAGATTGAGCAGCGCCTCGATCAGCTTCTGCCCAGGCTCGATCCGGCAACGAAGCTGCGAGATGGAAGAAAGATAGGGGGCATAGATTTGAGCGGCGACTTCGCCGGTGACCGCATAGGCGGCCTTCGCCTCGTCGCACGCCTGATCAAGGCGCAGCGCCAGCTCCAGTGCGTCACTCCCTTTCGGAACATAGTAGCGCCGCACCGTCGGTGCCTTTTGATCGCTCGCATAGCTGGTCCAGGCTTCGAGAAGGGGCCGTGCGGCACGCAGGCGACGCTGTTTCGACGGGCCCGCGCCCTGCACATCGACCCACTCGCGCCGTTCGAGTTCCGTGAGGGTCTCGGAAGCCGTAGCCGGCGAAACCCCGCTCGCATCGGCGAGATCCTTCACGCCCAGCCAGTCCTGCCGCCTCTCATAAATTTCATGGAGTGCGCGCGCCTTTTGTCCCTGAAAAATGGAATCGAACTTCTTCGTCCCTTTTTTCGGAGCCGGTTTATCGAGAAATATGAATGTCTTTTTCCCCGGAATATAAAGCGAGCCTCCGAGGTCGTAATATCCGACGCGCTCTTCCCGAAAAATCTCTCGAGCGCCCGGCGAGATCGCACGGGCGACAAAAAAAGGAATGATTTCCCGGTCGTCACCGGAATTGCTGAGATGGGCCTGATTATTCCGAAGCTGCCAGATTGCTTCGCGCACATCGCGCGGAAAAAGCTGCGCCTTGATTTCGACAAGCAATAAGAGCGGCTGGCGGCCGATATATGCGCCGATCAGGGCGTCGGCGCGGCCGCGAGGCCCGATTTCGACCTCATATCGCTCGATTTGCGCGTGCGACTGCGGCAGCGCCAAAAGCGCCTCCAAAAGCGCATCGAGCAATTCGCGCTGAGAATTTTCAAATTCGGCCATATTTTGTGCCCAGCAAAAATCACCCTAAAAGTGAATATTCGGAAAAACCTTGATATTTGCTGCGCAGAAAATTTGCATTAAAAAAATGGAAAAAATTTCATCTGAAATCTGGAAAGCGTCGAAACTGGCAACGTTCCGGTGGCGTCAACGAAGGATTTTGGCGTCACCGCGCCTCGAGGGTGATTTCACGCCTGCTGAACTGAGATGGCAATTTGATCTCGATATCGCCCGATGTGATAGCCCAATCGGTCGTCACCAAGGCTGGCTCTTCGCCACTATCGTCCTCAGACACCAGCACCTCAACATAAATAGCCGCGCTGGAAGTTGGACGAGCATGGTAAGTCCGAATATCCAAATCAGGCTCTCCCCGCCGCGAGATGACATACTCATGACCCGTCTCACGAACGTCGGCTTCGACCTCAGCCAAGACTTCGACCTCAAGGACAAAATCCTGTCCCTCCTCGGATTCGTCGACGAGAAACACGCTCGAAATCTCAAGATCGAAGAACTCGACATCTTCAACCTCGATATCGACACGGCGCGGACGATAGGAGTTAAGGCGTGCCCTCAGCCTTTCGAGCAGGGACGCGTCTCCACGGACATGCGCTTCAAGACGCTTCACCAACTGGGCTGACGCCAGAGCCAGCGAGAGAAGCTGGGCAACGGAGTCCAATTGGATCAGATCGTCCCGTCCCTCGCAGAATTTCACTAGGTCCGGATCCTTGCCAACCACATATATTCTGGGTCGACCGGGCCGGATCCAGGCGAGGAGGCTCGACAGCACAAAGGCGTCCGGAAACTCGCTCTTTTTTTTGCCCTCCCCAAAGGGCGCAGCACCAGCAAAATAATCGTCAAAAATCGCTTTGTGATCGGCAACAAGGGGGATTTCGGTAAATTTTGCTGTCGCTAGGAATTCTCGAAAGCGCGCGTGAAGCAGTGCCTTCCGATCGGCTGGATCGGTATCACCAAAGGGACCGCTTTCTCCAAGCTGGCCAAAAATCGCGCCGTGCTTCTTCGCTGCTGCTTCCGCCTCCGCCAGCGCTTCCGAAAGTCTCGCTTCAACCTCCCGCGTGGTGATGGAAGTCGTGATCGGCTCGAGCGTGCTCTTCGACGCTAGATCGATCAGGCTGGACCAAGTTCGCGATTGCCAGTCGAGACCCGCTGCACGAAAAGCCTCGGTATCGATGAAAGCATATGGTGTGACGAGGCGCTGTCCGCGCGGTGCTGGTGGTTCGCTCATCGTTGCAAACTAGCTTTTGCGACGGATTTCCTCAATCGTTCCCTTGAGCCTCGCCGCCCAATGCGACGCTTGAGAGAGAGCTAAGAATGGCGCAAAACTGGCTCACATAGGCCGATGGACGGAGAACTAGCCTCAATTTGGTTCTAAATCTCAAATCGCCACTGCATGGACCGGGTCGCCGACGCTAGAGTTGATCGTCGGAGGTGACGATGATCATTTTCAAGATGCTGGCGATCGCCAGCCTGACGATCCTGACAGCATGTGCTCCGCCGGAGCCACGCAGCGTTCAATATTTCGAGGCCAATCTCGATGAGGCACGCGACGTCGTCCAAAGCTGCACGGCGGGCGACAAGCGCGGCGATGAATGCAGCAATGCCAATGTCGCGGTCGAGACTGCCGAGGGAAAGGCCAAATTCGAGCGGTTCCGCGGGAAAAAGTAGCGGGTCTCAACCTGCCTGACGCGCTGTTGCCTCAAGCTCAGCGATGCGGTCACGGCAAATAGTCTCGACGATATCGGCGAGATGCTGAACCCGCGCGCCGAGCCATTCCAGTTCGTCGGCGGTGATCGCGTAATGCTTCGAATAGCGCGCCTTGATGTACGCTTCCTTCAACTTTTCGAACCGCGACCGGTCGGCCTTAACTTCTCGCGGCCATGCCTCGATCAATCGATCATCGATCCGCTCGGCTTGGGTGCGCAGGAAAACAAGATTATGGATGTGCGGCGTGTGGAAAGTGCATACCAATAGGATGCAGTGGTAATATCGTTCCGTCGCCTGATGAAGCTGAAAGGCCGCATTGTTCAACCAACCTTCAGCGACCGCGCTTCGATAGTGATGAAGAAACTGCGCTCCGCTAGGATACCACTCATCAAAATACTCGCGCGCCATCTCGAGCGCCGCATGCGGCGTCATCGGCTTGGGTTCTGCGAGCTCCTTCCCGTCGGCCTCGTACAGCGCGATCCCGTCACGAGCGACGTCGATGAAGAAATAGCGACCCTGCGTCAGTCCGGCATTCACCTCGTCGAGACTGTGAACGATGAAGTTCACCGGCGTGCGGAGCCGCTTCGTTACCGACAGCTCACGAATGAGCCGGTCGTCGAGCTTCGACCAATAGTCCGCCCGATCGGTCAGCCGCTTGTCGTTGACGATGATCAGCAGGTCATAGTCCGACTGATAGCCCTTCGCCGTGTGCGGCTCGTCGACCCACCCACCCCGTGCATAGCTGCCGTAGAGGATGATCTTGGAAATCCGGCCCTTGCGCTTCCAGTCCTGCGTCGCGAGCGCCAGCGCATCCTCGAATTCCTCAAAGATGATCTCGACGACGCGCTCGATCTCGCGTTGCTTGTGCGGGGGAAGATGTTCGAGGCTGCTCTGCATTGGGGTCACCCTAACAAGGTGGCGGCACCCTTGCACCCGGAAGATTGTTCCGATGCGCACGGATGCCGCAGGCTGGCTGCCGCTCAGTCGGCGGGTGTCCAGATGATCGCGAAGACATCGTCGCGATCCTGCCCCGCGGCCCGCCCGAGATTGGCGTAGATACGCCGCGGCCCGAACTCGGGGGTCGCGAGCGAGAGCGACACATAGGGGCGTCCGGATTGCTCGGCGACGCGGATCCAGCCGGCGCCG
Organism: uncultured Sphingopyxis sp.; assembly: GCA_937873425.1. Lineage (GTDB taxonomy): Bacteria > Pseudomonadota > Alphaproteobacteria > Sphingomonadales > Sphingomonadaceae > Sphingopyxis. The sequence continues at coordinate 98,563 of CALMYE010000139.1, read as the reverse complement.
ATCTCGACGCCATCGGACCAAACGCGATAGTCGGGCTGCACATCGCTCGCCTTGCCGCGGTTGGGGCGTATCTCGATCGGTGCCTTGATAGACAGCGTGATGAGCTGGCCCGCAAAGCCCTTCTCGATGCTGCCGCTGACGATGCCGATGCTCGCCATGTCGATACTCCTGCTGATCGACCCGAGACCATCCCGGGCGTGAAGCCGGGCAGGACGGCGGTTCAAGGCAGGCGCGCACCCGCAGGGCCGAAGCGAAGCGGCGGAGCGGGACGACGGCCCGCTTGCGCGGCGGCCGCCGCCGTCCAGTTTGGCGAAGCGCCTCAGGATGGTCACGGACGCGCGGGACATTCAGCGAAGGACGTTGGGTGGCGTGAGCTGGTTTCGAGACAGGTTGGCCTCGTTAACGGGGATAGCGCGCAAGACCCGGGAAGAACGCCCCGCGACAATCGGGATAGGGCTTCGCTTCAGTCCCGCAGTGCGTCGAGGACCCGGCATTGCTCCACAGTCGTGTGGCTGCAAATGTCCAGCAGTCCTTCGAGCGTTCCCTCAAGCGACTTCAGGGCAGCGATCTTCTCGCGCACTTCGACAAGATGCCGCGAGGCGATGTGATCGACATCGGCACAGGGCGTGCCTTCGGGCGTCTCCGACAGCGACAACAGACTTCGCACGGTGTCGAGCGAGAATCCCAGCTCGCGCGCCTTTCGCACGAAGGTGAGCCGGTCGCGATGCTCTGGCCCATAGATGCGGTGCCCGCCGTTACTGCGCCCCGGCTCGGCCAATATGCCAATCTTCTCGTAATATCGGATGGTCACGACCTGGCAGCCGGTGAGCCTGCCCAAATCGCCGATCGAGAAACTTTCCTGCATAAAGTGCTTGAACCTATAGTTGCTATAGGTCGTATAGGCCTGCGCGAACCACTTGCCAAACATGGAACGCGATCATGGATAAATGCTGCGGCGACGGCGATGCCGTCTCGAAACCTGTCACCGAAAAGAGCGGATGCTGCGGCGAGACGGCCCCGAATCCGCCGGTGATCGACAGCTGCTGCGCACCTGCCTCGGGTTGTTCCAGCACGGCTGCGAAGGCCCCCGCGTCCGACGCGCCTGCCGTCGAAGCGCCGCGCCATTTCGCCGGGGATGATTGCTGCTCGGCAAAGGAAGACGAGATCGCGGCGCTTGGCGCCTATGCAGACGTCCGCCGCGTTCTGCAGATCGTGCTCGTCATCAACCTTGTGATGTTCTTCGCCGAGTTCACCGCCGGCGTCTTCGCCCGTTCGACCGCGCTGATGGCTGACTCGGTCGACATGCTGGGCGATGCGCTCGTCTATATTCTCAGCCTTTACGCCCTGGAACGGAGTATTCGCTGGCGCGCCGGGGCAGCCCTGTTCAAGGGCGGTATCATCGCAGCTTTCGGCATCTGGGTGGCGATCGAGGTTGTTCTCAAACTCACCGGCGACATCGTGCCGACGGCGGGAACGATGGGCATTTTCGGCTTCATCGCGCTGGCAGCAAATCTCACCTGTCTCGCGCTGCTCTATCAGCACCGTAACCGCGACGTGAACATGTCGAGCACTTTCGAATGCTCGCGCAACGACGTTATCGCCAACACCGGTGTGATCGTGGCGGCCGCGGGCGTCTGGCTGACGGGGTCGGGATGGCCCGACATTCTGGTTGGGAGCATCATTGCCGTCCTCTTCTTCCGGTCGGCGATCCGTGTTCTCAGCCAGGCATGGCCGCAATTTCGCGCCTCGCGACCGACGGTAGCGGCCGCCCTGGACTGAGCGCCTGTCGCTGTCGTCCATGCCGCGCCGAAGCTCGTCGGCAGGAACCTCAAGCGGCCCCGCGCAGCCGCAACCCCTTCCCGCTGTCCAAGCGTCGACGTATAAGCCGCACCCATCGGCGCGCCGCCTTTCAAAGCGCGCGGCGATGGCATGAATTTTTCCTCCACACAGGGATCAGCAGATGACGTGGCCCAAAGGAACGCGCGCCCTCGTGCTGCATAATGCCAAGGCGCGGCAGGGCGAGCAGGCGCTCGTTCCCGTTCGCGAGCGCCTCGCCGCGGGCGGCCTTCTGGTGACGGTCGAATCGTTCGAGAGCCTGCCCGAAATTGCACGCGACGTGACACGCCTGCATCAGACCGCCGATATCATTGTCGTGTGCGGCGGCGACGGTTCGATCTCATCCGCTGCGCCCGCGGTGATCGAGAGCGGCCTGCCGCTGGGAATCATTCCCGCCGGAACCGCGAATGATCTGGCGCGCACCCTGTCGATCCCGCTCGATTTCGGGGCGGCGGCCGATGTCATTGTCGAAGGTCACAGCCGACGGATCGATGTCGGCACGGTCAATGGCCATGCCTTCTTCAATGTCGCGAGCATCGGGATCAGCAGCGAGCTTGCGCAGAAGCTCGACCCGGCGATCAAGAAAAGGTTCGGGCGCCTCGGCTATGCCGTCGCCGCGCTGCGGGTCATCCTGGCTGCCCAGCGGTTCCGGGCGAGGATCAGGGAGAAGGGCGAGTCGAGGACCGTCAGCACCTATCAGGTCGCGATCGGCAACGGGCGCCTCTATGGCGGCGGCAATGTCGTCGAGGAGAATGCCGCGATCGATGACGGCACGCTCGATCTTTATAGTCTCGAGGTGAAAAACCTCTGGAAGCTCGCCCTCATGCTCCGCGCTTTCCGGTCCGGCACGCATGGCGCGTGGAAGGAAGTGCGCACCGCCAAATGCGTCGAGTTCGACATCGAGACGCGGCGGCCGATGCCGGTGAACACTGACGGTGAGATCGTTACCGCGACGCCGGCGCATTTCCGTGTTTTACCGCGCGCGATATCGGTCCTGGCCCCGTGCGAATGCCCCGTCACAGCCCGGCAATTCCCGCTCTATCACCATTGAGCCAAGGACCGGCGACCGCCGCGAAGCCCTTGTGAGAAGGACGGTTTTGCCGTAAATCGCGAAGCGCGGGCCGGGCCCCTCTGACGGTCGTACAGCGACGGCCGTGATGTCGGACCGCATCGAGCGACGCTCGGTGCAATTGTCTGCGTTCCCATCGATCTGCACCTTCGCGCGACCGGTTCAGTGGCAGCATCGCTGAGGAAGGGCGTTCGACATGGAAGGCTTGGTCACCCTGTTTCAGGATCCCGCAGTGTGGGCGGCACTGCTGACGCTCGTGGTGATGGAAATCGTCCTCGGCATCGACAACCTCATTTTCATCTCGATTATCTCCAACAAATTGCCCGAAGCCCAGCGACAGAGAGCGCGGCGAATCGGCATCTCGCTGGCGCTGGTCATGCGCCTCGCGCTGCTTTCGGTGATTGCCTGGCTCGTGGGGCTGACGGCGATCGTCGTCGATTTCGGATTGCAGGGCGCGCCGGATGCCTATGGCAAGCCAAGCTTCGAGACCGCCTTTTCCTGGCGCGACATCATATTGATCGCCGGCGGCCTCTTCCTGATCTGGAAGGCGACTTCGGAAATCCACCATAATGTCGATCCTAACCCGAACGACGATGTCTTCAACGCCGGCAAGAAGGCGCTGACATTCGGATCGGCCATCATCCAGATCCTGCTGCTCGATCTCGTCTTCTCGGTCGACTCGATCCTGACCGCTGTCGGCATGACCGAACATCTGCCGATCATGGTGATCGCGGTGGTTTCGGCGGTCCTCGTCATGCTGCTCGCGGCCGACCCGCTGGCCAACTTCATCCGCGACAACCCGACCGTCGTGATGCTGGCGCTCGGCTTCCTGCTGATGATCGGTGTCGTGCTGATCGCTGACGGCTTCGGAGCAAAGGTGCCCAAGGGCTATATCTACACCGCCATGGCATTTTCGGCCGGGGTAGAAGGGCTCAATATTTGGGCGCGGCGCCGGCGTGAGCGGGTCGCGCTTGCAAAAGCCTCGGGCGAAACCGCCGAGGCGAAATAGTCGAAGCCCGGCAGCACCGAAGCTGTTCTGCCGTGTTTCCGGAGAATAGACTCGATCTGGATCTATCTCGGTGCAGTCGGCTTGCATGCCGCAGCGGCAAGGCTATGCTTTGAAGTGCATCGGGCAAGGCGCACGGTGCCAGGCGTGAGAACCTGCTTAGCTTAGTCTTCCTATTCCATCCTGCCGGGTGGCCGCTGCGCATGTCCAAGCCTTAGGGCTAAAGGCGGCGGCGCTTGTTCGCTAAGCAAGTTCTCAACGCCCGGCTTGCCGCCTTCGTCCCGAACGGGAAGGCGGCAGGTATGGACTTCGAGGACAAGGACAGCGAGCGACCGGGTATTGCCGGCGGCGACCCCTTGCCGCCGGAGGATTGGGAGCGGGTCGGGCGCTCGGCGCGCATCGAGGCGATCTACTCCGAGCACCGGCCGCACATCACCCGCTTCTTCCGCGGACGCGCCCCGAACCAGGATGTCGGCGACCTTGTGCAGGAAGTCTTCAGCCGCTTTGCGAGCGCGCGAGGCGGCCTCGCTGCGCTGGTCGAAGGCCCCGGCGCCTATCTGGTGAAGAGCGCCCGGATGCTCCTCGCCGAATATGGTCGCGCCGACGCGCGCCGCCACCGGTCGCAGCACGACAGTTTCAGTGACGAGCATGAGGGAGCGAGCGACCCGCACGCCGCGCTCGAGGCGCGAGACGTCCTGCGCCGGGCAGAAAGAGCCATTTCGAGGCTATCTCCGCTCACGCGCGAGATTTTCCTGATGCATCGCTTCGAAGGACTACGCTATCCCGAGATCGCTCGAATCAAGGGAATCAGCGTGAAGACGGTCGAAAGCCATATGACCAAAGCCCTTGCCGCCATCAAGCGCGCGCGGGGTAAGCAGTGAGCCGCGCCGAAAGCGAAGCCACTGCCTGGCTCGACAAAATGATGGGACCCGATTCCGAAATGCACCGGGAAGCGTTCGACGAGTGGCTGGCCGAGCCGGGCAATGCCAAGGCCTACGATGAAGCGCGCGACAATTGGACCTGGGCCGCCGCCATGTCGCCTTCCCGGATCGAGGCCGATGTTCGGGCCGATGCTCGGGAGCGTGAACCCGGCGGGCGGCGATGGGCTTTTGCCACAATTCTCGCTGCGGTGATCGCGGTCGGGTTCGCTTGGTATCTGGTTGGCCGCGACAGCGATCAGCCGATCATCGCCACCAATTCGGCGCAAGGCGAGAGCAGGCTCGCCGACGGGACGCGCGTGACGCTGATGGACGGTGCCCGCATCGAGACGCGCTTCTCGGACGGCGAACGCCGCGTCATTCTGTATGACGGCCGCGCCAGGTTCGAGGTCGCACACGACGCGTCGCGTCCCTTCCTCGTCGAGGCCGGAGATTCGGTCACCCGCGCGCTCGGCACCATCTTCGAGGTCGATCTCCGCGCGGATGTCCCGCGCATCGCACTGGTCGAAGGCTCGGTCGAGGTGCGGCGCCTCGAGGGCGGCAAGGCACTTCGCCTCCGTCCCGGCGAACGCGCCGAGGTCAGGTCGACAGGCCCCCAGCCGATCACGGGTGAGGAAGCGAACACCCCGGCCAAATCGCTGTGGGCCGACAATCTCCCGCTTGGTGCGATCCTCGACCGCGCGGGCCGCGAGAATGGCGTCAAGATCAGCTTGGCCGATCCGGCGTTGGCATCGCTGCAGGTGACGGGGCGCTTCGACATGACCGATGCCCGGAAACTTGCGCTGAAGCTCGGCGCCGCGCTTGATCTCAAGGTCGAGTTCGGTGCGAACGGACCAATTCTCGGCGCGAAATCCGACTAGGACGCCCAAGAAAAACCCATAGGGTGTTCGGAGCACCCGTCATTTTTTCCCTTCAGACGGCCAAAATCGGCCGCACGGGAGGGATGAATGACGATGAAATTTTTCGCGGCCGCTCTGGCTTCGGGCGTATCCGCGACCGCATTTTACGCACCCAGCGCGTGTGCGCAGACGGGCGAGCAGACATACAATATCGAGGCACAGCGCCTTAGCGATGCGCTTCGCAAATATTCGGACATTTCCGGCCGCGAGGTCATCGCGGCTTCGAGCCTGCTTGAAGGCAGACGCAGCAACCGGGTCCGCGGGCGACTCTCTCCCGACGAAGCCCTCTCGCGCCTCCTTTCCGGCACGGGCCTGACGATCGAACTCGTCGAAGGCGCATGGGTGCTTCGGTCGGGAAACGTCGATGCCCGGGAAACTGGATCGACTGATCGAACCGACGAAGCGATCGTCGTCACAGGCTCTCGTATCCGTGGCGCAGGGCCAGTTGGTTCTCCCATGACGACGGTCGACCGCGACGTTCTCGACCGGAGCGGTCGCGCGACTTTGGCCGATTTCATCCAGACCATTCCGCAGAATTTCTCGGGCGGTCCGACCGAAGCGAATGTCGGCTTCAGCAACCGAGGCAAAGCCTCGTCTAACATAGCCTATGGCACTGGCATCAACCTCCGCGGTCTGGGACCAGGGGCCACCCTGACGCTGTTCGACGGATCCCGGCCGGCCCTTGGAGGCGGTTCGGGCGCCTATGCCGACGTTTCGCTCGTCCCTTCGATCGCAATCGATCGTGTCGAAATCCTGACCGATGGCGCATCCGCAATTTATGGTTCGGATGCCGTCGCGGGCGTGGTGAACATTCGCTTCCGCAACCGCTTCGAAGGCGCTGAAACTCGCCTGCGGGCCGGCACGGCAGACGGTGACTATGGCGAGGTCCAGATTAGCCAGATGCTAGGAAAAGGCTGGTCGACGGGCCACATCGTCGTGGCGGGGGAATATAGCCAGCGCGGCAATCTGGCTGCGACGAAGCGGCCCTTCGCGACCGAGGATCTGCGACCATTCGGCGGCCCCGACCTCCGGTCGAACTACAATAATCCCGGCACTGTCGTGGCGGCGAACGGCCAAAAGTTCCTGATTCCGCGCGGCCAGGACGGGCGCAATCTCACTCCTGCCGACCTTACGCCCAGCGCTGATTTCAATCGCGGCGACGCACGTCGACATACCGACATTCTGCCCAAACAGGAGACGATGGGTCTCTACGCGGCCATCGAGCAATCGCTTGGCTCGACTATCACGATCTTCGCCCGCTCGCTTTACTCAGAACGCAACTTCGAGGCCCGACGCCGTGTGAGCGGCCCGACGCCTGTCCGCGTGACGAGCGCCAATCCCTATTATGTCGACCCCATCGGAACGGGGCAGCCGGTCACCGTCTACTATGATCCCGCCGCCGAGTTCGGTCCTGAAAGCCTGCGTGGCAAAGCCAAGGCGTTCAACAACGTCGTCGGAGCGCGGGCCGACATCGGAAGCTGGGTCATCGAACTGACCGGAGGGTTCGGACGGCAGCGGGAGCGCTATGACAGCTTCAATCTCGTGCATAGCCTCCGCTTCTCGCGGGCGGTCGCGGCAACCAGTCCTGCGCAAGCGATCAATGTCTTTGGCGACGGCGCGGTCAACGACCCAGCGCTCATCGACAGCCTGCGCGGGAGCATCGTCGCAGAAACACAATTCAAGGTGTGGACGGCGGCGCTTCGCGCAGACGGCAAATTGTTGTCTCTCCCCGCGGGCGACCTTAAGATGGCAATCGGCGCCGAGTACCGCCGCGACCGCTTCGCCTTTTCTCAGACCCTCGATCTTGTGACCGATACGCCGCTCGTGATCGGCATCCCCGGCCTACCCGACAAGCGCATCATCAAAGCTTTTTACGGCGAACTGGTCGCGCCAATCTTCGATGCCGGGGACGCATTCCCTGGGTCGCTGACCCTATCGGCGGCTGCCCGCTACGAGGATTATTCGGATTTCGGGGACACTGCGAACCCCAAATTCGGAGCGCGCTGGACGCCGCTGCCGGGTGTCGCGTTGCGTGCGTCCTACGGAAAATCGTTCCGCGCTCCTTTCTTCGACGAACTGGTCGGCACGGCGAATGCGCTCTACCAAACCTTGCGGGTCGCCGATCCGTCCTCACCGACCGGGCAGACCGTCGTGCTTGCCCTGTTCGGCTTTCAACCGGCGCTCCAGCCTGAGCGCGCCGAGAGCTGGACGGCCGGGCTCGACTTCGAACCGCGCGCCCTTCCCGGCGCCAAGCTTTCGCTGACCTATTTCGACATACGTTATCGGGACCGCATTGCGTCGGCCTCGAGCGATAGCCGGAACATTCTCAATAGGCGTGATCTCTATTCACCGATCATTGAGGACGATCCCGCCCTCGCCACGGTAACCGGCTATTTTACTGGTCCGAACTTCTCAAATGCACTCGGGGTTGCTCCCGGCGATGTGCGCGCGATTATCGATCTCAGAACTCGCAATCTTTCGACCTCGACGATCCGCGGCCTCGACTTCGACCTCGCCTATTCGCGGCCCGTTGGCGAAGGCATCTTTTCGTTCAGTGTCGGTGGCACCCGGCTATTCGCGATCGACAACCAGATTACGGCCAGCGCGCCGCGAGATCGCGTCGTCGGTACGCTCGGAAATCCGGTCAAGCTGCGCCTTCGCGGCCGCGCCGGCTTCTCGATGGGCGCGTTCGACGGGGGTCTCGCGGTCAATCATGTCGGCGAGTACCGCAACCTGACCGTCACGCCCGCGGAGCGAGTGAAGAGCTGGACGACCCTCGATCTGCAACTCGGCGCGCGAATCGGCGATCTGCGGGGTCGTTCGCTTCGACTCGGCTTCAGCATCAACAATCTGTTCGACAAGGATCCGCCCTATGCGCAGTTCCGGGGCCCCAGCTACGCGCTCGCCTATGATCCCGAGCAGGCGAGCGCGATCGGCAGGACCATGGCGCTACAGGCCGTTATCGCGTGGTAATTGCCGCCGCACTGCTGGCCGTCGCCGCACCCGCGGCGGCGGCGACACCCCGCGAGCCGGTCGGGGCCGCCGACCTCGTCGAGGTGTCCGAGATCAGCGGCCCCACTCTATCGCCTGATGGCGAACGCTTCGCCTTCCGGGTGAGCCGCGCTTCCCTCGAGAGCAATGCCATAACGCTCGAGTGGTATGTGGGGAGCGTGGATGGGCCGCCCCAACTTGCGGCGAGCGGAGGCAGCGCACGCGTCGATGGAGCAGGGCTCGTCTCCGATCAGACTCCGATCTGGGACAAGGACAGTAAAGGCTTTCGTTTTCTCGCCTTCCGCGATGGAGAAGTGACCCTCTGGCACTGGCGCGACGATGGCGGCGCCAAAATGGAGGTTCGGAACGATGCCGACATCCTGGACTTCGCCGTATCGGACGATGGGGGGCTACTTCGCTACACTGTCGGTGCGACGCGTGCCGAGATCTCTCGCGCACAGACCGCCGCCTACGAAGGGGGCGTGCTGGTCGACGCACGCGTCGACCTCAACCAGGCGATTGCGGGCGGTGTGATCGAAGACGGCAAGCGCGTCATGCAGAGATTTTCCGGACCCTGGTTCGACCGAAAAAGTTTGTTGTGGGATGCGCCGCGCCGCGAGATTTTTGTGCCGAGCGTCGGCGCCACCCCCCATTCCGCGCCCAATGACCAATTCTCGCTCCACTCCGCATCCCAACGTCCGTGGGCTGCAGCGCCCGATGGCAGCAAAGCAGAGATATTGCGTAAGGCAGGCAGCGCCTCCCTCGTGGTCACGCGCCCCGGCGGAGAGCGGATCCAATGCGAGGCGGAGTTCTGCCGTTCGCCAAAGCTGCTCGCAACCACGTGGCTGCCAAATCAGGACATCTTGCTGGCGTTTGTCGACGAAGGAAGCGCCCGCGAAGCCGTCTGGCTATGGAAAGTCGGGGCTGCGACGGCTCGCAAAGTCGCAATCACCGACGGAGCATTGCGTCTCGCCGACCGGCCATCGCGATGCGCCGTCACCATGCGCGCGCTGATTTGCGCCGAAAGCATGCCGCTCATTCCGCCACGCCTCGTCCGGATCGACCTTGCGACAGGGCAGCGCCGACCACTATTCGAACCGAACTCTGCGCTTGCCGCCAGAATTGACGCGGAGGCGAAGTCGCTTGAGCTGCCAGGCGGATACTCCGCGATATTGCTCAGCCCCCCACGGGCGAAAGCGCCACCCGTCGTGGTCCAGAATTATCATTGTGCCGGGTTCCTCAAGGGCGGCACGGGCGAAGAATTGCCGATGCTGCCCCTTGCGGAACATGGAATCGCGGTCCTTTGCATTGATCCGTTTCGGGGCCCGCCCGGAAGCGGAACCGATGGAACATATGAACTTGCCCGCACGGTCATCGCATCCGCGATCGCCGACCTTGGGCAACGCAAACTCGTTGATCCGAACCGCGTCGGCATCGCCGGTTTCAGCCACAGCTCGGGTGTAGCGCTCTGGGCGGTCCGGCACAGCACGAATTTCAAAGCCGCGACGATAGGCACGGGTCAGATTTCGCCTCATTATTTCTGGACCAACGCAGTTCCGGATCGAGGCTTTGAAGCCATGCTAAAGGATTACTGGAGCATCGGCGACCCGGATGCCGACCCCGCCCGCTGGCGTCTCGCCTCTGCAGTTCACAATGTTGAAGCGATCAACACTCCCATCCTAATGCAATTGCCCGACGCGGAAGCAGCCTGGACGGCGGAGCTCCATACCAAGCTCAAACGCGCCGGAAAGCCTGCGGAAATGGTCGTCTATCCGGACGAGCTGCACAATAAATATCAGCTGCGGCACAAGCGCGCCGTTTACGAACGCAACCTCGACTGGTTCCGTTTCTGGCTGACCGGCGAGGAGGACCCAGCTCCCGGGAAATCCAAACAATATAACCGCTGGCGCCATTATCGCGCGGGACCGTCCTTGCCTGTGCCCGCGCGGTAGGTTCGTGCCGGGCGGGCCTTCCCCGGGGGCCGCCCGGCACGACATCTGCTGGATCGCGGCCGATGTTCCGGTCCATCGCCGCTAAATAGCGACATCCGGATGGCCCGACACCGACCGCGCCCAGCGCTCAATGTCGGCGAAGCTCAATATTCGCGTCACCATCACGGGGTCTGGCCGCACGTTGTCGGCAAACAATGCCCCGACAGCTTCGAGGTCAAGAAGGCCCGCTCCCGCCAGCCACCCGTCGAGGAGGTAGGAACGTAGTCGACGGCGATGCGCCTCGAACGCCGGCAGGAATACCGACAATATACGCCCCTTTCCCAGTCGCTCGATTACCATCTCTGGCAGGTCTTGGCGAAAGGCCCTGCGCGCCAGCGCGCGGTTCTGGCCGCCTTCGCCCCACTGCCAGCTCGGCACGCCGAGCGTAAATTCGATGATTGGCTGCGAGAGCAACGGGGCGATCATCGGCATTGCCAAGGCGCGATCATAGCCGTCGAGGAACGGCTGTGCGATGAGAAGCTTGATCGCATAGACCTGCTGTCCGGGGGATGCCCGGTCTGCGTCAGCCATCCAGGGGTGCTCAGGATAGTCTCGCGCATAGCGACGCGTGAGGAGGCTGTGATCAACCGGCCACATTGGCGGCGGTCTCAGCAGTCGCTTTGCCGAATAGCCAAGGGCACGCCACATATTGTCATTGGCAAGGCGGGCAAGGTCGCCGGCAGCGCGCCATGCTTCGACCGGCCCAGCGTAACGTAGCGCGTCGAGAATGGGCGCCGCCGATGTCAGATAGCCGAAGACATTGTCGCCGCCGGTGCCTGTGAAGATCGCATCTGCCTCGAACTCTCGGGCGCCTTGGAGGTAAGCGCGGTCACTTGGTCCTAGCAGGCCGAAGCCGCCCGGACGCGCGCGCAGAATTTCGAGCGGAGCCATCGGATCCCCGAACGGTGGACGCTGCCATTCCGCAAGGGGCGTTCCGACACGTTCGGCGACGGCGCGCGCATAGGGACGCTCGTCGCCGTCGGGATCGCTGGTCGCCATTGTCAGGGCGCGCCAAGGTCTGCGTCGGCCGGCGAGGCATGCCGCCATAATGCTGCTGTCGATCCCTCCCGACAGCTCAAGCTGGATACGCTCGAAGCGCATGCTCCAGGCCGACACCGTCCGACTGACCTTGTTGCGCAGATCTTCGGGATCGATCCGAGCAGGCGAGCGGCGCGTGTGGGCCCATGGCGACCAGCTTGTGGCCAGCGGCCGCACCGACCCCAAGGCGATAACCTCCCCCGGAAGGAGTTCACGCACACCGCGCAATTCAGCATCAGGGCCGCGAAGTAGAGGGAAGCGCATCCACGCGTCGATGCGTTCGGGGTCAGGCTGATCGAGCCGAAAGCCGAGGCTGCGTGCGAGTGAGAGATCGGTGAAAGCGATCGCAAGCCCATCGCGATCTTCAAAACAGAATAGGGCTGGTCCGGTCATTGGGGAGCGAAGCAGCAAAATGCGCCCTTCCGGGTCAGCCCAGAAGAGCAGGAAGTTGCCCCATAGCTCCTTGATGGCCCATGCCCCTTCGCTCGACACGAGCCGGTCCACCTCGATCGCGGTCAAATGCTCGCAAACTCCCGAACTCTGCCGATGAAAGGCCCAGCCAATAAGCGCAGTGCCGTTCGAGATCTCGGCGGGTGTATCCTTTTCCACAATTAGCCGGGCTCGCCCGACCGTCCCGGCCTCGACAAAGCCGACGGGAATGTTGCGATCGCTCGGGCCGATGATGAGGGCGATACGTAACGTCACAGCCGAAACACCGGCGTATAGTCAGCGACCACATTGACGTTGTCGGACAGCACCATTTCATTGTGTTGAACCCAGGCGTGCGCCGCAAAGGGATCAAGCCTGACACCGAAATAGACCTGGCCGGGTATTCCGCGCTGCCAGAGGTAGCGAGCCAAGGCCAGACTATCGGGCACGCAAAGACGCCGCCAAGGCAGCTGGACGCGCGCCGCCGCATATCCACGGGCAACCGCACAGGCATGTCGGCGATCCACCATTGTCTCCGCGGTAAGGAGGTTATTCTTCAAGCGGCGCCATTGGGCTATGGTTTGTCCGAGACCGCGCAAACGTAGCCGGAGAGCCGCATCGAGCCGGTAACGTGCGATCTCCAGCGCGCCAGCACGCTGGCTCGGACCTGCCAGCTCGAGTGCGCTGCTCGTTGCGATGGGCGCGGAAATTGGAGCGATTGAGGGGCCCGGCCCGTCGCCAATGAGGCGGCGTCTGGACAGCCTGCCTAACGCAGGTTCGATAGCCGCCGTCGTGAGCCCAGCGCCGAGCGCTTCGAGGACGCCAACCTCGGCACCTCGGAGCATCAAGTAGCGGTCCGCCTCAATGTCGAGGAGAACTGCACCGCCGCCCAGGAAGGCGAAGCTGATGTGGGGTGGGAGATGATGGTCCATTGAGGCAGTACGGACGCGGCGCGGTGCGCCGCGTCCGCCATCCCGTCAGTCGGCGGTGATCGCGCCGTCCGGCTTGAAGTGGATGACCGAGCCATCCTCGGGATAGGGCAGAAGCCCGCCGAGCGTTTCGACGCTGGCGACGCCCAGTTCTTCGATTTCGGCGTTGTCGATGCGGTCCATGGGACCCTCCTTGGTTGATGCCGCGGAATTGCGGCAAGGTCAAAGCTACGCCTTTGATTTGGAATAGGAATTTTATAGTTTTGCTATAACCCGAATGTTATCGGAGCGGGTCGCTGCGCGGCCTCACTGCCGCAGCAATACGTCCGGCTTGCCGGGTACGCCGACGATGGAAGCTCGTGATTTTGCTGCGTAAACTTGTCCAACGGCCGAACCGGTAGTCTTCCTCCATCGCAGCCAGAGTGGCGCGCGATGCGGCGTCGATACGTAGCTCCGCCGAACGAAAAGCCCTACTTCGCTCGATAAAGTTCACGATGGCGTATCGAAGTTCGCGATTCGAAGCGCCGACGGCGATGACACCAAACAGCGAATCAATCGCCTCCGGATAAGGCTCGATCCGCTGCAGTTCGCTGAGTCCCGCCCGGAGATTCGGCGAAGGGTGCCTGCCCTTCAGCGCAAGTGCGAGTAGCATCCCACCCCATTCGTACAACTCAACAAGGTCTGCCTCAGCCAGCAAGGGCTGTCGAAAACCTTCTTGGTGCCAGCTATCGACGATGCGTTCTCCGGACAGGCGATGAAGGGCATCTCGCACCGGCGTTGCGCTCGCACCTAACGCGCGGGCCAATTGCCGCGGGTCGAGGCGCGTCCCGGGCGGATAGGCGCCGCTCATAATGCGCACCTTTAGGTCGATGTAGACCCGCTCCATCGTAGCGCCGGGGCTCATGCCGCCAGCGTCCCGTCCTCGCCCAACGATCGCTGCTCACCGATATAGTCAGCAAGAAGCGCCTGCTGATCTGGGCGAAGAGCATCCACGGCTGCGATCGGGTCGGGGGGATAGCCGCGGAACAGGATCGAGGGACACTGACCCTCGAAGTTGCCGAGGTTTGGGCGATGCTGGACATAGCCGGTCAAGGCCGCCAGCTCGGGCGGAAAGTCCTTCGCGACGTCGGGTGGATAGGCGAGCCACTGGTTCTCGTAAGGTTTCAGCCAGCCGAGGCAGTAGCTGATGATGATCCCGCGCCGCGCCGCCGGGCTGCAATTGCCGCCGGCGCCGTGGAGCGTCGAACCCAGGAAGACGATAGCGTCACCCGGCATCGTCTCGGCAATGATCGGCGCTTCCGCCGGCTCCTCGACAAGCGCTTCGAGCCCATGGCTGTTCGGCCAGATGATCGTGGCGCCATTCTCCGCGGTGAAGGGCGTCAGCGGCCACATCACATTCACGAGATACTCGACCTCTCCGAGCGTCCCCTGCCACATGTCCTGATCGCGATGCGGGAACTGCGGAAGCGCTCCCGGATGCAGCTCGATCGCCTGGGCGAGATTGAGCTGAATACGCTCGCACCAGTCGCCGAGCGCGGCCTCGGCGAGGGCGAGGATCGCCGGGTTCATGACCAGCGCGCCGACGTGCGGCGAGCGGATGAGCAGGCGGCCGAAGCGCTTGGTGCGCTCGCCATAGAAGCCGCCCTCGCAAAAGGGCGTCGCGGCGTAGCGCGGATCGAGGTCGCGATCGATCGCCGCGATCAGCTCGGCGGGAACGGCTGAGCGGACGATCGCATAACCGTCTTCCTTGAGCGCCCGCATCGAGGCGGAGGGCGGCTGATGGCTCTCTGCCGCAGCAATATTGGTACTCATGGCCCCGCTCCTTTCACGCTGCATTGGCCGCGACCGGCGTCGCAGCGCTGCCCGAAACAATCCCCGCCGCCTTGAGCCTTGCGGGGGTGTCGGCGTCGATCTCGATCCGCAGCGAAGTCAGCGCGCGGCCATCGTAAATGCCGGGTTCGCCGAGCGCCGTGCAATCCCAGCCGAAGGTCCGGATCTGAGCGAACCAGTCGAGCTCGGCGACGCCGGTGTAGGAGCGGATGCCGTTAGCGAGCGCATAGTCGATCAGCCCGGCAAGAAGCGTGTCGCGAGCGATGCGGCGCTGACGCGCACCGATCCCCGGCGACAGGCAGAAGCGGGTGATCTCGAAGATATCGGGACCGGACGGCGGGATGCCGTTGACGAGGCCGGGGAAGAGACCGTCGAGAAGGGCCGGGCGCGTGGTGGGAAGGAGGCGCGCCGAGGCGAGATGCCCGCCGTCCTGATCGCCGACGATCAGATAGGTCGCGTGGGGATCGTCGAAATGATCGATCTCGAACCGGTCGGCGAGCACCGGCAGGTCCCATTTCAGAAGATCGATGAAGACGCGCTTGCGCGCCTCGAACATCGCGCGGAGCAATTGATGCTCGTGTGCGCGGTTGGAATGGTCGATTACCGAAAGCATGGATGTGTCTCCTTTTCGAAAGAGACCATCCAATTGAACGGCTTTTTGCGGCTCCACCATAGCACGATCGGGGGGTGTCGACGAAAAAAGTTCAGCGCTTGGCGATATCCTCGTAGCTGAGGTCGCCGGCATAAAGCGCGCGCACGGTCAGCGTGATCCCGCCATTCGCGTCGTAACGCTGCCGCGCGTTGCGAAGATGCTCGCGAACCGTGTCGGGACTGAGATCGAGGATCCGACCGACCTTCGGAGCGCTGTTCCCCTTGGCCGACAGGATCAGGCATTCGCGCTGGCGATCGGTCAGTCGCGGCCCGACCTGCGCGAGTTCGGGATTGGCGAGCAGGCGCGCGGCTTCGAAGGCCGGCCCACCGATCATTCTAGCAAAGAGCAGCGCCATATCATTGGCGGCGATCCCCGGCGTCCAGGCGAAGGACACCGAGCCATGCGCCTCGCCAGGAATGTGCGCCGGTATGGTAAGCCCGTCTCCTATTCCGTGCCGCTGCGCCTCGCTGAGAACCAGTTCGTCCTCGGGGCGTTCGCCCGAGAGCGGCTTCATGTTGCGCCAAAAGAAACCCTCGAGACTGCGGTGGCTGGCGCGATGCACGGGATCTGTGAGCCCAAGTCCGCGCTCGTCGAACCAGCGCGCCCAATCCTCGGGATAGTTGTGGACGCGAACACCCCTGTCGGGAGCCGCGAGGAAATCGACATGGTGGCTCAGC
Source organism: uncultured Sphingopyxis sp. (assembly GCA_937873425.1). GTDB lineage: Bacteria > Pseudomonadota > Alphaproteobacteria > Sphingomonadales > Sphingomonadaceae > Sphingopyxis. The sequence continues at coordinate 82,278 of CALMYE010000139.1, read as the reverse complement.
GCGAACCAGGAACAGCCCATGCGCGCGCAGGCCTCCGCCAGCAGATCGGCCAGACCCGCCGCATCCTTCACCCGCGTGACGTCGAGCGCAAAAGCATGCGCAGCGTCCATCGTCGGCATTGCGACCCATGGCAGCGGACGGCAGTCGTCGCCAAGTCGGCCGACCGTCCCTGCTCCTCGTCATGGCCTGCGAGCGGTGCCCTCTCAATGGGCCGTCCCGCCGGCGACGGGTGATCGCCGCTGGTCATAGCGATCTACAATGATGCAAATTTGCGGATGTTACGAATATATTTCAAATATATTCGGGAGATAGAACCAGATTGGGGCCATTTTGCCGAAAGCCTCCGAATGCCCCGACTGCGATCATCGGCCCCGCTTGCGAAAATCCCAGACGGGAAGGCCGATCTTCGCAGCCTTGTCGGCGAGATTGTCCTGAATGCCGGTGCCGGGGAAGATGATAACCCCGACCGGCAGAGCTTCGAGCATCCGGTCGTTGCGCTTGAATGGCGCGGATTTGCCATGGCGGCTCCAGTCGGGCCGGAAGGCCACCTGCGTCACCTTGCGGGTTTCGGCCCAGCAGGCGGCGATACGCTCGGCCCCCGTTGGTGTCGCGCCATGGAGCAGGATCATGTCGGGATGGCGGTCGCGTGCGCGATCGAGAGCATCCCATATCGCCCTATGATCGTCGACATCGGCGCCGCCAGTGAACAGGATGCGCGTGCCCTCGGGAAGAAGTGCGGCCGCTTTCTGGCGCAATCGCGCGTCGAGAAAGTCGCGGCTGTCGATCATCGACGCGGTCATTGAGCGGTGCTGCGCGCGAGATCCGGTGCGCGGCGCCCAGGCCTTGCGGCAAAGGGTCCGGAACTGGTCGGCGGCGCATTCGCGGAAGAATTCCATCGCGTCCCGGCGCTCGATGAGGGAAATTCCCTCGCGCGTCGCCCGTTCGAGCTCGACCGAGCGGATCTCGCTGCCGTCCTGCTCGCGCTGAAGTCGGCGCTGCGCCTGTTCATTGTCGTCGAGCTGCCGCTCGACCCGCTCGCCGGCGCGGTGGAAGATGTTGACGAGATTCCAGAGCAGGTCCTCGAGGTCGGGTTCGATACGGGTTTCGACGAGGCATCCCGCAAGCGCCTCGAACATGTCGGCAACCGCGCCGCCGGCGAGATGGGCGTCGGGGAGCGGCCGCGGATCGGGCTCGTCCTCGAAGGGCCTGTGGCCGAAGAGCTGCATCTCCTGGAGCAGATAGGCCGTCGTCCCGGGTTCTGCAGGGTGGTCGTGAGGGGCGGTATCGTCGCGCATCTTGGATCTCCGTCTGTGCCAGCCGCGCCTCGTGCGGCCTTCGCGGCGACGGAGAGCGGCATGCGGGGCGGGGCTGCATCGCGGCGCGCCGCGACCGTAGCGAAGCGGAGGATGGCGGGTGCGCGGCTATTTTGCTTCGCGATGCAAAGGGGCCGGCAGGCCCCGGCGGAAAATAGCCGCGCACCCGCCGTTGCTGCCCCGCGCTGCCTGCCGCAGTCGCCCTCTCAAGAAGGCCGGGCGCGCGCCGCGCCAGTGGAAGGCCAACGCGGCCTCATGCTGCCACCCGCCCGTTCCGGCAAACCCGGCGCGATCAGAGATGCGTCAGGCGGTCCGCACTCACCAGCTGCCTGCGAAGGCTGGCGGCCAACGCGCTCCGCCCGAGGGTCTGGAGATCACCGTTGAAGTCGCCGTGCTGCGGCTCCAGCGGACAAACCTCGATTCCGCGTTCCAACGCGCGTTCCCGGAGCGTCGCCAGCGCGATCACGCCCGCCGGATCGTCGTCGCATGCAACGTAAAGGCGTCTGAGTGCAGCCGGAAACGCGATTGCGGCAAGGTGGGCTCCGGAAAGCCCCGCGATCATCGGCAACCGCGGCATGATCTGGCGTAGCGACAATATGGTCTCGATGCCTTCGCCGGCCGCCATGACGGGACCCGCCGCCCCGAAGCGCACGCCATTTCCGAGAAGGTGGCCCATGGCGCGCCGGGGAAAGGCGACCGGTGCCTTGTCCATCGCCTCGGGATCGAGCCACGTCCGATGCACGCCCGTGATTGCTCCGGCCAGATCAGTCACCGCGGCAATCATGGCTGGCCACGCCGGACGGCCGCCCGGCGCATCATCGTCGGACGGCCGATAAAAGCAGTGCGGATGAAATCGCAAGGGGTCGCTCGGCAGCACGTCGATGATAGACCGTCCGGCGAGGTAGAAGCTCGCGATGCTCCCCCCAAGCGCCTTCGATGCCGCCCAGAGCCTGCGTGCCGATTCCGGCGAGCCGGTCGGAGCCTTTGCCGGTGCAGGATTTCGGGGAGCGTCCGGCGGCGGCGGCAGGCTGAGAAAGTGACGCGCCTCCTCGAGCGTTTCGCGGAAACTGGAATGGCCGCAGCTTGCCGCGATGATGTCGAGCAGATCGCCATGATCTCCACTCGCGGCATCGGTCCATTTGCCCGGCGCACCGCCGTCGCCGCTCGCCGCAAGCCGGACGTAAAGGCTGCGCCCGGGCGTGTTACGGATATCGCCGACCATCCAATAATGGCCCTCGCGGCGTCCGCGTGAGAGGTAGCGGCGACACACCGCCTCGGCATTTTCCCCGAGACGGCGCGATATGTCGGATGCTGGACTGGACATAAGGGGCTCCTTCAGGCGGCCTTGCGATCCTGAACCCGAACGATCGGAAAGCGATCGACGAGCGCAGTGAACACATCGGCGCCAGCAGCCCCTGCCGGCACGTAGAGCTTCAGTTTCCACGAGACGATCTCGGAGATCAAGCCCATTGCTTTCAGGCGCTCGACGCCGAGATCGTTGAAGCCGACAAGCTCGACACGCCAGTCATTCATCGCGCGAACCCGCCGCAAGCTTTGCCCTTCGGCGAGCGCAAGTATGACCTCACCCGTCTGCACCATGCGCCAGGCATCGGCGACGGGCAACTTCGCCGGCGCTTCCCCGGTCACAGAAGCCGCCCATCCCTGCGAAACCTTGCGCCCGATGACCCGCTCGCCGGCGATAGTTTGCAGGCGATAGACACGCGTCGACTCCTTCGGCAGCCGCTTCCAGATCGGCAGGAGCAGACCTGCGACGATATGCAGCGTCGAGAGTTCAAATTCCGGGAGCTCGGCGAGCTCGGCGCTCCAGGCCGCGCCAAAGGTGCCTGCATCGACCGGTCGCCAGTGCGAATGCTCGAAGTCCTCGGCGAGCATTTTCATCTTCTCGAGGGGTCGCTGCAGCCCGACCCGCCGATGGACGCGGCCGTCGTCGTCGACGAGGCTGCGGGCCCGGACCTTCACCGCGGCCCGCCCCGAGCGCGCGTTGACGACGAGCTCGCCGCCCCAGCCCGAGACGATGCCCAACGCATCCTCGATCGACAGAGGTGCGACGCGGTCCTTGCGCTCGATCGTGAGGAGCTGCGTCACCGCGCCGGTGCCGGGATGCGCATAGATGGTCTCGCGCGCGGTCACCGTGAAGCTCTCGGCGCGCAGGGTCTCGAGCCCCATTTCATAGGTGCCCGCCGCGATCGCGCCTTCGATGCGGGTCGCGAGCAGGCCCTCGAAGGTTTCGAAAAGGATGTTCTGCAGATCGATCGTCAGCGCGAGCATCCGGTTGAGGAAGGTCGTGATCGGCGGCAGCTCGTCCTTCAGACCTCCGTCGTCGAGGAGCGAGAGTCCCGTGGCCGCCTCGAAGGTGAGCAGCGAGCAGTCCTCGACCTTGCCGTCAGCGAGGAGCTGATAGAGCTGGCGGAGCGCATCGCGCGCATAGAAGGACTCCAGATTGTCCTGCGGCCGAAACATGTTCTGACCGCCGGTCTGCCGCTGGCCGCGGGTGATCGCACCCAGCGTGTCGAGGCGCCGCGCAATGGTAGAGATGAAGCGCTTCTGCGCCTTCACGTCGGTCGAGACGGGCCGGAAGAGCGGCGGCTGCTTCTGGTTCGTGCGATTGGTGCGCCCGAAGCCCTGGATCGCGGTGTCGGCCTTCCAGCCGGGCTCGAGCAAATAGTGGATTCGGCGGCGCTGGTTCTTCACCTCGAGATCGGCATGATAGGATCGCCCCGTCCCGCCCGCTTCCGAGAAGATGAGGATGCGCTTCTCGTCGTCCATGAAGGCGTGGGTCTCGCCAAGATTGGCGCTGCCGGGCCGGTTCTGGACGGCGAAGCGAACCGCGCCATCGTCGCCGCCGACTGGAATGATCCTCCGCGAACGCCCGGTGACCTCGGCCACCGCATCCGCGCCGAAATGCTGGACGATCTGGTCGAGCGCCCCCGGCACCGGGGGCAGCGCGGCGAGTTTTTCGATCAGCGCATCGCGGTGGCGCGCCGCCTCGCGGTTGACGACGGGATTTCCCTCACCGTCGAACACAGGACGTGACGAGAGATTGCCCTCGCTGTCGGTGCACGGTTCATAGAGCTGGACCGGGAAGCTGTGCGCGAGATAGTCGAGGACATATTCGCGCGGCGTGATGTCGACCGACACGTCGCCCCATTCCTCGGTCGGAATTTCGGCGAGCCGCCGCTCCTGCAGCGCCTCACCGGTCGAGACGATCTGCACCACCGCCGCATGCCCCGCTTCAAGATCCTTACCGATGCTCGCGATCGTCGCCGGCGTCTGCATCGCCGTGATCAGATGATTGAAGAAACGCTGCTTGGTGCTCTCGAACGCCGAGCGCGCCGCGGACTTCGCCTGCGCATTGAGGGTGCCGTGGAGCGAGCTGGTGACCCCGGCCGCTTCCATCGCCGCGTCGAGATTGTTGTGGATGACCTGAAAAGCACCGGCATAGCTGTCGTAGATTCGCCGCTGCTCTTGCGTAAGCGCATGTTCGAGCAGCTCATATTCGACGCCATCGAACGACAGCGATCGCGCGGCGTAGAGCCCGAGCGCCTTCAGATCGCGCGCGAGCACCTCCATCGCCGCGACGCCGCCGTCCTCGATCGCGGCGACAAATTCGCTCCGCGTCGCGAAAGGGAAATCACTGCCGCCCCAGAGACCGAGCCGCTGCGCATAAGCGAGGTTCTGTACGGTCGTCGCGCCGGTTGCCGACACATAGACGATGCGGGCATCGGGCAGCGCGTGCTGCAGCCGGAGTCCCGCGCGCCCTTGCTGCGACGGCTTTTGCTCGCCGCGATCGCCCTTGCCGCCGGCGGCGTTCGCCATCGCATGCGCCTCGTCGAAGATGATGACCCCGTCGAAGTCGGCGCCGAGCCACTCGACGATCTGGTCGACCCGGCTCGCCTTGCCCTCGCGTCCCTGGCTGCGCAGGGTCGCGTAGGTCGTAAACAAGATGCCCTCGGCCAGCTTGATCGGACTTCCCTGCCGGTAGCGCGACAGCGGCGTGACGAGCAATCGTTCCTGCCCAAGCGCCGACCAGTCGCGCTGCGCATCCTCGAGCAGCCGGTCCGAAATCGACAGCCAGACCGCACGCTTCCGGCCCTTCAGCATATTGTCGAGGATGATGCCGGCGACCTGTCGGCCCTTGCCGGCGCCGGTGCCGTCGCCGAGAAACCAGCCGCGGCGAAAACGAACGGCATTGTCATTGTCGTCGCTCGCCGCGGTCACCATGTCCCACGTCTCGTCGACGGTCCATGCACCCGACAGATGCCCGGCATGGGCCTCACCGGCATAAATGATCGCTTCCAGCTGCGCGTCCGACAAAATGCCGTCGTCGATCAGCCTTTCGGGAAGGTTCGGCCGATAGGAGGGCTGCGGCGGTGCAACCGACGCCATGGCGGCGGACTGCACGAGTGCAGTCGGATGGGGCTTCGACGACGGAATAACGAGAGACTGCAGCGCGTAGGGCTCGTAGATCGTCTCGGCGAGCTGCCCCTCGGGCGATTGCCAGTCGCAGGTTTCATAGGCCAGTTCGGGAGCAAGAGCGGGGCTCGCCGACAGAATGTTCTGCCGCGCCGCAACCGTCGGGCGCCCAGAAAGTTCGGGCGAGGTAAGGGCAGTAACGGGCCGGGCCGGCGCTGTGGGCGGCTGTGGTGCCGTGCGGGTCGGCACGGCGCTCCGAACCCAGTGAAGCAAAGTGGCAAGATCGGCTGCCTCGCCGTGTGAAGGCGCAATCGCCGACGGATCGGCAGCGGGCCGCTTGTCGATCACGATAAGCCGCGTGCTCGTCGTCGTGCCATGTTTGGCGTAGACTTTTCCGTCGATCGCCGCCGAGAAGATCAGCGTAGCTTGCGCCTGCAGGCGCACGAAGGCATCGTGCCAGGCGGGAGCATCCGGCGAATAGTTCGCCCCGACGATAGCAACCAGCCTTCCCTCATCCTCCAGCCGAGCCAGCGCCGATGCAATATGCCGAAGGGCCGTGTCGCGCATAGTGCGCTCGACTTTCGCCACCGCCGAAAAGGGCGGGTTCATCAGGATGACCGTCGGGCGGACGCCGGGATCGAGACGATCGTCGATCGACGCGGCGTCATGACGCGTGACCGCGCCCTTTGCGAACAGCAGATCGAGCAGGTCTGCGCGTGCTTCGGCAAGTTCGTTGAGCGCAATGCGGGCGCCAGCGAGTTCGGCGTGGATTGCGAGCATGCCTGTGCCGGCCGAGGGTTCGAGAACCGCGTCGCCGGGCTGGATCGAGGCGGCGTGGGCCGCGACGAACGCGAGCGGCAAGGGCGTCGAATATTGCTGCATCGACTGGCTCTCGAGCGAGCGCCGCGTATGCGTTGGAATGCGGCTGGCGAGACGCTGCCACATCGCGAGCTGAGCGATCGGCGTCAGCTTGCGGACGGCCGGGGTGACGCCGTAGCGGCGCAGCAACAGGATCTGTGCGACCTCGCAAGCGTCATAAGCGGCCTTCCAGTCCCACGCGCCCTCGGCATCGCTCGCGCCGAAAGCGCCGGTCATCGCCGCGCGGAGCGCGGCCGTGTCGAAGGGCCGCCCGGCCTCAAGCAGCGGGAGAATGGCCTTCGCTGCCGCGAGCAGGCGAGCAGCGCCGAGGGCGGCGGCAGGTGTCGAGACAGGAAGCGCGGCGCCACCAGGCGCCGCGCGAGAGGGAAGAAGCTGCATTTCGGAAGATCCTTGGGAGAGCGGGAAGGGGACAAGCCGCCGGCCGCTCTCTCTGGGACCGGGTGGCTCATCCCTTTCCGGCCACCCTCTCCTCTATCCGAACCTTTCTCCGTCCTCGGTGAAGCTGTAGCCATTGGCAGCGATCGCTTCGTCGACGACCTCGTCCGAGTTCAGATAATCAAATTCGTCTTCGAGTTTACCGTAAAGCCAGCGAGCAAGATCGCGTAGCGCCTCGGCCACTTCGTCCTCCGCGGTCGTCGTCATCGCCTGATAGACATGGCTGTCGCGCTCGACCCCGATATCCATGCTATGTTCGTGGTAGTAGCGGCCGCGGTGGCTGACCCGCGCGCTGAGCTGAAAGAAATTGCTCCACTGGATCGCCAAGAGCGCGTCGGCGATCCTGTGCAGCTCTTGGTCCTTCGGCGAATAACGGCGGATGGCTGATGCGCATCCGCGCGCATAACTATAGTCGCCTTCGAAGCAGGCGCCGTCGCCTTGGCTTGCGAAGCCCGAGAACCAGATGCACGGCTTTCGCCTTGTGCCGCCACCGTGGAGGCGAACCGGCACGCTGGCGAGCTCGATCCCGAGAATTTCGCATATCCGTTCGAAGTCCGCATAGACGGCCCAATACCAGTCGTGATCGAAAGCGCCCTCGCGATACCAGTCCCTCGCCTTTTCCTTCGCGTCGTCGGACAATTCCTCCATTTGATAGACCGTCGTCTCGATAATCTCGGCCATGACAATCTCCTGAAACGAAAATGGCCCGGCGCTGCGGCCGGGCCAGAGTGAGCGGTTCGAGCGGTCAGGCTTCGGCCTGCCCGGCCGACTGCAGGCGGTGCCGCGCCTCGTCGAGGAACGAGCCGGTCGACATCGTCTCGATCGCGTCCGCGGTGATCAGCGTCGCCATCCCGCCGAACCCGTCAGGCCGCATCTTGGTGCAGGTCCAGGCGGCCACGACTTCGATATCGTCGATCGCATCGCAGCGCTTCACGATGTCCCGAAAGATCTCCTCATAGCCGATCACCGACATGTCGAGCGCGAGCTCTCCCTCTGCCGGGTCGAGTTTGGCGAGTTCTTCGCGGATCACCTTCGCAGCGTAACTCTCCGGGAAGGGATCGGCCTCGAGAAGGCGATGCACCTCGGGAAGGTCGAGGTGAAGCAGGTCGTTCACATAGTCCTCCGCGAAGAAATAGACCGCGTCCTCTCCTCCCTCATGGCTGAACATCCCGATCAGTAGCCGGTGCTCGAGCAGGGTCATCGCGCCGCGCGGGATGTCCGGGCGCACGATCGTCGGCGAATGATAATCAGCCATGCGCCGCCTCCTGCTCGCCAACCCTGATGGCAAGGTCAGGATCGCCCGCAACGGCCAAGGGCGGCACCGTGAATTCGGCCTCGTCGAAGTAACCAAGGATCGCCCCGATGTTGCCGCGGCGGACGATCTCGTGCCGATCGATCAGCACCCGGTCGGATTCGTCGGCAATGAAGCTGTCGGGCGTCCCGCCGCCGCGGTAGACGATCCGCTCGGCGCTCCACTCCGCGAAGAAGCCGCCGGCCCAGAAGCGATAAGGCAGACCATGCTCCTGACAGAAGGTCTCGAGGGGTTCGACCTTCCCCCACGCGACTTCATTCGCGAACAGTTCGAGCGCGTCGCCCGGCCTGCGGTGCGAAGGTTCGAACGAAGGTCCATCCCATTCGATCGACAGGCCTTCGGCCGCGATCACCGCCGCAAGTTCAAGCCAGGCGTCGGGCGACAAGGTGCCGCCGAGCGTGAACGATACAGAAACGCGGTCAGCCATGATTGCCTCCCGCCGCCAGCGCCAGCATCGCCGACGCACCGCCAAGAAAGTCGTTTCGCATTTTCATTCTCCGTAAAAAGCGAAAGCCCGGCGCGATGACCGGGCTTTCGAGGTGAAGTTCAGGTCGCCGCCATGCGCGGCGGAAGATCATTCGGCGGCGATCGCGTCGGGATCGCCGACATCGTCACCTCCTTCCCCGGCGAGAAAGGCGGGAAGCTCGCCATCTGCATCGTCATTTGCCGGACCGACCGAGCCGGCGTCCGGCTGCTCCGCGCTTTCGAGTTCGGGCGTGCGCATAGGCTCGGGAAGCCACCCGGCGTCTTCGAGCAGGCGTTCGGCTTCGCGGGCCATGTCGCCCTTTTTCAGATGATCGATCATCCCCGCGAAATTCTCGCCCCGCGCCTCTGTGACGTCGGCGAGTATCCGCGGCTTCGGGACGCTGTTCAGATAGCCGTCGGCGGTCGGGCGCCACCCCGCCTCGACGACATCGAGGCCAACCGCCCGTGCGAGGATGTGGCTGTGCGCAAGCCGGCGCGCGATGCCGTGGGCCGACACGCGGCCGTCGTAGCCCTTCACGATCTCGGCCTGCGCATTGACGCCGAGCGACGCGCAATGCGCCAGGAGGTTCGCCCGATCGTCGTCACCGAGCTCGAGCAGCCAGTCCCAGACCTCCTTGTCGGTCTTCGGCAGGCGGCCCCGCCATTCGTCGATCCGCGCTGCGATCGCCTGACCCGGCGCACAGTCGCGCAGACCTGCCGGGGCATTGGAAAATCCGACCGAATTGATCGACGTCTGAAGACAGCTTTCCCGGCTGTAGCCATAAAAGCAGGACAGCACGAAGGCGTGCAGCACCGCGATATAAGCAGTCGCCGGGCTTTGCGCGAACGCATCCTGCAAGGCGAGCGTGCGCCAGGCGGTGAGATCGGAGACGAGGCGCTCGGAGAGCGGCTTCAGCCCACTCTCGTCTTCCTCGGCTTCGCGGGCAGCATCGCCGCCGCCCGGCCCAGCGGCGCCGTCAGCGCTCGGGGCTGCCTCCGCCCCTTCGCCGCCGCCGGTCCCGCCGTCCTGTTCCGCAGGCGGCGCTTCGTCTTCCGGTTTCACGAAGCCGCGTTCGACCCGCAGCGTCCCGTCGTTGTCGATGGACACGAAGGCGCCGGCGATCGCGACATCGGCGGGATCGAAATTGATCGGCCGCTCGTTGATCCGGCTGATCTCGGCATCGATCGCTTCGAGGCGAGCATGCACCTCGTCGGGGACATCCTCGACATCGCTCCATTCGGCGCTGAGCGCTTCGCCTTCGGCCTCGAGTTCGGCCGCACGCTTCGCCTCCTCGTCGCTCATCGGCACTTCATCGCCAGCGATCGTGCGGAGGCCGCGCCCCGGGTTCCAGGGATGCTCCTCGGCGACCTCGATCCACTTCCAGCCTTCCGCGCCGATCCGCAGCCCCTCGGCCTCGAGCTTCGCTGCGACCAGCCTGTCGATCAAGGCGGGATCGGTCAGCCAGCCGCCGCGATCGGCCTCGAACAGGTCGCGCACGACGCTGCCGCCGGCCTCGACATAGGCCTCCATCCCGACAAAGCGGACGCGCTTGTCAGCGGCGCGCACGCTGTTCTCGGTCAGCTTCTGGCGAATGAAGGAGGGGGACGGCTGATAGGCGTTCGCCACCATCTCCCAGACCTGGATTTGCCGCTCCTCGTCGTCCGAAACCGTGAAGGCCATCAGGACTTCGAGCGACATGCCGTCTTCGGCATAGATGTCGAGAAGCTTCGGCGAGACACCCGCCAGCTTGAGGCGCTGCCTGACCACCGCGGGCGTGACGAAGAAATGCGCAGCGATGTCCTCGACGGCATTTCCCTTTTCCGCGAGCGACTGCATGCCGCGAAACTGATCGAGCGGATGCAGGTTCACGCGCTCCGCATTCTCCGCGAGACTGTCCTCTTCAGCGAGGATGTCGTCGTTCGCGGGGCGCACATTGCACGGAATCGGCGCGTCCTTGGCGAGCCGCTTCTGCTTCACCAGCAGTTCGAGCGCGCGTATGCGTCGCCCGCCAGCGGGGACTTCATAGTCGCCCGTGACATTGCCCTCGCTGTCGAGGATCGGCCGCACGTTCAGATTGTGCAGCAACCCCCGCCGCGCGATGCTGTCGGCCAGTTGGGCAACCGACGCGTCGGGTTTCACCCGCCGGACATTCGCCTTCGAGAGGCGCAGCCGATCGAGGGGGATGGCCTGAGGCTGGCTGAGTATGATCTTTTGCTTGGAAGCCATGGCTTTTCTCCGTGGCGGGTCGCCGCGAGACACTCTCTCGGCCCTTGACTCGCCGCCCGGCACCTGGCCCCTCTCCCTCTCGGCTGGGCTCGCCCAGCCGCTTCCGGAAGCGCGTGAAGCGGTCCCCGAAGCGCGGGGAAGAGGGTCGGACTTCCGCTTCGGCAATGCTATCGAACGCCCATGACTGTCACGCCCGACTGGAAAGGCCGACTTCAGGTCGCCGACTATATTGCCCGCTGGTCGGGTTCGGTCGGCGACGCTGTTCCGCACCGGCACTTCGCCGCCCAAGCGGTTATCGCCAATGAACCCATCATTGTGACCGATGGCGCGGGCCGGCAATCCGCGAGCCGATGCCTGCTCATTGAGCCCGACGCGGTCCACTGCCTGCATCCGGCGCACGATGTGGAGCTCTGGTATATCGAGCCGACCGTCCGCTTCGGTCCCCCGAATGACCTCGAAACAAGGCTGCGCCATGCAGGGCCAGTCCATGTCGTCGGAGACGGGTCAGGCAGATTTTGGCCCACCTGGCTGGCGCGAGAACCCCGCGGGGCACTCGACAGGCGGATCGTAGCGGCGGCGAAGACGATCGATCGGGCGCTCGCGACGGGATCCGTCCGCCTCGCCGATGCGGCCCAGGAGAGCGGCCTGTCACTCGGCCGCTTCCGACACCTCTTTACCGCCGAAGTCGGAATGCCGTTCCAGCGCTATGTCTTGTGGCGCCGGCTGCTCGTGGCCTTCGAGGCCCTTCATGCGGGCCGCAATGTTACGGAGGCCGCCCACGCTGCCGGGTTCAGCGACAGTGCCCACCTTGCCCGCACGATCAAGGCTATGTTCGGCATCCGAGCAAGCGACCTCTATTTCACGGCGTAGCCGCTGCGTTCAAGCCGGTCGCCTCCCAGCCCTGCTAGGAAGGGGCATGACCGAAACAAACAGAGACTTCGTGCCGGCGCTCGGGAAGAGCGGATCGCTCGATCGCTATGATGCCGCGATCGCCCTGATGACCCGCGAAAAGCGCTGGCGCAGCGACCTCGTCCGATTTGTCGATCCGAAGCCAGGTGAGCGGATCGTCGACATCGGCTGCGGGACCGGCACGCTCGCCATCGCGCTCAAGGCCGCAGCGCCGGCGAGTAACCTGCTTGCGGTCGATCCCGACCCGGCGGTCCTCGAGATCGCGCGCGCCAAGGCCGATGCAGCGAGCGCTGATATCCGATGGTTCGAGGCGATGGGCGATGAACTCGACGCCATCGACGCGCTCCAGCACTGCGACAAGATCGTCTCAAGCCTCGTCCTCCACCAGTGTCCGATGGACGTCAAGCAAGCGATCGCCGCGCAGATGTTCAGGCTCCTGAAGCCCGGCGGCACCCTCTTCATCGCCGACTATGGCGAGCAGCGCTCGCTCCTGATGCGCATGCTGTTTCGCCAGATTCAGCTGCTCGACGGGTTCGAATATACCGAGCCCAACGCCAAGGGCTGCGTCCCGGAAATCCTCACGGACGCGGGCTTCGAGGCGGTCGAAGAGGTAAGGATCATTCCCACGCCGACCGGCTCGATTTCGATCTACCGCGCGCGGCGATAGCGATCAGCCGGGTGCCGCGCCCGCCGTCAGCCGTTCGCCGGTGAAGGGCTCACCGCCTGCCTCCAGGCGAGAAAGAGCGCCCAGACCATCACGATCGCCACGATCATGAGGGAGACCGCGACGATCGGGAGGACGAACGACGCCTCGCCGTTGACCGGCGATGCGCCGCGCTCCAGCCCCTCCAGTCTGCCAAAGGCGCTCCGCCACCCGAAGCCGAGATTGTAGGTCCAGGCGGCGGCCAGCAGGCCGGCCGCACTACGCGGCCTGATGCGGAGCGATGTCACGGCCCCGAAAATCATCAGCGCCACGCTGATATAGTCGACGAGCAACGCCTGAAGCGTCTGCCCCCAGACCATATGATACCAGGTTTCGAGGGTGAAATGGACCGTCATCGCGAAAAGCGAAAACCAGGCAAGCCATGTCTCGGATTGGTGCCGCATCATCTATCCCCCCATAGAAGCGGCTCATCCTAGACGAGCGCGACCCCGGCGCCAACGGTCCCCGCCCGCTCACCCGCGCCAGTGGCGACCGCGATGATGGTGGTGCATCCGGCGCTTCTGATAGCGCCGCTCGTAGCGGTCGCGGCGTTCGTAGCGGCGGTCATATCCCTGATAATAGGGGTCGTAACCGCGATAGCCGCGGTCATTGCCATAATGGGGCATGCCGTGCCGGTTGGAACGATAGTCGCGGTCGTGGCCCCGCGGCGCATCATGGCCGCGGCTATATCCGCCGCGATCGCCATGGTGCTGGGCAAGCGCCGTTCCGGGGAGCGCGAAGGCGAGCATCGCGGCCGCGATCGTCATCAGTTTTCGCATGTCAGTCTCTCCTTTTCGTGGCGTTCAAAGTCCCTTTCATCGTTGAATGCGCTGTGAATATTGGCTCTTTCACACTCGATTCGACGGTGACCCGGCGTCTCCATGCGACAGGCCGATGGCGGGTGAGACAGCATCGCGACGGATGCTAGGCACCCGTCCCGCGTGGACGAAGCGGGACGGGTGCGGGCCCTTATTTGCCCTTGGCCGCTACCGCGGCCTGGACTCGGGCCTCGACCTGTTCGGGGCTGGGCTGGACGAGCATCTCGCCATTGACGAAGAAGGTCGGGGTGCCCTTGACGCCGACCGCACGCGCATCGGCAATGTCCTGCTCCATCCACGCCATCGCATCGGCGGTCGGCATCGCGCGCGCCTTCGCGACATTGAGGCCGGCCTTCTCGGCCGCGGCCCAGGCGCCGTCCATCTTGCCGTCGTGCCAGTCGGGCTGCGCCTCGAGCAGCGCCGCCGTCACCGGCTCGAGCTTGCCCTGGACGCGCGCGGCTTCGAGGATCACGATCGCCTCGGCCGAACCGGGGTGCAGTGGCAGGTAGCGCATCACGAGACGCACATCCTTGGGATATTTGGCGACGATGCCCTTCACCGTCGGATAGAAGGCGCGGCAGGCCTCGCACGACGGGTCGAAGAATTCGACGATCGTGACCGGCGCATTCTTGGGGCCGATGATCGGCGAGTGCGGGCGAATGAGGCTGTCGACGGGCCCCGCCACTACCTTCTTCGTGGGTTCGCCCTCGGCGGTTCCGCTGTAGAGCATAGCGCCGCCGGTGAAGGCGAGTGCCGAGAGGACAAGCGTGGCCACGACTCCGATACGTCTGTTCATGATTTCAGTCTCCTTTGGAAGTTGAGCAAGAGGGTCAGGATGAGCGCGAATGCGGCCAGCGACAGGAGGGGCAGCGGCGCGCCTCCGATGGCCATGCTCTCTCCCGAGCATGAGGGACCGCCGGTGCAGGGGACGATCGGGGCCGGAATGACGCCGACGTAGAGCAGGCTATGATAGAGCGCGACGAGACCGCCGCCGAAGGCCAGCGCCAGTCCATAAGGAACGACGGCGCGGTCCGACCTGAACGCCGCGATGCCGAGAATGATCGCGAGCGGGAACATGAAGGCGCGCTGGAACCAGCAAAGGTCGCACGGCGCCTGGCCCATGACCTCGCCGACGAAGAGGACGGCGAGGCTCGACAGGAGGGCGATGGCCCAGGCCGCGCCGAGCGGACGCCATTTGTGCGGCGCGAGCAGCGGAAAGCTCGTCATCGCCGGCCACCTTTGAACTTGGACTTGGGCCGTCGCGGCGGCGGTTGCGGCTTGCTGTATTTGGACTTGAGGTAGCTGAGCAGGATGCCGTCGATCGACGCGATCATTCGCTGGAAGCTGGTCTTGATGCCGGGAAGCCGGAGCCAGGCAAAGGGCCCGCGGCAACGATAGCGGTGAACGAACTTCGTCCCGCTTGCCGTCGGGGTCAGGATATAACTCTCCTCGAACTGGAGGATGAAGCTCGGCTTGACGTCGAATATCAGCTCCTCGCCGGGGCGCGCGGAGATCACCGTCGCGGAGACTTCGAGAAATTTGGGTTTGTGCGGATCCATACGCATCGCATAGCGGATCGCGATCGGGTCCTCGGCAAGCCGCTCGATCCGGACATAGGGGTTCCAGATCCGGTGATTCTCGAAATCGCCGAGGACCGCCCATATCTGTTCCGGACTATAGGGGAGGTCATGCTCCAGCTCGAACTCCATCAACTTCACTCCTCTATCGATCGGCCGCCGGGCTTTGCCCCGCGCCGATGACGGTGACGCCCGCAGGCGATGGGTCGGCGTGCGCGCCGCCCGTCGTGAACCAGCGGCGCAGGCGCGGGGCCATCCGGCGTTCGAAGCCCGCCGCGAGGCTGAAGGACGCCGGCACGATCAGCAGCGTCAGCATCGTCGACAGGATGAGCCCGCCGATCACCGTGACCGCCATCGGCGCGCGCCATGCGCCGTCTCCGGTGAGCGACAGCGCGGTCGGGATCATGCCCGCGACCATCGCGACCGTGGTCATCAGGATCGGCTGCGCGCGCTTGTGTCCGGCGTCGACGATCGCCTCGTCGCGCGGCACCCCGGACGCCATTTCCTCGATCGCGAAGTCGACGAGCAGGATGCTGTTCTTGCCGACGATGCCGAGCAGCATCAGCACGCCGATGAACACGGGAAGCGAGAGCGGATAGCCGGTCAGCAGCAACGCGACCGCACCGCCGAGCGGGGCGAGCAGAAGCGAGCCCATGTTGACGAAGGGCGGGATGATCTTGCGATAGAGCAGGATCAGGACCGCCAGCACGAGGAAGATCCCCGATACGACCGCGATCGCGAAGTTGCGCAGCATCTCGGCCTGCCACTTGGCACTTCCGAGGACCAGCCGCGTGACCCCGGGGGGCAGCGTCTTGAGCGCCGGCAGCGCCTCGACCTTATCCATCGCCTGACCGGTCACGAGACCCGGAGCAAGGTCGGCCCCGATGGTGAGCTGGCGCACCTGGTTGGTGCGATTGATCTGGGTCGGGCCGGCGCCGAAGCCGATTTCGGCCACGACCGAGAGCGGCACCGTTCCCCCGTTCCGGGTCGGAACCGGCATGTTGCGCAGCGTATCGAGCCGCTCGCGCGCGGTTTCCGCAAGCGCGACGCGCACCGGTATCTGCCGGTCGGACAGCGAGAATTTCGCGCTATTCTGGTCGATCTCGCCAAGCGTCGCGACGCGGATCGACTGGCTGAGAGCCTGGGTGGTGACGCCGAGCTGCGCCGCGAGCGCGAAGCGCGGGCGAATGACGATCTCCGGGCGCTGAAGATTGCCCTCGACACGCGGCGAGCGGATCTCTTTCACCTTGGCCATTTCGGCAAGCAGCCGGTTGCCGACATCTTCGAGCTTCTTCGGGTCGTCGCTGCCGAGCGTGATCGAGATGTCGCGGCTGCTCCCGCCGCCGCCGCCATGCTGTGACTGGAAGTTGATGCGGGCATCGGGAACCTGCGCGAGCCGTGGCGCGCGGTCCTTTTCGAACTCGGTCGAGGTGAGCTCGCGATCCTTGCGCAATTTCAGATAGACCGTCGCCGTGCCGACATCGATCCGCGACAGGGCGGATTCGACGAGCGGGTCGCGCTTCATGAGATCGGTCACCTCGTCGGCCACCGCCTCGGTCTGTTCGAGCGTTGCACCCGGGGCGAGCTGGATGGCGACGCGGCTCGTGTCGGAATCGATCGACGGCTGGAAGGTCATCGGGAGGAGCGAGAAGCTGAAAATGGTCGCGAAGAGCGCCAGCACCCCGATGCCGACCACCCAGACGCGATGGTCCTTGATGTAACCGAGCCATTTCCAGCGCCCGCCGCGCGCACGCGCGGCAGCGGCCCCGCTGGTATCGAGGCTCCAGCGCAAGATGCGCATATAGGTGTCGATCAGCGGGCCCTCGCCATGCTTTTGCGGACCCTGCGCGGAGAGAAAGTAGGCGGCGAGCATGGGTGTGATCATGCGCGCGACCGCGAGGCTCATCAGCACCGCGGCCACGACCGTCAGTCCGAAATTCTTGAAATATTGCCCGGCGACGCCCGGCATGAGCCCGACCGGCAGGAACACCGCGACAATCGTCATGGTTGTCGCGAGCACCGCGAGGCCGATCTCGTCGGCGGCATCGATCGAGGCCTGATAGGCCGATTTGCCCATCCGCATGTGGCGCACGATATTCTCGATCTCGACGATCGCATCGTCGACCAGCACGCCGGCAACGAGGCTCAATGCGAGCAAGGTCATCATGTTGAGCGAGAAGCCCATGAGGTCCATGAACAGGAAGGTCGGGACCGCCGACAGCGGGATAGCGAGCGCGGATATCAGCGTCGCACGCCAGTCGCGCAAGAAAAGGAAGACGACGACGACCGCGAGAATCGCGCCCTCGACCATCGCATTGATCGCCGAATGATATTGGCCCTTGGTATATTCGATATCGCTGAACAGCTCGGTGAATTTGACCTTGGGGTTTTCCTTCTCGAGCTTGCGCAGCTCCTCGACCGCCGCGTCGTAAACGGTGACATCCGAGGCGCCCTTGGCGCGCTCGAAGCCGAAGGTCAGCACCTGCCGCCCGTCCTGCTTCGAGACCGAGCGCTGCTCGGCGTAGAGATCCTTGACCTCGGCGATATCGGCGAGGCGCACGGTCCGGTTGGTGCCGACCGAGATCAGCGTCTCGCCGAGCGCGTTGGCGCTGCTGGCGTTGCCGAGGATACGCACCGCCTGCTCGGACCCCGCGACCTCCATCCGGCCGCCGGCCGCATTGACGTTGAGCTGGACGAGCTGGGTGTTCACCGCGGCAGCGGTGAGGCCATAGGCACGCATTCGCTCGGGGTTGAGGATGACGCGGATTTCGCGGCTGACCCCGCCCCGTCGATAGGCGTCGCCCATGCCGGGGACCGCGATCAGCCGCTTCGCGACGACATTATCGACATACCAGCTCAATTCCTCGAGCGTCATGTCGGTGGCCGAGGCCGACCAATAGGCAAGCGTGTTGCCCGAGGTCGAGAGGCGGATAACCTGCGGTTCGAGGATTCCGTTCGGCAGGTTGCTGCGGATCTGGGTGATCTTGTCGCGGATGTCGGTCACCGCTCGGTCGATCGGCGTGCCGATCGCGAACTGGACGAAGGTCTGCGACTGGCCTTCGGTAACCGTCGAATTGAGCTCGTCGATCCCCTCGATCGTCCGCACCGCCGCCTCGACGCGCTGCGTGACCTGGGTTTCGAGTTCGGTCGGCGCGGCGCCCGGCTGGGCGATGATGACGATGGCGCCCGGAAAATCGATGTCGGGATCGCTCTGGACCCCCATCATGAGGAAGGAGACGATGCCCGCCACCGTCAGACCGAAGAACATGACGAGCGGCGGGATCGGGTTCCGGATGGACCAGGCCGAGATATTCTTGAAGTTCATCCTCTCTCCCCCTTCCGGTTCGATCCCACCGCGACTGTGCGCTCTCAGCCCATGCTGCGATCGCGATAGGCGAGCAGGCGAAGCGCATTGGCGACGACGACGAGGGTCGAGCCTTCGTGCGCCGCGACCGCCGCACCGATTCCGAGCCCGAAGATCGTCGCCGGCACGAGGACCACGACGACGCCGAGGCTGACCACCAGATTCTGGCGGATGATGCGGCGCGTCTGGCGGCTGAGCCCGATCGCGAACGGGAGATGAGCGAGGTCATCGGCCATCAGCGCGACGTCGGCGGTTTCGAGGGCGACATCGGACCCCGCGGCGCCCATCGCGATCCCGACGGTGGCGCTCGCCATCGCCGGCGCATCGTTCACGCCGTCACCGACCATTGCGACCGGCTGCTGCGCCTTGAGGTCGCGAATGGCGTCGACTTTCTGGTCGGGCATAAGGTCGCCCCAAGCCTCGTCGATCCCGACTTCGGCGGCAATCGATTCCGCGACCTTCTGGTGATCGCCCGAAATCATGATCATCCGGCCGATTCCGAGTTCGCGCAGTTTGGCGATCGCTGTGCGCGCCGCTTCGCGCGGCGTGTCCATCAGACCGATCGCGCCAAGGTCGCGGTCGCCCATTCGAACGACCATCGTCGTGCGGCCCTGCTCGCGGAGGCCGGCGATCGCAGCTGCCACTTCGCCGCCGATCGGCGCGATGCCGTCGGCACCAAACATTTCGGCCTTGCCGATCAGGACGGTCTCGCCCTCGACCTTCGCCGTGACGCCGCGACCCGTCAGGCTGTTGAGGTCGTCCGCTACCGGTACGCGCGTCGACGTCAGCATGGCCTCACCATCGCGCGCGATGGCAGCGGCAAGCGGATGATCGCTCAGTCGCTCGACCGCCACGGCGATGCGCAGCAGTTCCTCCTTCGGCACGCCGCTGGCCGGCAAGACGTCGGTGATGCGCGGCTTTCCTTCGGTGAGCGTGCCCGTCTTGTCGAACGCCAGCGCGGTCAGCGAGCCGAGATTTTCAAGCGGGCCACCGCCTTTGACCAGCACGCCGCCGCGCGCCGCCCGCGCAACGCCCGACAGGACGGCGCTCGGCGTCGCGATCGCGAGCGCGCACGGGCTTGCCGCAACGAGGACCGCCATGGCGCGATAGAAGCTGTCGCGGAACGGCTCATCGACAACGACCCAGGCGAAGAGCAGGACGAACACGAGCGCGAGCACGCTCGGCACGAAGATGCGCTCGAATTTGTCGGTGAAGCGCTGGGTTGGCGATTTCTGCGTTTCCGCCTCGCTCACCATCTTCACGACCTTGGCGAGCGTGGTATCGGCCGCAAGACGGGTTACCGCGATCTCGATCGCGCCATAGCCATTGATGGTGCCCGCGAAGACGCGAAACTTCGCGTCGAGTGCATCGGGCTTTGCCGCGGCCTGCGCGCGATCGGCTACCGGTTCCTTGTCGACGGGGACGCTCTCGCCGGTCACCGGGGCCTGATCGATCGCCGTGCGGCCAACGACGACGAAGCCGTCGGCGGCAAGACGCTCGTTGGGCTTGACGATGACGGTGTCGCCAATCGCCAGCTGCTCGACGGGGACTTCGCGAGCCGTCCCGTCGGCATCCTTCACCGTCGCGGTCTGCGGCGCCAGCTCCGCAAGCGCCTCGATCGCGCGCTTGGCGCGGCCCATGGCATAATGTTCGAGCGCATGGCCGAGGCTGAAGAGGAAGAGGAGCAGCGCGCCTTCGGCCCACGCCCCGAGCGCGGCAGCGCCGGCCGCGGCGACGAGCATCAGCGTGTCGATCTCGAAGCGCTTGAGCTTCAGATTCTCGATGGCCTCGCGGACCGTAAACCAGCCGCCGAAGCCATAAGCGGCAATATAGAATGCGAGCGGCACCCACTCCGGTGCCGCGGCGAGCTTCTCGATCGCAAAGCCGATGCCGAGGACGAGACCGCACAGCAGCGCGAAGATCAACTCGGTCCGCTCGCCGAAAATGCCGCCATGATCATGGCCATGGTCGTGGCTGTCCTCGCCCGTATGGCCATGTTTGTGATCAGGCCCATGCGCATGATCCGGTCCATGGTCATGGCCATCATCACCATGCTGATGGGGGGCCTGTGCCGGGGTAGCCGCGGCGACGGTAGCCGATTTCTGTGTGACGCCCATATCCGAGAGTGTCTTTCTGATCGTTTCGATGGAGGTCTCCGAGCGCTGGAACTCGGCGCGCAGCGTACCGGCGGCGCCGACTTCGGCCTCGATCACGCCCGGCATTTCGCGAAGCTTCAGTCCGATCGTCCGCGCGCGACGGGCGTGGCCGACGCCTTCGAGGTCGTCCCAGAAGAGATGTTGATATTGGTCCGTGAGCTCGGCACCGGCGCTGCGCGCGAGCTGCCGCACACGTTCGAGCGGGAGAATATCCGGACGGTAATGGATGCAGAGCTGCGGCAGCGAACCGTCGCTCGAGCGGACCACATGGACCTTGTCGACGCCTTCGCGTCCTTCGAGTTCGCCCATCAGGCGCGCGACGCAGCGGTCGGCGGTGTCAGCGACCTCAGGGAGGAGAAGCGGAATATCGAGCCGCAACTGGTCACTCATGATGCCATCCTTTTCTCTTGGCGATCGGCACTGCGATCCGGACTTACACGAAACGCCCGGCAGGATGAGGTGCGGGAGCCTTTGCGGGATGCGACCCGGCTCCCGCACCTCCCTGACAGCCGGAGATCCCTGCCCGTGGTGAGGGGGGCGATTGAGAGGGGCCTCCGACGGCCAGGTTTCGAATTCCATATCATGCGCGACGTCCGCTCGGCCGCGCGTAGCGGGACTGGACCGTCGTGCGGCGGAAATGCTTTTCGAGCGCAGCGTTCGAGCGGCGCAGGAACACCGAGCAGGCGCGGCGCAGGAAGGGATAGCCGAGCCACGAGAAGAAACCGCGGCAATCGAGCCGGTGCGTCACCTCGACACCCTGCCCGAGCTTTTCGAGCCGGTAGCTTTCCTCGATGACGAGGAGGCCGCGCATACCCGTCCGCCAGGAGAAGCCAGAGAGCCAGTCGAGCCCCGTGATCCGGCCCTCGGCAGACAGTTCCGGCCCGCGCGGTCCGCGCGGCGAGTAGACATAGTCGACGCGTTCTTCATCTCCGGGGCGATCGGTGAAGCGAAGCGTCGGATGCCAGTCGCCGTAGCGCTCGATATCGACGAGCAGACGCCAGACGCGCCCGATCGGGACCGGCAAGCGGAGCGAGGTGCCTACCGAGAACATCGGAGACCTCCTCGCTCGCGCGAGCTGGTCCGCGACGCAGGCCGGGGACCTGCGCCGCGGTGTAGACCGGCAAGATGCCGGTCAGCTCTGAACATCGGGGGGCTCCGCGGCGGATTTCCCGCCGAGGATGTCGACCGCTTCGAGCGTGATGAGCCCGATGTCCGGTATCTCGGTCAGCTGCGCCGCAAAGTCGCGGAGCCGCTGCTCCTCGTCGATGATCTCGATCACCACCGCCCGGTCATTCTCCAGCGCATGCTTGCGATGGAGATGCGCCGAGCGACCGAAACCGAGAACCGCTTCGAGCACCGTAACGCCTGCCAGCTTTTGCTGGCGAGCGAGTTCGGCAATGAACTCGAAAACCCGCTGATCGCCGAAGAAGGCGGATTCGTCGGTGTAGATGCGCAAGAGCTTGGATGCTTTTGTCATGACAGTCTCTCCCTATTCCGTGACCGGCTGAGCCGCCGGCTCCGCTTTTCGCTTCAGGAACTTCGGCTGCCAGTCCGCCCCGAGAACGACCTTTGCGATCGCTGGGAGAACAAGCAGCGTCAGGATGGTCGCCGCGATGAGGCCGCCGATGACGGTCGTCGCGAGCGGCTTCTGCACTTCGGCACCCGTGCCGGTCGCAATCGCCATCGGCACGAAGCCGATTGCGGGCACGAAGCCGGTCATGATCACCGCGCGCATCTTCTCGGTCATGCCCTCGCGGATGGCCTCCGCGAGCGGGACGTCATTCTCGAGCCGCTCTCGGATCGCCGTCATGACGACGAGACCGTTGAGCACCGCGACGCCGGCAAGGCAGATGAAGCCCACTGCCGCAGAGACCGAGAAGTTGATGCCCGTAAGCGCGAGCGTGAACACGCCGCCAGCGAGCCCAAGCGGCACCGCGAGGAACACGGCGGTCGCGCGTCCGAAGGTGCCGAGTGCCATGTAGAGCAGGATGAAGATGCCTGCGAAGCAGAGCGGCACCACGATCGAGAGCCGCTTCGACGCCGCCTGCAAGCTTTCGAACTGGCCACCCCATTCGAGGTAATAGCCAGCCGGAAGCTTCACATTGGCGATCTTCGCCTGCGCTTCGGCCACGAAGGAGCCGGCATCGCGGCCCTCGAGGTTCACCTGCACGACGACGCGCCGCTTGCCATTTTCGCGGCTGATCTGGTTGAGCCCTTCGGTCAGCCGGATCTGCGCCACCTGAGCGAGCGGCACTTGTCCGCGGATGCCGCCTTCCGAGGGAAGGAGAACAGGCAGCGCGCGGATGTCGTCGAGATTGACGCGGGTCGCATCGGGCACGCGCACGGTGATGTCGAACCGGCGATCGCCCTCGTAAAGGAGACCCGATTCCCGCCCACCGAGTGCGGCCGACACGGTGTCGGCCACCTCCTGCACCGACAGGCCGTAGCGTGCGATCGCATTGCGATCGAGCTGCACGTCCAGCATGGGAGCGCCGCCGACTTGGTCAGCCTTGACGCTGCCCGCACCCGGGATGCCCTGGAGCACCTTCACCATCTCGTTCGCGGCGAGCGACATCTTGTCAAGGTCGTCGCCGTAAAGCTTGATGGCGACGTCGCCGCGGACACCCGCGATCAGTTCGTTGAAGCGAAGTTCAATCGGCTGGCTTACTTCATAGAGCTGGCCGAGTTGGCCGCCAGCGGCCTTCTCGATCCGCTCGACGACATCGGCCTTGGAGTCGACGCCCGCCGGCCATTGATCCTGCGGCTTCAGGATCACGAAGCCGTCCGAGATGTTCGGCGGCATCGGATCGGTCGCTACCTCCGCCGTACCCGTCTTCGAGAACATCAACTCGACTTCGGGCAGCTTCGAGATGGCCGTCTCGACGTTTCGCTGCATGGCGAGAGACTGTTCGAGACTCACCGACGGAACGCGAGTGGAAGCGAGGGCCATATTCTTTTCGTCGAGCTGCGGAATGAATTCCGAGCCGAGCAGTCCGAACGCCGGGATGGCGAGGAGGAAGAAGGCGAAACCACCGGCGATGAAAGCCCAGGGCTTGGCGATCGCCTTGTCGAGCAGCGGCAGATAACGCTCCTTCGACTTGCGGATTGCCCAGACTTCCTTCTCCGCGACCTTGCCGCGGATCATCAGCGCGACGAGCGCCGGGACAAGCGTGATCGCGAGAATGAAGGCGGCGACGAGCGCGAGCATGATGGTGATGGCCATCGGCGAGAAGGTCTTGCCCTCGACGCCCGTGAACATCAGCAGCGGCGCGAAGGCGAGCAGGATGATCGCCTGGCCGAAGACGGTCGGTTTGATCATCTCCTGGCTGGCGCGCATCGTCTCCTCGAGACGTTCGCGAAGGTTGAGCAATCTCCCTTCATGTTCCTGCCGGTGCGCCAATCTGGCCAAGCAGTTCTCGATGATGATCACCGCGCCGTCGACGATCAGACCGAAGTCGAGCGCGCCGAGGCTCATCAGGTTACCGGGGACCCGGAACGCGTTCATGCCCATCGCCATCATCAGGAAGGAGAAGGGGATGACGAGCACCGCGATGATCGCCGCGCGCCAGTTGCCGAGCAGGAAGAAGAGCGCGGCCGCCACGAGCAGCGCGCCTTCGGTGAGGTTCTTCTCGACCGTTCCGACCGTTGCATTGACGAGGCTGGCACGGTCGAGCACCACCTTCACTTCGACGCCGGGCGGCAGGGTCTTCGACACTTGCGCGATTTTCGCCGAGACGTCTTCGGCGACGGTGCGGCTGTTCTGGCCGATCAGCATGAGCACGGTGCCGATCACGGCCTCCTTGCCGTTCATGCTGCCCGCACCGGTTCGAAGATCGCCGCCAATTTTCACATTGGCGAGCTGTCCGACGGTGACGGGAACCCCGCCGCGCGTCGCGACAACGGCGTTGCGGATTTCATCGACCGAACGCACGCGCGCGTCGACACGCACGAGATAGGCTTCGCCCGCCCGGTTATAATAGTTGGCGCCGACTGCGAGATTGCCCCGTGCGGGCGCCCCCCAAAGTTCATGGAGGAAATGGCCGGGGGGGGGGGGGGGGGTGGGTTGGGGTCCGACGAGGTAGATTTTCTCGTAGCCGCCGATCGAGTCGACGCCAGCCACGCCGCCAACCGACTTCAGCTGCGGGCTCACGATCCAGTCCTGGACCGTGCGCAGATACCCCGATTTAGCGATTTCGTCGGTTAGGATATCGCCCTCGGGGGTCAGATAGCTGCCATCCGGCTGCCAGCCGGGCTGACCAGCGACCTTCTTCGCGCCCTTGCCGTCTGGGTTCTTGTAGCCGACGGTGTACATGACGACTTCGCCAAGACCCGTCGTCACCGGCCCGATTTGCGGCTGCACGCCGTCGGGCAGATTTTCGCCCGCCTGAAGCAGGCGTTCACCCACCTGCTGGCGCGCGAAATAGAGATCGGTCTCGTCGGTGAAAATCGCCGTCACCTGGCTGAAGCCGTTGCGCGAGATCGAGCGTGTTGTCTCGAGCCCCGGAATGCCTGCCAGCGAGATTTCGATCGGGTAGGTTACGAGCTTCTCGATTTCGACCGGCGAAAGGCGCGGGTCGATCGTGTTGATTTGCACCTGCTTGTTGGTGATGTCGGGAACCGCGTCGATCGGCAGCTTGGTGAGCTGCCAGACGCCGAGGCCCGCGATCACGAGGAAGAGGAAGAGCACCGCCCAGCGCGCGCGGACGGATAGCGCTATCAGTTTCGCGATCACGGTTTATTCCTCCTCGCCCGCGCCCTTGCCGAGTTCGGCCTTGAGCAGGAAAGCGTTCTTGGTCGCGACGATCTGGCCCGGCTTCAGCCCGGAGAGGATTTCGACACGGCCCGCGCTGCGCTGGCCGACGGTGACCTGCTGCGCCCGGAAGCCGTCCTTCGTGCGGACGAACACCACGTCGCGGCCTTCGAGCGTCTGGAGGGCTTCGTCGGCGATCACGATCCGGGCCGGCCCACCGGTTTCGGCGCCGCGGCTCGGGAGCAACCGCACCCGGACCGCAAGGCCCGGCTGGAGCGCCCCGGGTACGTCGAGCACGGCGGTTGCCGAGCGCGTATCGCCGGACAGGCCGGGGGTCACAGCCCGCACGCGGGCATCGATCGTGCGTCCGTCGGGAAGTTCGATGATCGCACGGTCTCCGGGCGAGAGCCGCTGTGCATCGGCCGGGCCGACGGCCGCCTCGATCTGCACCTTGCTGGGATCGGCAACGCGGAACAATTCGGTTTCGGGCTGAACGAAGGCGCCAAGGCTGGCGTTCTCGGCCGTGATCCGTCCCGAGATCGGGCTTGCCACGATGACGCTGCTGCCATCGCGCGTGACCTGCGCGGCGCTCGCTGCGGCACGCGCGCGCTGCGCTTCGGCCGCGGCGGCCGCGGCTTCGGCTTGCGCCTGCTCATAGTCGACGCGCGCCGACACCTTCTGGTCGAACAGGGTCTTCTCGCGGTGGAGATTTTTCTGCGCGAGCGTCGAGCGCGCATCGGCGGCAATCCGTTCGGCCGCAATCTGGGCGGCGTCGCGGCTTTGCACGATCGCGATCGTCTCACCGGCGCTGACCGGATCGCCGAGCCGCTTGAAGAGACGGGTGACCGCGCCGCCCGCGCGGGCGGTGACGATCGCCTCGCCGCTCGGCGCGGCGGTAACGGTCGCTTGCGAGATGATTTCCGAACCGAGTCCGCCGGCGCCGATCGTCTCGACGCCGATCTCGGCGGCCTTGATCGCTTCGGGCGTGATGGCGAGGCTGCTCGGAAGAGCTTCGCTCGCCGCTTCCTTTTCGCCGTCGGCAGCCGGTGCGGCGGCCGGGTCGGCGGTGCAGCGGGCAACGCCGAAGCCCGTGACGGCGGCGAGTATCATGGCGCCCGCGACAGTGCCGAGGAGACGCTTGTCCTTGGTGATCATATTCTATCTCCGCTGTTGATGCGGTTCGCGCGCCGACCGGCGGCGCACCCCTGTTGACTTGGAAGGACGATGGCGAAGGCGCCTCCGTCCACTGGAAGGCTCGGCGCGCTCATGGCTGATGATCCGCATCGCCGTCGGCGGCTGCCTGGCGCGAGAGGATGGCGCGGGCTTCGGCCCGGGCCTGGCGCGCCGCGATCAGCTCGGCCTGCGTTGCCGCATAGGCTTGCTGCGCGTCGATATATTCGACGAGCGAGGACTTGCCGGCGCGGTAGCTGAGTTCGGCGAGCCGGACGCCCTCGCGCGCCTGCTCGATGCCGCTGCCCTCAAGCGCCGCGAGGCGGGCCTCTGCGGCTTCGAGTTCGGCCTGCGCATTGGCGATCTCCGCCTGAGCGTTGACCACCGCATTCTCGCGCCGCGCAATGGCGGCGGCGACATCGGACTTGGCTGCCGAGATGTTGCCGCGGTTGCGATCGAAGACGGGGAGCGGCACGGAGACGTTGGCGATCAATGCGCGATCGCCGGTGTCGCGAAGCTGACGCACCCCGAAGCCGACCGACGGATCGAGCCGGCCATCGGCGCGCTGCCCCTGGAGCCGCGCTTCGGCAATCAGCTTCTCGGTTTCTGCCAAGCGAACGTCGAGCGTCGCAAGCGAGTCCACCGTCTCCGGTGCCACCCACATATCGCCTTCCATCAACTCGGCAGGCGGGACCGAGCTTCCGAGGAGCGCCGCGAGCGAACGCCGGGCGGTTCTTTCTTCGGCCTCGGCCGTGCGCAGCTCGGCGGTGGCCTGAACGAGAGCCGCGTTGGCGCGGAACGCGCGGAGCGGCGGCTCGTTGCCGGTATCGACCATGGCCTGTGCCACGCGAACGAGTTCACGGGCACGCGCTTCATTTTCGCGTGCGAGCGCGAGGCTATCGCGCGCCGCAAGAGCGGTCGCGAACTGGTTGCGGACATCGAGCGCAAGATCTGCGCGTGCAATCTCCAACCTGTACTTCGCTGCCAGAAACTCGGCGTCGGCGAGCGTCATGCGCGCCCGGCGCCGGCCCCCGATATCGAGGCGCTGGTTTACCGAAACGGTCGTCTCGAGACCGTTCAGGCCCGAATAGGGGCCGGTGCCTGCGAAATTCTCGACATCGACATTGAGCGTCGGATTGTAGCGATAGCCCGCCTGACGCTGGCGACCGCGCGCGGCCTCCACTTCGGCTTCGGCGGCAACCACGCGCGGCGATCGGGCGTCGGCTTCCTCCATCGCCTGTGCGAGGGACAATCGAGCGGGAAGCGGGCCGGTACGCACGGCCTCGCCTGCGGAAGAAGGCGGTCCCACCAGCTCCGTCGCTGCCGACTGGGCAGCGGCGGGCGCGGAATTTGCGCCTGCAACGAGCGCCACGAGACTCGCGGCGACAACTATGGATTTCATGAAAAAGAGACTCCTGACGTTTCCAGGGAGAAGCGCACGCGAAGGGCGCGCGCAGACCTAAAGCGTCAGGCGATTGGAGGGCGGAACGTCCCGATATAGGCGACGGGCGGCAAGGCGGCCGTCAGGATGCGCGTGTGCGCTTCAGGAGCAGGGGTTTCGGTCGCTGCCGACAGCGTTTCCGCCGGGACGCCCGAATGGTGACCATGGCAACCATGAGCGGCGGCTGGCACCTGCTGTTTTTCGCCGGGAGAGGATTTTTTCTTGTCGACTTCGGCGCTTTCGATCGCCGGTGCGGAAACGCAGCCGGCCTCGATCGCCGCGACAAAAAGGCTCGCTTCGGCCCGATCCTCGGTCGCATGTGCGAGCGACCCCGCAACCGTTCCGGATGCAAGGAGAAGGGTCAGGAGGAAGAGGATCACCCGTCGCATTGAAACCGGCCCCTAGCATCGAAACGGCGCGGTGAAAAGTAGAAGATTTTCAATCAACTTCGGCGGCACTCTTCGAACCCCCGAACCGGCTCCGTAATATTATCTCATGGAGGTAAGGGAGCAGTGCATCTTGCCCCTCTATAGTTGCAGAAGCGTCTAAAGAAACAGGATATCCGCCGAACAATCGCGCGTTAAGCACAATAATTCTACGATTGTCTTTTGCTGTTATTTCTATCGTTTCGCTATTGGCTGCCGCCTCCTTTGTTCGGGACGACATTCGAGCGATATGCTTCCCGTGAGACGAGGGCGTAAATCGGAAGCCGAGCGGCACAGCGTCCCGCCGGAACATCAGGGCTTGACCCTGTATCTACTACAGGGTGCAAAAGCCTGCCCTGCACAAAAAGGGGGAATGGACATGGTGCCGCCGACAGTAAATCCCGTGAGCATGGCCGTCATCGAGCCGCTGCTGCGCGATCAATATCGCCTGTTTTGCGAATCACGCCGAATCGGAGATGAAGCCGCTGCGTGGCAGGCGCTGGAATGGGAACATATATTGAGCCAGCCCTATATGGGCGCGCATCTCGCCTCCCACTGGCACATGCTTCGCTATGCGATCGAGCTCGGCGATGCCCGTGAAGCTGCCGGTCAGGCGATGCGGTTCCTGCTCGTCCCGCTCGGTTCGCTGACCGGTCGCCTCCCCGCGGGCAACAATGGCCGCGCGCGGGTGAGCGCCTTCGAGCCGATGCCAATGCCGAACGCCCTGGAAGCGCTGATCGAAGCGGCCCGATCGAGGGAGAGCGGCGCTGCGCGAACCGATTGATCCGGTTTTGGACTTCCGGAACAGGGCATTCGCTGTTAGGGGCGCGACCATGTCCGGCGCTCCCCTTCGCCTGTTGCTTGTGTTCATCCTGCTGCTCAGCGGGCTCCACAATGCTGCGCCGGCGATGGCGGGCATGACGCACCATGCGACGGATTCGCATCTTTCGCACCATGTCGAGCCGGGCCATGCGTCGGACAAGGACACGCAAAAAGGTCAGCAGGACGCCGACCTCCACGGCAGTCACCATAATTGCCCGGTCGCATCCGATCAGGCCCTTTCGGGTCATGACGATCTGTCCTGTTTTTCCGGCGGCCTGCACTTTGCGCTGCCCGCGACGCGCCTCGCTTCGCGCGCGCTCGCACCTCCCCTGAACCCTCCCCTCGCCTGAACGACGCCTGCCGCGCGGCTCCTTTTCGGCCTGCGCTCAGTCGAACCGTTCAGGAGTGATCATTCATGCATATCCATATGCGCGCCGCCCTGTTGGCCGGGGCTGCGCTGCTGGCGGGGTCCGTTTGGGCCCAGCCGCTAACGCTCAACCAGGCGGTCGAGCGGGCCATCGCTGCATCGCCCGAGCTTAGAGCCGGCGAAGCGGGGGTCGACGCCGCGCGCGCCGACCAGCTGCAAGCCCGCGTCCGTCCCAATCCGACCGTGTCGGTCGACATGGAAAATGGCGTCGGAACGGGCGGCTATGGCCTGTTCCGGCAATCGGAACTCACCGTCACCTATTCGCAGCCGCTCGAACGCGGGGGCAAGCGCGAGGCACGGATGGCGCTTGCCGAGCGCGGTGTCGTACTCGCCGAGGCGCAGTGGCGGCTCGTCCGGCTCGACATCGCCCAGGAAGTGCAGCGCGCCTATATCGACGTCCAGATCGCCGAGCAGATGGTCTGGATCGCAGAGGATCGCGTCAAACTCGAAAAGGAGATGCGGACCGAAGCGATCCGGCGCGTGCGCGGCTACAAGGATCCGCTCTTCGTCGAGACGCGCGCCGATGCCCGCATTCTCGAAGCCGAGCTGGCCCTGAAGGAAGCCCAGGCGAAGCGGCAATCCGCACGCGCGTTGCTCACCTCCTTCTGGGGCGGCACGCCTGACAGCCTCGTTATCGCCGAGGGGATCGAGAAACCCGATCCGCGCGATCCGCCGCTTGCCGAAGCCGACGCGGCGGTCTTCGACGCCGCCGTCGACCGGGCCCGCGCGCAGGTCGTCGTCGAGCAAAGCCGCGCGCACCAGGACTATACGGTCTCGGGCGGCACCCGCTTCCTTCGCGAGACCAACGATGTCGCCGTTCTCGGCGGCATCTCCATCCCGCTCGGACGGTTCGACCGCAACCAGGGCAATATCGCCCGGGCGCAGGCCGAACGGCGGCAGCTCGAGTTCCAATCCGAAGCGAGCCGGCTCGAGCGGCTGCGGCGCCTCGCGTCGCTGCGCGCCGACGCCGACGCCGCACGCGTCCGGGCCGAGGGCATCATGAACGACGTCTATCCCAAGGCGGTGAAGACGCTCGGCCAGGTGCGCGAAGGCTATGCCCGCGGCGGGTTCCTGTTCGCCGACGTACAGGATGCCGCCGACGTCATCATCCAGATCCAGGGTCAGTGGGCCGAGGCCATGACGCGCTTCCGCGATTTGCTCGCGGAGATCGATCGCCTGACCGGCCGCTTCGATGCGGCCCCCCTTGCGGAGAATATTCCATGAAGAAGTTTCCATTTCCCGCCGCGGCTGCGGCGCTGTTCCTTGCCGTGCCTCTCGCTGCCTGCGGCGGCGGAGCCGAGGGCGAAGACAAGCATGAAGAAGGCGAAAGCCACGCCGAGGGCGAAGGCGAGGAAGATGCCAAAGGCCCGAACGGTGGCAAATTGCTCAAGAATGGCGATTTCGCGGTCGAGGTCACGATCTTCGAGAATGGCACCGAGCCGCAATTCCGCGTCTTCGCGACGCGGGACGGCAAGCCGGTCGACCCCAAGGATGTCCAGCTCGCCATCACGCTCACGCGGCTTGGCGGCGACGTCGATCGCTTCACCTTCCGCCCGCAGGGCAAATTCCTCGCAGGGCAAGGTGTCGTCACCGAACCGCACAGCTTCGATGTCGAGGTCGTTGCGGTGACGGGCGGCAAGCGGCACGTCTGGAAATATGCGAACCCCGAAGGCCGCACGCGGATCGCGGCTGACGCCGCCAAGGCCGGGGGCATCGAAACCGCGGTCGTCGGACCGGCGACGGTGGGCGAAATGCGCGAACTCTACGGCACCGTCCAATTGTCACCGACCGCCCGCTCCGAAATTCGCGGCCAATTCCCCGGCCGCGTCGTCTCGGTGACCAAGGCGGTGGGTGACAGCGTCCGGCGCGGAGAGCTTCTCGCGCGCATCGAGTCGAGCGAGAGCCTCCAGGTCTATCCGGTATATGCGACGGTCGGCGGCGTGGTTGCCGAGCGCAACGCCAACCCCGGCGACGTCACCGACGGGCGCGCGCTCTATGTGGTCACCGACCCGGCGCAGACCACGGTCGTCTTCAACATCTTCCCCCGCGACCTCGCGATTATCCGTCCGGGTATGCGGGTGACGGTGGAGACGCAGGACGGCGCCGAAATCGCGACCGCGCCGCTCGGGCAGTTCCTGCCCGACGGCAATGTCGAGGCGGGCACCGCGCTCATCCGCGCGACGATCCCCAACCGTTCGGGAACGCTCCGCCCGGGCATGGCCTTGCGCGGCCGCGTGATGGTCAACCCCGTCACTGTGCCGCTCGCCGTGCGCACCGAGGCGATCCAGCCCTTCCGCGACTTCAAGGTGGTCTATGCCAATTTCGGGCAGGATTATGAGGTCCGGATGCTGAAGCTCGGTCGTTCGTCGCCCAAATGGACCGAGGTCCTGTCGGGCATCAAGCCCGGCACCGCCTATGTCACCAAGGGCAGTTTCCTCGTTCGCGCCGACATCGAAAAGTCCGGCGCGGGCCACGACCATTGATCGGGGAGCAGGATAACATGCTAGCCAGAACCATAGGCTTTTCGATCCGGCAACGATGGCTCGTCCTCGCGGTCGTCGCGCTCCTCTGCGCGATCGGCGCGTGGAGCGCGACCAAATTGCCCATCGACGCCGTTCCCGACATCACCAACGTCCAGGTCCAGATCAACACCAAGGCGGAAGGCTATTCGCCGCTCGAGTCCGAGCAGCGCATCACCTATCCGATCGAGACCGCGATCGCGGGCATCCCGAACCTCAACTATACGAGATCGATCTCGCGCTATGGCCTCAGCCAGGTCACCGTTGTCTTCGAGGACGGCACCGACATCTATTTTGCGCGCCAGCAGGTCAACGAGCGGCTCCAGGCCGCGCGCGGCCAGCTTCCGCCCGGGATGGAGCCCGAAATGGGGCCGATCTCGACGGGTCTCGGCGAAATCTTCATGTTCTCGATCGAGGCCGAACCGGGCGCGCGAAAACCCGACGGCACGCCTTATACGGCGGAAGACCTCCGGACGATGTCCGACTGGGTCATCCGGCCGCAGATGCGCACGATTCCGGGGGTCGCCGAGATCAACACGATCGGCGGCTACGCCCGCCAATATCATGTGACACCCAACCCGGCCTCGCTCGCCTCGCTCAATCTCTCGCTCAACGATGTTGTCACCGCAATCGAGGCCAATAATGCCAATCGCGGCGCCGGTTATGTCGAGCGCAGCGGCGAACAGATTCTGATCCGCGTGCCGGGTCAGGCCAATAATGAGCGCGACCTGTCGCAGATCATCGTCACCACTCGCGGCGGGGTTCCGATCCGGATCTCCGACGTCGCCGATGTCGCGATCGGTTCGGGGCTCCGCACAGGCGCCGCGACGGAAAATGGCAAGGAAGTCGTCCTTGCCACGGTCTCGATGCTGATCGGCGAGAATCCGCGCGTGGTGGCGCAGGCCTCGGCCGAACGTCTCGTCGAGGCTTCGCGTGCGTTGCCGAAGGGCGTCGTTGCCAAGCCGCTCTACGATCGCACCGCGCTCGTAGAGCGGACGATCTCGACGGTGCAGAAAAACCTCGCCGAGGGCGCGCTGCTCGTCATCGTGATCCTGTTCCTGCTGCTCGGCAATTTCCGGGCGGCGCTGATCACGGCGGCTGTCATTCCGGTCGCGATGCTGATGACGCTGACGGGCATGCTCCAGACGCGGACATCGGCAAACCTCATGAGCCTCGGGGCGCTCGACTTCGGCCTCATCGTCGACGGGGCCGTCATCATCGTCGAGAACTGCCTCCGCCGGCTCGGCGAGGCCCAGCACAGGCTCGGGCGCCTACTCGATCGCGGCGAACGCTTCGGTCTCGTCGCCTCGGCGAGCGCAGAGGTGATCAAGCCGAGCATCTTCGGCATCATCATCATCACTGCGGTCTATCTGCCGATCTTCGCGCTCGAGGGCGTCGAGGGCAAAACCTTCCATCCGATGGCGATCACCGTCGTCCTAGCGCTTACCGCCGCTCTGCTGCTGTCGCTCACGCTGGTTCCGGCCGCGGTGGCGCTGTTCGTGACCGGCAAGGTCGAGGAGAAGGAAAATTGGCTGATGCGCGGTCTCGGCAAGGGCTATCGCCCGATGCTCGACCGCGTCCTCAATTGGCCGAAGGCTGCGCTGGCTGGTGCTTTGGCGCTTGTCGCGCTGAGCGGCGTGGCGGCGACCAGTCTCGGGTCCGAGTTCATCCCGGACCTCGACGAAGGCGATATCGCGATGCACGCGATGCGCATTCCGGGGACGAGCCTCACCCAGTCGATCGCGATGCAGGAGGCGCTGGAGAAGAGGATCAGGCAGTTCCCCGAAGTCGAGCGGGTGTTCGCGAAGATCGGCACGCCCGAGGTGGCGACCGATCCGATGCCGCCATCGGTCGCCGACAATTTCATCATGCTCAAGGACCGGAAGGAATGGCCCAATCCGAGAAAGACGCGCGACCAGCTCGTTGCCGAACTCAACAAGGCGGTGAACGAGGTGCCGGGGAACAATTATGAGTTCACCCAGCCGGTGAAGATGCGCATGAACGAGCTGATCGCCGGCGTTCGCGCCGACGTGGCGATCAAACTGTTCGGCGACGATCTCGATCAATTGCTCGAATCGGGGCAGGCGATCGAGGAAGTTGCCGGCGGAATTGCGGGCGCGCAGGACGTGAAGCTCGAACAGGTCACCGGCCTGCCGATGCTCTCGGTCACGCCCGACCGCGACAAGCTCGCGCGCTACGGCGTCAGCATGGAAACGGTGCAGGATGCGGTTTCGACCGCGACCGGCGGCCGCCAGGCGGGCGAGCTTTTCGAGGG
Source organism: uncultured Sphingopyxis sp. (assembly GCA_937873425.1). Lineage (GTDB taxonomy): Bacteria > Pseudomonadota > Alphaproteobacteria > Sphingomonadales > Sphingomonadaceae > Sphingopyxis. Next base: position 47,857 of record CALMYE010000139.1, on the reverse strand, counting down.
TGACCGCCGCTTCGACGTGATCGTCCGGCTTCCCGAGGCCATTCGCACCGATCTCGCGTCGCTCGGCAATCTCCCTGTCGCGCTTCCGGCTGGCGGCTTCGTGCCGCTTTCCGAGCTGGCGGAGATTTCGCTCGCGGCGGGGCCGAACCAGATCAGCCGCGAAAATGGCAAGCGCCGCGCGGTGATCACGGCGAATGTTCGTGGGCGCGATCTGGGTTCGTTCATCGACGAGCTCACGCAAAAGGTCGAAGCTGAGGTCGTGCTGCCCGATGGCTACTACATCGAATATGGCGGCACGTTCGAACAGCTTCAGTCCGCAACCGAGCGCCTCCAGATCGTCGTGCCGCTGGTGCTGCTGCTGATCTTCGGCCTGCTGTTCATGCTGTTCGGCACGGTGCGCGATGCGGCGATTGTCTTCTCGGGCGTGCCGCTGGCGCTGACGGGAGGGGTGGCGGCGCTGGCGCTGCGCGACATTCCGCTCTCGATCTCGGCGGGCGTCGGCTTCATCGCGCTCTCGGGGGTCGCGGTGCTCAACGGCGTGGTGATGCTCTCCTTCATCAAGGATCTGCGCGAACGCGGAAAAGCGCTCGTCGAGGCGATCCGCGAAGGCGCTCTGACCCGCCTCAGACCGGTGATGATGACCGCGCTGGTGGCGTCGCTCGGGTTCGTACCGATGGCGCTCAATGTCGGGGCTGGGTCCGAGGTGCAGCGGCCGCTGGCGACTGTCGTCATCGGCGGGATCATCTCGTCGACGATCCTGACGCTCCTGGTGCTGCCTGCGCTCTACCTCCTGGTCCATCGACGGACCGCGAAGGCCGAAGAGGAAGAGTTGGCGCGTCCGAGCGGCGTGCCCAGCCCCGCAGGCTGAGACCCTCCCGGATGGCTGCCATTCCCCCCTGTCGGCGGCAACCGGGAGTGCTGACTGGGGCGGAACCCAAGCGGGTTCCGCCTCCTTTTAGGGATGGTGAGGATGGAGGAGCTTGCAATGAATGAAAAAGCATCCGGGAGCGAACGCGAAAAGCGAACGCTCCAGATCGTTCTCGTCCTGAACGCGGCTATCGCGATCGCCTTCCTCGTGACGGGCGGGCTCGGTGATTCAAGCGCGCTCATCGCCAATGGGCTCGACAATCTGTCCGACGCCGCGGTCTATGCCTTGAGCCTCGTTGCGCTCAGCCACGGCCTGAAATGGAAAACCCGTGCTGCCACGGCATCGGGCGTCATGCTGCTGGTCTTCGCGGCCGGCGTCCTGTTCGATGTGGGACGCCGCTATTTCGAAGGCAGCGAACCGATCGGTCCGACGATGATGATCATGTCGGCGGTCGCTGCGGTGGCGAACTATGCTTGCCTGAAGCTCTTGCAACGCATTCAGGATCCGGACGTCAACCTCAGAGCCGCGACAACCTTCAGCTACAACGACTTCATCTCGAACGGCGGCATCCTGATCGCGGGTGTCCTTGTCTGGTGGCTCGGCACGAATTGGCCAGACCTTCTGGTTGGATTTGCGACCGCGCTGATCGCGATCAAGGGCGGGATCGAAATTCTTCGCGATGCTCGCGCCGAGACTAAGAAGTCGCCCGTCTAATCGGGTTTTCCCGATGCGATTTGACAGAATGAAACACATCGGATAATTCCGATGCATGAACGTTGACACCGCGCTTCCCGCTCTCGCCGCCCTCGCTCATCCGACGCGTCTCGAGGCCTTCCGTTTGCTCGTCCGGCATGAGCCGGAAGGCCTGTCGACCGGGGAGCTTGTTGACGCATCGGGTCTCACGCAGAGCACCTTCTCGACGCATCTCGCCGTGCTCGCCAAAGCCGGTCTCGTAAAGTCCGAGAAGCTTGGGCGGCAGCAGATACAGCGAGCCGATATCGACACGCTCCGCGAACTGATGCTCTTCCTTGCGAAGGACTGTTGCCAAGGCCGCCCCGAGCTATGCGAGCCGCTGCTTGCCGAACTCACCTGCTGCTGAAGGAACCAGCCGCGTGACCGACATCGTCATCTACCACAATCCCGACTGCGGCACCTCGCGCAACACGCTCGCGCTGATCCGGAATGCCGGGATCGAACCGCACGTCGTCGAATATTTGAAGACCCCGCCGTCGCGAGCCTTGCTCGAACAGCTGATCGAACGCGCGGGCATCGCGCCACGCGACCTGCTTCGCGAAAAAGGCACGCCTTATGCGGACCGCGGCCTCGGCGACCCCGGCCTCGGCGATAGCGAACTCGTCGATGCGATGATGGCGCATCCCATCCTCATCAACCGCCCGCTTGTCGTATCACCGCTGGGGGTCAGGCTCTGCCGCCCGTCCGAGGCTGTGCTCGATATTCTTCCCGCGCCGCAGCTCGGCGCCTTCGCCAAGGAGGATGGCGAACAGGTCGTCGACGCCGACGGCCATCGCGTCCAGGCCTGAGGAGAGCATCATGTCCTCTGCCGCGAAGCAGGAACGCCTGTCGTTCCTCGACCGCTATCTGACCCTCTGGATCTTTCTCGCGATGGCCTTCGGCGTCGCACTCGGATCGCTTTTCAAGGGACTTCCCGCCGCTATCGACGCGATTTCGATCGGGACGACGAATATCCCGATCGCGATTGGCCTGATCCTGATGATGTACCCTCCGCTCGCGCGCGTGCGCTACAACGAGCTCCCGCGCGTGTTCGAGGACAAGCGCGTCCTTGCGATTTCGCTCATCCAGAACTGGATCATCGGACCGGCGCTGATGTTCGCGCTCGCGGTCCTCTTTCTATCGGACAAGCCCGAATATATGACGGGCCTGATCCTGATCGGCCTCGCGCGCTGCATCGCGATGGTGATCATCTGGAACCAGCTCGCGAAAGGCGACAATCAATATGTCGCCGCGCTCGTCGCCTTCAACTCGATCTTCCAGATCCTCTTCTTCAGCGTTTACGCCTGGTTCTTCCTCGCCGTGCTGCCGCCGCTCTTCGGCCTCGAGGGCAGCGTGATCGACGTGAGTTTCTGGACGATTGCCGAGGCGGTTCTCATCTATCTCGGCATCCCGTTCCTAGCCGGATACCTCACGCGGCGATTTCTCGCGCGCGCCAAGGGAGACGAGTGGTACGAGGCACGCTTCCTACCGAAGATCGGTCCAATCACGCTCGTCGCGCTGCTCTTCACCATCGTCGCGATGTTCAGCCTCAAGGGCGGCGAGATCGTCACCATTCCCGGCGACGTCGTCCGGATTGCCATCCCGCTCACCATCTATTTCGTGGTGCAGTTCCTCATCAGCTTCTGGATGGGCAAGCTTATCGAAGCCGATTATCCGCGCACGACCGCGGTCGCCTTCACCGCCGCGGGCAATAATTTCGAACTTGCGATCGCTGTCGCCATCGCCGCCTTTGGTCTCGCCTCGCCGGTGGCCTTTGCCGCCGTGATCGGCCCGCTCGTCGAGGTTCCCGTCCTCATTCTGCTCGTCGGCGTTGCATTCCGCCTCGGCCGCCGCTGGTTTCCCGCAACCGTTCCTTCAAAAGTCTGAGTAACATGACAGTACAAACCTACGGTCGCCTGCGCACGCTTGGCGATCCCGATCATCTTCCCGCGCTCAGCCCCGAATATCTTCACGCGCGGCCCGCGCTCGGCCTCGGGCCGCTCGATCCTGCCCCGCGCATCCTCCTCCTTTACGGAAGCTTGCGAGAAAGGTCCTACTCGCGGCTCGTCGTGGAAGAGACGGCGCGCCTGCTCCGGCTCTTCGGCTGCGAGACGCGCATCTTCGACCCGTCCGATCTCCCGCTTCCCGATCAGGTCGCCGACGACGATCATCCCGCGGTCGAGGAACTCAGACAGCATTCGATCTGGTCCGAAGGCCAGGTCTGGTGCAGCCCCGAGCGCCATGGCCAGATCACCGGCATCATGAAGGCGCAGGTCGATCATCTTCCCCTCGCCTATAAGGGTCTTCGTCCCACGCAGGGCCGGACCCTCGCGGTGATGCAGGTGTCGGCAGGATCGCAATCGTTCAACAGCGTCAACACGCTGCGCATCCTCGGCCGCTGGATGCGGATGATCACCATTCCCAACCAGTCGAGCGTCGCCAAAGCCTATCAGGAATTCGACGAATCGGGGCGCATGATCCGGTCGAGCTATTATGATCGCATCGTCGATGTCGCCGAGGAACTGGTGCGATTCACCGTGCTCACGCGCGTCCATGCCGACCAGCTCGTCGATCGCTATTCGGAACGGAAGGATCGGAAAGAGCCGGTCATCACGCCCGCCGAGCTCGCCAAACTACCCGGAGCCTAGCCGCCTCGTTGCAAACCTTCCGCTATCCGGCGTCGCGCAATTTTTATTTCCGAACGCTTGGAAAAGACCGAGGCCAACCTGTATAGACGGGTTATGGATTTTCCCTCTCGCACCTCGGGCAACGGGTCCCGGCCTTCAAACCAGTCCACACCGGCGCGGCGCCCCAGCCCCGATGAGAAGGAGAACCAGCCTCCCCGCCGCTATGCCGCAATCAAGCAGAGCATTTGCGATGCCGTGCGCGACGGTCAACTGAAACCGGGCGATCGCGTGCCATCCGAGGCCGAACTCGTCGAGCAATTCGATGTCTCGCGAATGACCGCGAACCGGGCGCTTCGCGAGCTTCAGGCCGCGGGTGTCCTCGTCCGCCGGGCTGGCAGCGGTTCTTTCGTCGCGGAACCGAAGCCGATCGGCCAGATGATCGAAATACGGAATATCGCCGAGGAAATCCGCGATCGCGGCCATGTCTATCGCGCCCGCGTTGTCCAGAATGACGAGATACGGGCAAACGCTGAAACCGCGGCCCTTCTTCAGGTTCCGGTCGGCACGAAGTTGTTCCACTCGATCATCGTGCATCACGAAGCCGAGTTCCCGATTCAGCTCGAGGAGCGTTTCGTGCTGGCGTCGGCCGCGCCCGACTATGGCAAGATCGACTTCACGCAAATGACGCCGAACGAATATCTGACGCGCACGGCACCGTTGGAGCGGGTCGAGCATCGCGTTCGCGCCGAAGTGCCCGACGCGCAGACTCACAGCATGTTGGGCCTGTCGGATGGCGAACCGGTACTGCGGATGACCCGTCGGACCGGGAGCCACTCGCGGCTCGTCAGCCACGCATGGCTGACGCATCCGGGCTCGCGCTTCGAACTGTCGGCCGCCTTCTCGATCGACGACTGACCGCGGGCGCGTCAGGCTGTGCGGCGGATCACGACGGGCTTGCGGCGGCGCCGCAGCCAGCGAAAATCGGCGCGACTGAAGCTCTTGAACAAAAGGTAGAAGCCGGTCCCGGACAACCAGAGCACCCCGAACGCGACGAAAATGATCAACGGGTGATTGAAGCTCTTCCGGTTCACATAGTCCATATTGTGAAGCATCCAGAAGAAGTCCCACGTTCGCCACGTGTCGCCGCGCATGACAAGAAAACGCGCGGTGTCGAGCGAGACATAGGCGCTGCTGTTCTCGGCATCGGCGAAATCGACGCGCCACATGGCACCCTCATGATCGCGCGATTCGAGGTTCGGCTTGGCGATCACGCTCACCTCCCGGATCGGCGCCTCGTTCATCATCGACGCGACTTCGCGCGCCATGGCTTCATCGACGCGAATAGTCTCGCCGCTCGTCGCATCGACGAGGCGGACGCCCTTCGCGGAGCGCACCTCGTAGACCGGCCGGGTTCCGAGATCGCGGAGTATTACGCCGGTGACGGGCTCGCCCCGCGGCAAGGCCGCAACGTCGAAATATTCCCCCGGAGGCAGCGGATGCCCGTGCGACATGCCGCCGCCGTGGCCGCCGACCTTGTCCTTGTCGAGAAGGGCCATCACCGAGCCGCTGAGCGCCCAGAGCAGGAACTGGAGCCCGAGGATCAGGCCGACCCATTTGTGGATGCGCCGGAAGAAAAGCGGCGTCAGGCGGATCTTCTTCATGCCTGCTTCCTCTTGCGGCGTTTGAAGGACCAGATCAGCAACCACGCACCGGTCAGCGCCATCGCAAAGGCGCTCCAGGTCGCGACGCGGAGCAACGGGTTGTTGACGTCCGTGCGCTCATCATAGTCCATGATGTGGAGCATCCACGCGAAGTCGAACACGCGCCACAATGCGTGGCGGCGCGAGATAAGCTCACCGGTCGTCGGCGACAGATAGAGCGTCGGGCGGTTCCAGCCTTCGAACTCGACCTGCCAATAGGGTGGCTTGCGCGCCTGCATTTCCTGAGGTGCCTCGGTCAAAAGTCGCACTGAGACGATCTTGCCGTCACCGGTGTAGAGGCGCCGTGCCTGTTCTCGGACCCGGGACTCGGTCAGGGCAGGCAGCGGCGCACCCGAACGCGCGTCGAACAAGCGCGCGCCTTCAGGAGTCTCGGCGCGCCAGACCGGTTGGCCAGAAAAGCGCTGGAGACGGATTTCGGACACCCCCGGCGTGGCCGCGACGACCTTCGACGGCGCTGCGAGGCCGTCGAGGTCGAAGGGCTGGGCCACCGGGGAGCGCACCAGATGATCGCCGTGGATGGTGTCAATGTGAACGACCACCATGTAGAAGCCGGTCAACGTCCAGAGCAAAGCCTGGACGCCCACGACCAGCGCCAGCCATTTATGCGTTCGCCGAACGAGCAGCGGCCAACGTATCGCCATCTCCCAATTCCTCAGAAGGCGGTGCGGAAGCCGACATAGAAGCGCCGGCCGAGCAGGTCGTAGGTCATCGTGTCGGTGTTCGCATCGGTGAAGCTCTGGATGTACGGCGCCTTGCGATCGAAGAGGTTGTCGACCCCGAATTGGAAGCGGGTCTTCTCGTCGATCTCAAAGGCGAGCTGGAGATTATGATAGAAGACGTTCGGCGTGCGATAACCGATTTCGCCGGGCGACGCATTGAAGTCGGTCGCCTTGCCGATCCACTGGGTCGACCAGGTCGCGCTGATGCCGTCCTTCTCGGCGGTCAGTACGCCATAGCCGCGCCACTTCGAATAGCCGCCGTTGCCGCCGCCGATGAAGCCGTCGAAATCGATCGGCGCGCCGCCCGGGAAGGGCAGGACGACATATTTATTGAGATAGGTGAGATTGACGTCGAGCGAGATGTTCACACTGCCGATGCCACCCGCGTAAACGAGACCGAGATCGAGCCCGTTCATTTCCTCGCGGCCGGTGTTGATCGGCTGCGCGGAGAGGAATGTCACTTCGCCGGTCAGCGGGCTGCGCGTGAAATCATCGCAGAAGGGATGCGACAGGTTCGTACTCGCGTAGCAGATCGACAGCTTCGTGGACCCCGGAATCGCGCGGATCGCGTCCTTGATCTTGATATCGAACCAGTCGGCGGTGAGCGACAGGCCGGGGACCAGCCCCTTCGGCGAGATCACGGTGCCGACCGTCCAGGTGGTCGAGCTTTCGGGCTGGAGATTCTCGTTCCCGCCCACCGTGGTGAGGATCGTGGTGCCGAGCTGGACATAGTTGGCGGGCACGCCCGATGCCTGGCAGTTCGCGATCAGCGTCGCATTGCCGCTGGTCGCGTAGCGCGAGCAAGGATCGGTCGTCGTCAGATTGCCCTCCGACACACCCCCGAACAGTTCGGGGACGTTCGGAATGCGGAAACCGGTGCCGTAGGTCCCGCGCAGGCGGAAGCTGTCATTGATGACCCAGTCAACGCTACCCTTGTAGTTCCAGTCGCTGCCGAACAGGTCGTAGTTCGAGTAGCGAACCGCACCATCGAGCGTAAGCGACTGGAAGAAGGGCTTGTCGGCGAGGATCGGCACCGACAGTTCGAGATAGGCTTCCTTGGCGATGCTCGTTCCCGAAATCGGGCTTTGCTGGTTGGTGTTGGCGATGCCGAGCACGGTCAGCGGATCGGGATCGCGCCAGCCCTTCTCCTTGCGATAGACGACGCCCGCCGCGAAGGAGACGGGCCCTGCGGGCAGCTTGAACAGGTCGCCGTTGATGTCTGCCGTGACCGTCGCCAGTTCGTTACCGCCACGATCGCGCGAGGTGAACAGGATATAGTCGAGAACTTCGGGCGTCAGGTCGCCGAACCCCAGATAGTCGGCGCAGGGAATCGAAGCCCCCGCCGCGAGGCTGCACTTGGTCGTATCGAGCGTGTTGCCGACGCGCTCGAGGTTGGCGATGTTGGTCGAACCATCGACCGCGGTGTTACGCCCGAACGCGCCCGCGACTTCCCATCCCCAATTGTTCGACAGCTTGCCGCGGAGGCCGAAGGTGCCCTGCCAGGTATCGGTTTCCTGGAAGAACTGACGCGGGCCGGGCTCGGCGAGGCGGCGCTGGATGAGGACGATATTCTGTCCGGTCGGGTTGGTCGGATTGCTCGCCGCGATCGACAGGTTGCGCAGCGTTCCCGGCGTCGCGATCTGGTTCGATTTGCGGAAGGTGTAGAGGAACTCGCCAAACGTCTCGATATTGTCGGTCAGGTCATAATCGGCGAAGAAGGCCGTGCTGACACGCTCGACCGGGCTGACCGCGTTCAGGAACGGGTTCGAGTTGAAGTTGTGCTTCGCAGCGCTGTACGGCTCGAAGAAATTGCCGTTGCCGCCCGGCACCTGGTTGAAGTTGATCTGCTGACCGTTGGGCAGCACCGCACGCCCACCGATGGTCGAAGCGCTGTTGACGCAGCTCAGCGATCCCGGCGTCGTTTCCGCGAGCGAACAGGGCGCTCGCGAGGCCATGTTGACGGCCTTCGTCTTCTGGTAGGTGACGGCTGCCATGAAGCCGCCACGGTCGTTGCGGATACCCCAGAGGAGATCGGCGGTGAAATCCGACCCATCGCCCTTTTCGGTGATCCCCTGCCGGACGCTGAGGCCGAGGCCTTCATAGTCGGTGCGCGTTACAAGGTTGACGACACCCGCCATCGCATCGGCGCCATAGATCGCCGAGGCGCCGTCCTTCAGCACATCGGTGCGCGCGAGTGCGGCGACCGGGATCATGTTGAGGTCGGGCGACGAGTTCGCCCCGGTGCCACCCGCGACGAGACGGCGGCCGTTGAGCAGCACAAGGGTGCGCTTGATACCGAGGCCGCGCAGGTTCACCTGCGCCGTCCCATAGCCATTGTTCGCCCAATAGGCCGAGGTCTGGTTGCCCGCGAAACCGGCGTTGGCCGGCAGGCGCTGCAGCACCGTCTCGATATTGACGACACCGGTATTTTCTATCTGTTCGGCGGATACCACCGTCGCAGGCCCCACGCCCGCGAGGTCCTGGCGACGAATGCGCGAGCCGGTCACGACGATGTCCGATCCGTTCGGAGCATCCTCCGCAGCGGGTGACTGCGTCGCTGCATCGCTCTGCGCGAGCGCTGGCGTTGCAAAGGTGGCGACCGCTGCGGCGCTCGCGAGCAAAATTGTCCTGGTCATCATAGCGAAACCCCCTGATGGTTAGCTGATTCCCCTCAGAGAGCATCAAATGTATATACAGGTCAATAGGAATTTATTGAATCATATCAATTAGTTATGAAGGAAATTCCGGGCGCATGATACCTATTAGATACGCACCCCAAAGCTCTACCCCTCATCGATTTTGAAATTTTTTTGCTGGCCCGAGCCTATTGGCGCAAGGAGCCGGCTGGTCTCTCCCTCGGCTTGCTCATGAAATGACATGATTAAGTAGGTCGGCACCGCTTGGGGCGACCGACATGAGCCGTTCAATGCGAAATTATCTGTTCGAGAAAGGTCCGTGCGCGCTCGCTTTTCGGCGCCGCGAAAAAATCGGCCGGCCTCGCGTCTTCGATGATCTGGCCCTGATCCATGAAAAGAATGCGATCGGCCGCCTCGCGCGCGAATCCCATTTCGTGCGTCACGCACACCATCGTCCGTCCTTCGCCGGCAAGGGCCGTCATCACATCTAGTACCTCCTTGATCATTTCGGGATCGAGCGCCGATGTCGGCTCGTCGAAGAGAAAAATCCGGGGTTCCATCGTCAGAGCGCGGGCGATCGCGGCCCGCTGTTGCTGCCCTCCCGAGAGCTGCCCCGGATATTTGTCCGCCTGGTCGGCAATCCTCACTTTGTCCAAATAGGATATGGCCCGCGCCTCCGCCTCCGGAAGAGACAAGCCGCCGAGCAGGACAGGCGCGAGGGTGCAATTCTCCAGCACCGTCTTGTGCGGGAACAGATTGAACAGTTGAAAGACCATGCCGACGGCGCGGAGCGCCGCAACGGCCTCCCGCGACGCGTCGGTTATCTTGGTTCCCTCGATCAAAACGGCACCGGAGTCGGGCACTTCGAGCCTGTTCATGCAGCGAATGAGCGTCGATTTGCCGGAGCCTGAAGGGCCGCAAATCACGATCCGCTCGCGCGGGGCGATTTCGAGGTCGATCGAGCGGAGGGCATGATAGGCGCCATAATATTTGTCGACCTGCCGCAAGCTGACGGCCGCGTGGCCCGAGGCGTCGGTCATGACGCCTGCCCCCGGCCGCGTAGCGCCCGTACCCGCGCGAAGGCTGCGGCGAGGTCGGCGATCAGATCCTGCGGCGCTTCGAGGCCGGCGTGAATACGGATCAGCGCCCCATCTGCCTCGCCATTGGGAAAGTCGCGGATCGGAGCGGGCCACGCCGGAACCGCGAGGCTTTCGAAGCCGCCCCAACTCGAACCGAGCTGGAACAGCGAGAATTCGTTGAAAAAGGCGCTGGTTTCCGGAGGGGTAAGACCATCGAGCTGAACACCGAACAATCCGGACGCTCCGGTGAAATCCCGCTTCCAGATCGCATGGCCGGGATCGGCGGGATGGGCCGGATAGCGGACCGCGACCACTTCGGGTTGCTGGGCGAACCATTCGATCAGCGTCGCTGCGGTACGCTGGTGGCGTTCAAGGCGGGCATCGAGCGTCCTGATGCCCCGGTGGACGAGATAACAATTGTCGGGACTCGCGCAGTTGCCCCAGCGCGCCGCCGCATCCTTGAGCTGGCGGTAGACGGCATCGCTGGCGGCGGTCATCGTGCCGAGCAGACAGTCGGAGTGCCCCGAGAGATATTTGGTTGCCGAAGCAAGCGAGATGTCGACCCCATGGGCCAAGGGTTTGAAGAAAAGCGGCGTCGCCCAGGTGTTGTCGAGAGCGGTCAATATGCCCCGGCTGCGTGCAACCGCCGTGATCGCGGGGACGTCGATCATATCGAATGTCTGCGAGCCCGGGGTCTCGATGTAGATGAGCCGGGTGTTGCTGCGGCACAGCCCGGCAATCTCCGCTCCGATATCGGGCCGGAAATACTCCACCTCGACCCCGAAGCGCGCGAGAACGTCGGTCAGAAACTTGCGGGTCGGCCCATAGACGCAATCCGCAACGAGCAGATGATCGCCCCCGGCCACGAAAGCCGTGAGGGCTAGCGCGATCGCGCTGGTTCCAGACGAGGTGATGACGGTGGCGCAGCCGCCTTCGAGTTCGCTGACGGCCTCGGCGAGCGCAAAGGTCGTTCGCGTTCCGTACAGGCCATAGATGACCTCATCGTAGAGACCCTGGTGCCGGTCCATATAGGCCTCGACGCTGCCGTAGATAATGGTGGAGGCTCGATCGACGGGCGGATTGATGAGGCCCCGCTGATCGCGCGGGCGGGGACCGCCGTGAACGGCACGCGTCGGGTCCTGCCAGGCGTGCCCTTTCGGGCTTGCCGGCTCCCCGGGCCATTTTCTGTCGTGATTATCCTGCATAGTTTAGTTTCCGTTCGATCTTCATGCTGAGCCGGGACAGGGAAAAACAGAGGAGGAAGAAGATTGTCCCGGTAAAAAGATAGGCTTCGGCGAAATAGGGTCGCCATTGCGCCTCGACGTAGGAGAGGCGGGTCGTCTGCAACAAATCGAAGACGCCGACGATGAGGACGAGCGTCGTGTTCTTCACCTCGCTGATCGAAGTGTTGACCAGTCCGGGTACGCTGACTTTCAGGGCCTGCGGCAACAGGATGTGGCGCCGCGCCTGCCATTTGGCGAGGCCAAGAGCCTGCGCGGCCTCGGCCTGCCCCGCGGGAACCGCCAGCAGGCCGCCCCGGATGACCTCCGCCATATAGGCGGCGGTGAAGAATATGAGCGCGAGCTGGACGCGCGGCAGGCTGTCGATCGAGAGATAAGAGGGCACGAACAGCGGGAACAGGACCGCGGCGAGGAAGAGCACGCCGATCAGCGGCGTTCCACGAACCAGCTCGATGAAGGCGATGCTCGGCCAGCTAATCCCGCGCCGCGACGACCTGCGGCCGAATGCGAGGAGTATGGCCAGCGGAAACGCGCCGACCACCGCTAGGCTCGCGAGCAGCAATGTGACCGGCAGGCCGCTCCACTTCTCCATCGGCACATAGGAAAGGCCCGCGAACCCGCCGCGCAGCAGAAGTACCGCCACCGCGATCGCGCCGAGCCAGGCTAGGCCGAGGCGGCTACGCCAAAATCGCGGAACGAAGGAGAACGCGAGGCAGGAAAGCAGCGCCGCCGCCGCTGCTGCGGACCGCCACTGCTCGGCTTCGGGATAGGTCCCGAACAATATAAGCCGCACATTTTCGCGGAGGAATGGCCAGCAGGCACCGCTGGCCAAACGGCAATCGGCCGCGCCCCCGGCGAAGGTCGCGTCGAACAGCAGCCACGAGAGTGCCTTGCCGGCAAGAGCCGCGGTCATGGCGAGGATCGCGATGGTCAATATTGACTGGCGCCCTCCCCCGAAGAGATTGCGCCGCATCCACGACGGCCAGGCGACTACCGAGCGCAGCGGAAAGGGTTCGAGGGGCGCCGACGGGATGCTCCGGCCGGGCTGCCCGGCAACGTTCCAGCCCAACCGGCGGGCATAGCGGCCGGTAACGAACGACAAGGACAGCGAGAGCAGGAGGAAAGTCGCGACGATCAGACCAACACCTTCGATCGCCTGCCCTGTCTGGCTGATAACGGTATCGACTACCGAGACAAACTCGGGATAACCGATCGCTACCCCCAGGGAGCTGTTCTTGATCGTGTTGAGATGCCAGCTCGTCATCGGCGGGATGGCAATGCGCAGCGCTTGCGGAATCACGATCCGTCTCATCGTTTGCGCGGTTGACAGGCCGAGCGCTTTGGCGGCCTCGCTCTGCCCTGCAGGAACGGCGAGGATCGCGCCGCGGAATATCTCGGCCAGATAGGCCGAGGCATAGACCGAAAGGCTGGCGACCAGCGTCAGAAACTCTGTGGAGAGCGACAGCCCGCCCACGGTTCCGAAGCGCCCCGCCCGCGGCAGATCGATCCCGCCCCACAGCAGGAGCGGAGCCAGGGAGATGCCGGCGAAGGCCAGCGCGGTGCGTGTGCGAACGGCTCCTCGCCGCACGGCACCCAGCAGGATCGCACAGGCAACGATAGCGATGAGCAGGGCCGCCCTTCCCGGACCGGCCAGGGTGAGCGCGGGGATGTGCAAGCCCCGATTGTCGAGGTCGAACGCACCGATGGCGTCCGGACCGGGGCCGGGTAGACCGAAAAGCAGGACCGCGTACCAGACGAACATCTGGAGCAGCAGCGGAATGTTGCGAACAAGTTCGATGTAAAGGCCGGAGAGCCTCGCAAGCAGCCAGTTGGACGACAGGCGCGCCATGCAGACCGCGAGGCCGAGCAAGGTCGAGAAGATAATACCGAGCGCCGATATCAGAAGCGTGTTGAGAAGACCCACCGCCAGCGCCGCGACATAGGAGTCGCCCGGCGCGTATGCGATCAGCGTTTCGCCGATTGCGAAACCCGCCCGGTCGAACAGGAAACCGAACCCCGTCCGGATGTTTCGGTCCGCGAGATTGTCCGCCAATGTCGCAAAGAGGCCGTAGGCGACCACTAGCCCGCCCGCGATCAGCAGCCAGGGCAACGCAGCGATGGCAAGCCGCCTGTGTTTATGAGTCATCGCATCGGCAACGGGTAGATCAGCCCGCCGTCCCGATAGAGCTTATTTTGCCCGCGCTCGACGCCGAGCGGCGTAATGTGCCGGTCGAAGATTTCGCCATAATTGCCCGTCGCCTCGATCGCCCGATACGCCCAGTCATCGTCGAGGCCGAGCGACTTGCCGAATCCGGGCAGGCCGCCGAGCATCTTGCGCACTTCGGGGTCACGCGAGGCCACGCGCATGCGCGCTGCATTCGCGCGGGTGACCCCCATTTCCTCGGCAGCAAAGAGCGCGTTCAGCACCCATTTGTTGATCTCATACCATTGCTCGTCGTCGCTGCGCACGACGGGACCTACCGGCTCCTTGGTGAGTCGTTCGGGCAGCACAACATAATCGTCCGGATGCGCGGTATCGGCGAGACGGATCACGGTCAGCGTGAAGGCATCGGTGGTCATCGCGTCGCACCGCCCGGCAAAGAAGGCGAGCTTGGCTTCCTCGGGATTCTCGAACACGACCGACTGGAAGCGCAGCCCCTTGCGCTCGAAATATTCGGCGGTGTTGAGTTCAGAAGTCGTTCCCTTGGTGATGCAGATCGACGCGCCGTCAAGATCTGCGGGCAGCCGCACGCCCGACCGACGCGGCACCAGAAAACTCTGCCCGTCATAATACATGGTGCCGACGAAATTCACCCCGAGGTCGGTGTCGCGCGTCAGCGTCCATGTCGTCGTCCGCGACAGGACGTCGGCCTCGCCCGTCTGCACGATCGTGAAGCGCTTGTTCGAGGCGACCGGCATGAACCGGACCTTGCGGGCATCGCCGAGGACCGCGGCGGCGAGCGCCCGGCAATAATCGACGAAGAACCCTTGCCAGCGCCCGCGCTTGTCGAGATAGGACATACCGAGCTGCCCCGTATGAATGGCGCAATTGAGCGTTCCGCGCGCACGAATCCGCGCGAGCGTAGATCCCTTCGCCGCGGCAATCTCATATCCGCCGGTGCCGGCCGGCTCGCGGTCGCAGCCGCCAAGAAGCAGGGCGCCGGCGGCGAGCAGCGCCGGAAGCCAGCGGCGCGGTGCGTGCGACCTATTCATGAACGAGGCTTTCGATGCTAGCGCCATAAGAAATAGCTATAGGGAGCGATGTCCAATGAACCTGCGTCACCTCGAAGCCTTCAGAGCCGTAATGCTCTCCGGATCGGTTACTCAGGCCGCACAGTCGCTCAACCTGTCGCAACCCGCAGTGAGCAAGATGCTTGCCGAGCTCGAGCATCAGCTGGGCTTTCAGCTCTTCCTGCGCTCGCGCGGCAGCGCGCTCACTGTGACGCCCGAAGCCGACGCCTTTTTCTACGAAGTCGAGCGGAGTTTCTCGGGCATTGCGGCCCTGAAGCGGGTAGCGGAAGACATTCGCAACATGGCGACCGGTACGCTCCGGATCGCGGCCCTCCCGGCGCTCGCGGTCAGTTTCCTGCCGCGCGTGATCGCGGCCTTTCGCGAGACACATTCCGGCGTCACCGTTCAGCTCCAGACCCGCAGCTCCTCGACGGTGCGGCAATGGATGGCGAACCAGCAGTTCGACATCGGCCTCGCAACGCCGGCGCGCGAACTGCCAGGCATAAGGATGGAGCGCTTCCTGCGCTGCCCCGGCGCCTGCGTTCTCCCCGCCGGCCACCGGCTGGCTGTCAAGGACGTCATCCGGCCGGCCGATCTCGAGGGCGAGCCCTTCATTTCGCTCGCGCTCGAGGACGGTGTGCGTCACCGCATCGACCGCATTTTCGAAGACGCAGGCGTCCACCGCGAGATGGTCATCGAAACCCAATATGCGATGACCATCTGCGCGCTTGTCATGCAGGGGGTCGGATGTTCGATTCTCAACCCCGTGACCGCAGCGGATTATGCCGAGCGGGGCCTTACGGTCCGTGATTTCGCGCCGGAGGTCCATTTCGAATATATGCTCTTCACGCCGAAGTTGAGGCCGATGTCCCAAGTCGCTGCGGCCTTTATAGCGGTGCTCGAATCCCACCGAGACGCGATGTTCGGCTCCGACGCCAGCTGAAGACACAGGTCGCCGCACGGCCTTCACGGCCACCGATCAGAAGGAGGCGGTCGCACGGACGTACCAGAAGCCTCCGTTGAACCCGGTCGGCGCGAAGCGGAGATATCGGATCCCGTTGTTGATCTGGGATTGCCGCGCCTCGACGTCGGGGTAATTGTCGAAGATATTCTCGCCGCCGACCGCAAGCTTGAGCATGTCGCTGACCTTGTAGGACAGCTCGAGATCGACCAGCAGTTCGGCGGCGCCCGTCTGGTCGGCAGCCGGTGCGGCGCCATAGTCGGTCCATTTGCCGTAATAATTTGCACGCGCGACGAAGCCGAAGCGCTCACCCGCATAGGTGAAGGACGCATTGCCCTTCCACTTCGGAACGAAGCCCTCGAGTTCGAGCAGCCGCTCGCGGTCCGCAGTGATCACCGGCGAGGCCTTGATGACATCGGTTTTGGTATAGTTGCCGTTGAGACCGAGCGTGGCCTTGCCGCCGCCGAGGTCGAAGCCCACGGTGAGCACTGCATCGACGCCCTGGGTGCGGCTGTCGAAGGAGTTGGTGAAGAAGCTCACCTGCTGGAAGGAATCCCCACCGGGAATGCCAAGCGCCGCGAGCTGCGCGCGCTGCGCCGGGGTGAGGTTGAAGTTGCCCGAAACGGCGATCCGGTCTTCGACCTTGATGTTGAAATAGTCGATGGTGAGGGTGACCCGATTAGAAGGTTTCACCACGATGCCACCGGTGAAGTTGAACGAATTCTCGGGCTTGAGCGGCGTCGCGCCGAAGAATTGCGCGACCGGATTGTTGGGCGCGATAATGCCTGCGGTCAGCGGCGCCCCGGTTATCGAGTCGATGTTGGTCTGGACCTGCGAGGCGTTCGACTGGCCCGGCGTCGGCGCACGAAAGCCGGTGTTGACCGATCCGCGCACCGCGAAGACGTCCGAGAAATCATATCGCCCGTTGACCTTCCAGGTGAATTTCGAGCCGAAGTCCGAATAATTCTCGTAGCGGCCGGCAAGGCCGAACTGGAGCGCGTCGGTGAGATTGCCCTCGATCGACGCATAGGCAGCCCAATTGCTGCGCGCGAACTCACCTGCCTGGATGGGACTGAAGCCCGGGAAGCCGTTCGAGCCGACCGGCAGTCCGACGCGGTTCCCGGTATCGGGATCGATAACCGACGCGAAAGGCCCAACCTGCCACGATGCGATGTCGCCAGCCGTGATCTCATATGTCTCGCGCCGATACTCAAGACCGCCGGCAAGCGTCAGCGGATCGGAGGTGCCGATCGCGATGGGGTAAGTGAGATCGAGATTGAAAGCGAGTTCGCGCTGCTTGAGTTGCCCCGGCTTGAACGACGTCGGCGACGTGAGGCCAAGCGACGGATTGACCGTATTGTCGATCCGGTAGGAAGCATGGTTCTGATCATAGGAAGCGCTGAGATCATAGGTCAGGCCCGAGGAGAATTCGCCCTTGAGGCCGGCCGCAAGCGCGGCATCGGTTACCGTCGCGCCGAAATCCGGGGTAAAGCCGCCGGGAAAGAGCTGGCGGAAGCTGAACCGCTGTCCTCCGGGCGTATTGGTGAGCGGAATCGAGGTGGAAATGAAGCTGGCATTGGGGTTGCGGTAGAAGAAGGCCGTCGTGCCGCGGCTCCAGCTATAGTTGCCGAAGGTGTAGAATTCCATCTCGTCCGACAGTTCGATGCCTGCGTTGACGAAGATGCGCGCCGCCTCGGATTCGGGATTTCCCCAGCGCTGCGCCGGGACCGGGACATCCTGAACGCCGGCATCGATGAGCGCCTGCGCGTCGGGACGCTGGATACCGCGCGACGTCGTGCTGGCGTTCACATATTCGCCGCTGATGTTGACGAAACCCGCGTCGGTGAAGGGAAGCCCGACATTGCCCTGAACGAGGAAATCCTCGCCGTCGCCCTTGTAGAATTGGCCATAGCGGGCGATCAGCAATCCGCCCTCGCGGTCGCGGCGCAGACCGAAATTGAGTACGCCCGCGATCGCATCGGATCCATAGAGCGCCGACGCGCCGTCACGCAGAACCTCGAGCTGGCCGATCGCGATCGACGGGATCGCCGAAAGATCGGGTCCCTGCGATCCTCGGATATAGGGAACATTGGTGAACTGGACCGTTGCGCCGCGATGGCGCCGCTTGCCGTTCACGAGCACCAGCGTCTGGTCCGGCGGCAGGCCGCGGAGCGAGAAAGGCCGGGTGAAGACGGCGCCGTCGTTGCTTACGAGGCGCTGGACGTTGAGCGACGGGACCTCGGTGCGGAGGAGATCGTTCATGTCGGCCGTGCCCTTTTCGAGCAGTTCGGCGCCGGAGATGATGTCGATCGGCTGAGCGGAATCGGCCGCCTTGAGATCGTTCCGCCGCGTGCCCGTCACGACGATTTCGCCCTGCGACGCGCCTGACTGCGGCGCCTCTTTGGCGTTATCCTGCGCGAAGGCGGCGGCGGCCGACAATCCTGCCAGGACGGCGATAATCGAGCCACTCGTGCGAAGCAATTTCCTCATGGTCCCCTCCATTTGCGAAAGCTCTCGGCTTCGCCACCGAGCTATCTCTGTGACCGTGGCATGACCAGAAATAATCACGACTCATCGCTAAAAACGAGATGGTTATTCCATATAGTTATATCTCTCGCTCCGTGCCGCACGGCGGCGCGCCGCGCCCAACCCGGCCTCGCCGTTCCATTCTCCCGGACGGGCTTCGGCGCGAACAGCGTGATCTGCGGGGGCCGCCCGCCATTGCGGCGAACAGGCGGCCGGTCCCGCGGGTGATTACCAGTCCCGGCGGGCGCTTCATGCCGGCTGTCCTTGGGTGGCCGGCCGACAAGCCTCATCGGCAAATGATCTCTTACTTTTTATCCATATCGTGCCCGGCGTGCGGATCGGGCTCGGTTTCTACGGGCTTCGGCGCTTCCGGCGCGGCCTTAGCCCGCGGCGGAACAGCAGGTTTTGCGGCAAGTTTGGAATTCTCCGCCGGCCTTGCTGCTTCTGTCGGTGCCGCTTCAGGGGCTGTTGGCGTCTCGTCGGCAGCCGGCGTGGTCTCGACCATTGCCGGGGCCTCACCGGCAGGGACTTCGCTTTGTTCCGGCGCCGTGTCGCTCTTCTGCGCAGACTCCGCGCCGCATCCCGCCAGTGCGACCATCAGCGCTGCGGCGCTCGCGAGGGGAATATATCTCGTCATATCAATCTCCACTTGTCGTTGCGACAGCTCATGCGCGAAATTGCGCAACCTTGCCGTCGCCAGCGAACGCCATCACTTCGAAGGCGTCGGTTCTTCCATCCGGCATTTCCATGCCCGGAGATCCGCGCGGCATGCCAGGCACGGCGATCCCGCGAATGTCGCGCGGCTTGTCGCGAAGCAGCTTCGCGACATGTGGCATCGGCACATGGCCTTCGATGGCATAGCCACCGACGATCGCGGTGTGACACGAAGCTAGCTCGTCGGGCACACCATATCGCGCCTTTACGGCAGGCATGTCGGAACGGTTCTCAACGGTCACCGCATAGCCCGCCGCGCGCGCAATATCCGCCCAGGCTTCACAGCATCCGCATTCGGGATCGCGATAGACGAGCATCTGCCGGATGTTCGCCGCATCGGCGCGAGGCTCGCGAGCCCCGCCGTCTTTGTCGCTGGTTGCCGCCGGTCCCGGGGAAGAATTGCATGCCGCAAGCCCCATCCCCGAGCCGACGGCAATCAGACCGAGAAGGTGACGGCGCGTCATCGGACTTTTCATGTCATTTCCTCGCGAGAATGGATTTCATCTGTTCGATTTCGGCCGCCTGCCCTGCGATGATGCCGCGGCAAAGTTCGCGTATTTCGGCATCCCTGAGGGAAGCCTGTTCGCACATGAGGATCGCGCCCGAATGATGCGGGATCATCGAACGCAAGAAGGCCGTGTCGCCGATGGTCGTCTGAGTCCGAATCAGCGCGAAGCTTCCGAAGAAGGCGACTGCCGATCCCAGCAGCAGGAGCGTGTTAAGGCGTTTCGACGGGAACATGTCAGGCATCGCGACGATCATCAGTACGACCATCGGCGAAACCATCATCAGCGTCATGTAGAGCATGTTGAGATTATTGTAGAAGCTCGAGAGGCGGTCGATCATGACGAACATCACCAGATACATGATGACGCCGCTGATGATTGTCTGCAGCGCGAGGCTGCGATAGGCTGGTTTCACGGCATTTCTCCTCGACGTGTCGCCACCCCGCGAAACTTCTAGAACCAGGCCCGCACCCCCATCACGAAACTGACACCGCTCGCATCCTCGCCAGCGGCGCGGGCGAAACGCGCGGTATCGCCGACCTTGCCGGCCCATTCGACGCCGACATAAGGCGCGAACTCCTTCACGACCTCGTAACGCAGGCGAAGCCCGAGCTCGAAGTCGGAGAGGCCCGAGCCAACGCCGGTCTCGGGGACATCCTGGAGCGCAAAATTGACCTCCGCCATCGGCTGCAGGATCAGCTTCTGCGTGATGCGCTGGTCGTAATAGCCTTCGAGCCGGGCGAGCAGGTCACCCTTGTTCGAAAGGAACAGAGCGCCCTCGACTTCGAACCAATAGGGCGCGAGCCCCTCGAAACCGATCGTCGCATAGGTGCGATCGGGGCCGAGTCCGAGATCCTGCCTGATACCCGCCTGCGCGTTGAAATAGGGTCCGATCGCCCGGCTGTACAGCGCCTGTACCTCGGCGCCTTCGATGCCTTCGCCGAACACGCCCTCGCCTTCGCTCTTGATCGTCAGCCGGTTGATGTCGCCGCCGTACCAGGCCTCACCGTCCCAGCGGAACCCGTCGCGGCCCTTGCGCGCCTGAAATTCGGCAAGGTTGAAGCTGATGAAAGCGATGGTCTGCGCGCCATTCTCTTTCATCATGTCGTGGCGCGAATGCTCCATTTCGGCTTTGGGGTAGATGCGATCGGCATACCAGTCGCCGGGAGGCGCAGGCGCGGTAGCATCTCCCGGCGGCAAATCGGTGCCGCTAGCGCTGGTCGTGGTCGCCATGCCTTCCATTCCCGCCACGGGGTCCGCATATCCGCCCTTCGGGGTGCAATGGCCCATTTTGGCATGTTCGGGCGGGCAATCGGGATCGGACGGCTGCGGTGCGCCATGATCCATCGCGCCCATGTCCGAAGCGCCCTTGTCTGGAGCCTCCGCCTCAGGCGTACAATGACCCATCGCCGCATGTTCGGGCGGGCAGCTTGAAGCCTCGGGTTCCATGTCCATGCCCTGCATGTTCCCATGGTCCATCTGCTCCATCGACCCTTCGGCGGGCGCTTCGGGCGCGGGCTGCGCTACCGGCGCTGGCGCTGGCGTTGGCGAGGGAACGGGTGTCGGCGCGGGCGCCGCGCCATGCATCGAATGATTCATGGACTGCGCGGCAGCGGGCACAGCAAATGTCAGCGGGGCGATACCCGCGAGGAGAAGCGCGACCCGGGTCATTCGCCGTCTCCCTTCGGACGGACGCTGACGACGCGCATCATCCCCGCGTGCATGTGATAGAGAAGGTGGCAATGGAACGCCCAGTCGCCGAGCGCGTCGGCGGTGAAGTCGAAACTCGCGGTCCCGCCCGGCTGGACCAGCACCGTATGCTTGCGCGGCGACCGGTCGCCCCTCCCCGTGACCAGCTCGAAAAAATGGCCGTGCAGGTGGATGGGGTGGCTCATCATCGAATCGTTGATGAGGTTCACACGCACCCGCTCGCCCTCGATGAAGGGGATGGGTTCGTGATGATCGGACATCTTCACGCCGTCGAACGACCACATGAAGCGTTCCATGTTGCCTGTCAGATGGATGTCGAGCGAGCGCGAGGCGGCGCGCACGTCAGGATTGCGCTCGAGCGCCACCAGATCGTGGTAGGTCAGCACCTTGTGCCCGACGTCTTCAAGTCCCTGTCCTGGCTCGCCCATGCGATCCATCGGCATCGGCGAGATCGTCTGGACGCTCGGGTCGCGCTTGACCTGCGGCGCGACACTGAAGTCGCGCATGCTGTGCTGCATGCCTCCGCCCGATCCATGATCCATGCCCGCCATCGCGCCGCTTTCTCCCGCTGGCGTGCAATGGCCCATCTTGGCATGTTCAGGGGGACAGGAAGGATCGCTCGCCGGCATGGGCATGGCGCCCATATCGCCGCCGCCCGAATGGTCCATGCCCGCCATCGAGCCGCCCGACATATCCATGTCGCCCATGCCCATGTCCTTCATCGTCGCGAGTGGCCGCTCGCGGAGCGGCGGCACCTCGGCGACAATGCCGGCGCGCGGTGCGAGCGTCGCGCGCCCCATGCCCGAGCGGTCATTGGCCTCGGCAACGAGCGTATAAGCTCGGTCCTCGACCGGGGTCACGATGACGTCGTAGGTCTCGGCAACCGCGATCTGGAACTCGTCGATCTCGGTCGGCACGACATTGAGGCCGTCGGCCTGCACCACGGTCATCCTGAGGCCCGGGATGCGGACGTTGAAGATCGTCATCGCCGACGCATTGACGATACGCAGCCGCACGCGCTCCCCCGGCTTGAAGAGCGCGGTCCAGTTATCGCGCGGGCCGTGGCCGTTGACGAGGAAAGTGTAGGTTGAACCATTGACGTCGGCGACGTCGGTCGGGTCCATCCGCATCGCGCCCCACTCGATCCGGTCCTTCAGCGGCTGGTCCTTACCGGCAAGGAGACCGCTCAGCGTCTGGCGCTGCATGTTGAAATGGCCGGGATTGACCTTGAGCTTGCGGAAGATCGCCTCGGGCGACAATTGACTGTGGTCGGACAGGACGACGACATGCTCGCGATCATAACCGATCGGGTCGGCGCCAGCAGGATCGATGACGATCGGGCCATAGTGGCCGAGCTGCTCCTGGAGACCCGAGTGACTGTGATACCAGTAGGTCCCCGACTGGACGACCGGGAATTCATAGACGAACTGTGAGCGCGGCTTGATCCCCGGAAAGCTGACGCCTGGTACGCCATCCATCTGGAACGGCAGGATCAGGCCGTGCCAGTGGATCGAACTGTCCTCGTCCAGGTCGTTGACGACGGTGAGCTTCGCCGTCTGGCCTTCCTTGAGGCGAACCAGCGGTGCCGGCACCGTGCCGTTGATGCCGATGGCGCGGCTCAGCTTGCCGTCGATGCGCATCGTCTGCCGCGCGATGCGCAGGGTGATGTCGTTGCCCGACACGGTGGGAATGGGCGCCGTAATGCCCTGCGAGACCGGTTGGGCCCAGGCCGGGAACCATGCGGTCATTGCTGCAGCCGCGCCCCCGCCCAAAGCTCCACTGACGAACCTACGCCTTTCCATCAATAAATTCTTTCTGACCGTTACTGACTGTTCCTAAAGCCATACGCAGGGGAGAGGGCCGCCCCTCAATAAAAATGCCGTAAAATGAGGATCGCCGTCCGAACAAGCGGACGATACGTCAACCCCGCGCCCTCGCCGACGTTCCCGCGAGCAGCTCCCTGAGCTTGGTCCGCGCACGGTAGAGGCGGGTCTCGACGGTCTTTTCGCTGACCTGCAAAATCACCGCGGTTTCGGCTTGGCTGACCTCGTCTACGCCGCGAAGGAGCAACACCTCGCGCAAATTCTGCGGAAGCCGGTCGATCGCTCCGCGGACCCTTGCAAGCTCGCCTCTGTCGGTTGCCTCTGAATCGGGCGATGGGACGTCGCTTGCCACCTGATGCGCGCTCTCGAGCGGAAGCGCCCGGGAGAAAAAGGCACGCACCCTCCGCCGGCGCGCCCAGTCGCGACATTTGTTGAGCGCGATCCGCGCGATCCAGATGCGGAAGGGGCGATCGCCATCATAGCGATTGAGGGCCGAGAAGCCGGCAACAAAGGTTTCCTGCGTCAGGTCCATCGCCTCTTCGGCGTCACCGATATGCTTGACTATGAGCCGGTAGACGCCGGTCTTGTAACGGCGCAGCAACTCGCGGCAGGCGTCGTCGCGATGTGCGCGAGCGAGGGCCGCCAGGTCCTGGTCGCTATACTGCGATAGGTCGGGAATCACCGTGCATCGGCGGTCAGCGCCTTGACCACGCTCTTGTCGAACATGCGCGCCTGATCGCGATCGAGAATCGCGCGCATCGCGAAAAGATGCTGGAGCGTTTCCTTTTGCAGCTCGCCCATCACCTCGTGCGTCTCGTCGATCGCCTTGGTCACCTGCGGCCCATAGCCATGTTCGGCTTCGATCGCCTGGGCGAGGCGGACATTGGCAGCCCGCATCTCGAGCTCAAGCGCCGTGCGGCGGCGCGCGAAATCGGCTTCGATCTGCTCGATCCTCGCTTCCTGGTCCGCGGTCAGGTCGAGTTCGTTGTGAAGAAGCGCGTGCAATTCGGTTTCGTTCGCCTTCGGCGCGTCCGACACTATGCGGCCGGCGAAAACGCCAGCGATAGCAGCAGCGAAGGCGATAAGCCCCAAGAGAAGAAGACGGCGTGACGGCATCGTTACTGCGTGTCCAGCAAGGTGGAGGGTGCGAGAGCGCTTGGCGGACCAAAGGGGGCAAGCGGGCTTGCTGCCACCGCGGGCTGGGAGATCGCGCTGCCCGCGACAAAGCCGCCGCCCAGCGAGACAAACGCTGCCAGCGCCATGAGGCGTCCCGTCGCGGCCGCTTCCCGGCGGCGCACTGCGAGCGCGCCAATGATGCGATCGTCCAGCGCATCGAGCGCCGCGGGCAGATCGATCCTGTTCAAAATGCGAAGCTCTTCATCCATCGACTGTCTCGTCATGTCTTTCCGTAATTGCATATACGCAGCAGATCGCTTCACCCCTCACGCCAGAATGTTTGAGGGTTACGCCAACGCCCTGCGTATTAGCAGAACAGACACAATTTGGAGGTCTTTATGTTCAAATCTCTTCTCCCCTCCGCGGCAGCGGCTTTCGCGCTGCTCCTCATGCCTGCCGCAGCGAGCGCACATACCAAGCTCGTCGGTTCGACACCCGCGGCCAATTCGACCGTCTCGAAGGTGACGTCGGTGAGCCTGAAATTTAACGAAAAGGTGATCGCCTCGACCGTGAAGACCGAATTCGTCATGACCGGGATGCCGGGCATGGCCAATCACGCGCCGATGAAAATTCCCTATACCTCGGCGATGGGCAAGGACGGCAAGTCGATGACGCTTGCGCTGAAGCGCGCGCTGGCACCCGGAACCTACAAGGTCAAATGGTCGGCTGCGGGTGCCGACACCCACCGCATGGGCAGTGAATTCAGCTTCACCGTAAAGTAAGGCGGTGGGCGATCCCGTCCTGATCGGCATCAGGTTCGCACTTTATGCGGACCTGATGCTCATCGCCGGCCTCGCTGCGTTCCCGCTTTATGCACTGACACGCAGCGAGCGCGTTGGGCCGCAGCCGATGGCCGCGATCTGGCGCGCGGAGCGATGGTTCTGCGCCGCCGGACTGCTTCTCTCCACCTTGGGGATGGGCGTGCTCGCGGCTTCGATGCAGGGCGTAGGCATCCTGTCGTTGGAGTTACAGCCCTTCTGGGATCTTGTTCGCGAGACCGATGTCGGGATGGCCTGGATTTTCCGTAGCGCCGCTCTTGCCCTCGCGCTGGGCGCAGCATTCTGGATGGCGCGGTGGCCTACCACCGCTGCTGCGCTGCTTGCCGCCGCAGGCTCGGTGGCCGTCGCGACCCTGGTCTGGTCCGGCCATGCGGGCGCCACCGAAGGCACCCCGGGCAACTTCCACCGGATCAGCGACATATTGCATATGATCGCGGCCGCGGTCTGGGTTGGCGCAATCGGCGCCTTTCTAATCCTGATTTCGCCGCGGCGCATCCGCGACTGGCCGGACGGGCTTCCTATTGCCGCGCGCAGCCTCGATCGATTTTCCTGGGTCGGTACGGTCTGCGTCCTCGTCATTGCCGCGACCGGGCTCATCAACAGCCAGCTCATCATCGGCGCCGAGAATATCGGCCGGTCACTCGGCTCGCCCTATGGACAATTGCTCCTTGCCAAGCTGGCGCTGTTCGGACTGATGCTGGCACTCGCCGCCGCCAATCGCTGGCGCCTCACGCCGGCGCTCGCCGCTGCGGTGGCGGGTGGTGACACCGAGGACATCGATACCGATCCCGACGCTGCGCTTGCGGCCATGCGCAGGAGCTTGGTCATCGAAGCGCTGGCCGCCCTCGCCATTCTCGCGCTGGTCGCGTGGTTCGGCACGCTCGAACCATTTGTCGGCGCCGACGCGGCTTGACCGCCAGCACCGCCCCCTGGTCGGGTTCGATCATGCTCGGGACGGGCTGGGCTTTGATCGATGCCCGCATCGGGGCCAGCCGCCCCCATAGCCATCTGGCGCATCAGATCAGCCTCGCGGTCGAACAGGATCTCGAGATTTCCGGGGACGTCGACATGACGGTCCCGGCCGGACAAGCGGTCGTGTTTGCATCGCATGTTCCGCACCGTCTGGGGCCGCAGGGCGCGATGGTGCGCTCTTTCTATCTCGACCCGCTTTTTCGCGCCGGTGCGCGAATGTCGGCCGGATCGGAACCCACGCTGCTGCCACCGGCGGAAACGGCCTGCCTTGGCGCTATCGCCAGTGGTGACGAAGCGAGGCGCTGGGCCTCCTCCTATCTCGACCGGATGTCCGGAGATCCGCTCGATTCGCGCCTGTCCTCGGCGCTCGCGAAACCCGGCGATCTGTCGACCGCCCGCGCGCTCGCCGATGTCGCCCGCCTCTCGCCTTCGCGCCTGCGCGAAATCGTCGGCCGGGATTTCGGCGTGCCGCCGGCGAAATTGTTGCAATGGCTCCAACTCCAGCGGGCGCTGCGCGCGCTTGTCGGCGGCGGCGGCCTCGCCGACGCGGCCGCGGCGGGCGGCTTTGCCGACCAGTCGCACTTCACCCGCCGCTGTGCGCAATGGCTCGGGGTGACGCCTTCGGCAGGCCTTGCGGCGTTCGCATTCGAAATCGTCCCCTGAGCGGGAGCACCCGCCGCGCTGCCCCGGCGAAACATTCAAGACCGGAGCCGTGACGGACTTCTATGCGGCTTATCCAGGCTGGCATCGGCGGCATAACGCAGCGAGCCAAGCAGCAGGGAGGAGTTGAACGATGCCCGAACCCGCAGGCGCTGACCGAAGCTACACGCCGGCGGCCGGCTATCATTTTCTGACGCCGCTCTATGATTTCGGCGTCGCCGTCACAACGCGCGAACGCCTGTGGCGGGACCGTCTCGTTCGCCATATGGCGCTAGCCAAGGGCGAGATCCTTCTCGATATCGGCTCGGGAACGGGGAATCTCGCGCTGGCGATTGCCCGGCGCACTGACGGCGTGCGCTATCTCGGCATCGACCCCGATGAGGCCGCGACGCGCATTGCCCGAACCAAGACGGCGCAGCTTGATCCGCTGCCTGAGTTTCGCGTCGGCTTTTTCTCGGCGCCGTCGGTTGCGGACTGGCCGCCCCCGTCGACGATCGCAATCTGTCTCGTCCTCCACCAGGTGGGAATGGAGGAAAAGGCCCGGCTGCTGCGCGAGGCCTGGCACAAGCTCGCCCCTGGCGGCGCGCTCTATATCGCCGACTATGGGGAACAGCGCAGCCGCCTGATGCGCTGGCTGTTCCGCCTGACGATCCAGCAGCTCGATGGTGTCCATGATACCCAGCCCAACGCCGATGGCTTGCTGCCATTCCTCATGCGCGAAGCCGGTTTTGACGACATTCGCGAACTCGAGAATTTTCGGACGCCCACCGGCGCCATCGGCATCCTGCACGCCAGAAAGCGCCTAGCCTGACGGCACCGCGAAGAAAATCCAAGGGGCAACGGCTTGCCTTGCGTATCGATAGGAGCGGCCTCATTCTGCTGCCGCAACGATGGCCGCGGTCGGGAAGCCCGACCGGGAAGCCCGCGCGCGACCTTTCCCGGCCACGCCGAGGCAGCGACAGGAGCGATGGCGGTGCACGATCATCAGGACGCAGGAAAAGGCAGCGATACCACGACCGATCCGGTCTGCGGCATGACGGTCGACCCCGCGACCACGCCGCATGTCGCGACGCATGACGGCGCGCATCATTATTTTTGTAGCGCGGACTGCCTCGCGAAATTCGAGGCCGACCCCGGTCGCTACACGGCCGGACGCGAGGCGGCCGTGGCCGAACCCGTCGAGGGCGCGATCTGGACCTGTCCGATGCATCCCGAAATTCAGCGTCCGGGGCCCGGAAGCTGTCCGATCTGCGGCATGGCGCTCGAGCCCCTCATGCCCGAGGCGACAAGCGGTCCGAGCGCAGAATATCGCGACATGCGGCGTCGCTTCTGGGTCGGGCTCCTGCTCGCCCTTCCGGTTTTGGCGCTCGAGATGGGCGGCCATTTGACCGGCCTTCACCAGGTCGTCGGTCGCCAGACGAGCAACTGGATCCAGATGCTGCTCGCGACCCCGGTCGTGTTGTGGGCGGGCTGGCCCTTCTTCGAGCGCGCCTGGCTCTCGATCCGCAACAAGAGCCTCAACATGTTCACCCTCATCGCGATGGGGACGGGCGTCGCCTGGGGCTACAGCATGATCGCGGCGCTCGCGCCGCAGATTTTCCCCGACGCGTTCCGCGCCGCCGACGGGTCGGTCGCGGTCTATTTCGAAGCCGCCGCGGTCATCACGGTGCTGGTCCTGCTCGGACAGGTGCTCGAGTTGAGGGCGCGCGAGACGACGAGCGGAGCGATCCGCGCGCTTCTCGACTTGACGCCCAAGCTCGCGCGGCGCGTCCGCGACGACGGGAGCGACGAGGAAGTCGCGCTCGAGGCGGTTGCCGTCGGCGACGTGCTGCGCATCCGCCCGGGCGAAAAAGTTCCCGTCGACGGGGTCGTACTCGAAGGCCGCGGCACGGTCGATGAGTCGATGGTCACGGGCGAGTCCATGCCTGTGACCAAGGAAGCCGGCGCGGCGCTCATCGGGGGCACGATAAACCAGACCGGCGGCTTGCTGATGCGCAGCGAGAAAGTCGGCCGCGACACGATGCTGGCGCGTATCGTTCAGATGGTCGCCGATGCGCAGCGCAGCCGCGCGCCGATCCAGCGGCTTGCCGATACGGTTTCGGGCTGGTTCGTACCCGGCGTCATCATCGTCGCCGTCATCGCATTCATCATCTGGTCGCTTCTCGGCCCTGTGCCCGCCATGGCCTATGGCCTGATCGCAGCGGTCTCGGTGCTGATTATTGCCTGCCCGTGCGCGCTAGGCCTAGCAACGCCCATGTCGATCATGGTCGGGGTCGGGCGCGGCGCCGAAGCCGGCGTGCTGATCAAGAATGCGGAAGCGCTCGAACGGATGGAGAAGGTCGACACACTTGTCGTCGACAAGACCGGAACCCTCACCGAAGGCAGACCCTCGGTGGTTGCAATCGAGGTCGCTGACGGATTTGAGGAAACCGACCTCCTGCGGATCGCCGCCAGCCTTGAGCGCAGCAGCGAGCATCCGCTCGCGGCGGCGATCGTCAAGGCAGCCGAAGATCGGGGTCTCGCGCTCGTTGAGCCGTCGGGAGTCGACCAGCCGGTCGGCAAGGGCATCGTCGGGGTGGTCGACGACAAAGCCGTCGTCCTCGGCAATGCCGGTTTCCTCGAGGAGTATGACGTTGATCCGGGCGCGCTTGCCGAGGCGGCCGATCGGCTTCGCGCCGACGGGGCAACGGCGATCTATATCGCGGTGGGCGGCACGGCCGCGGGCGTCATCGCGATCGCCGACCCCGTCAAGGAGACGACGGGGGCAGCGCTTGCTGCGCTGCGCGATGCGGGAATCCGGGTCATCATGCTCACCGGCGACAATCGCGTGACGGCCGAGGCGATCGCCCGGCGCCTCGGTATCGCCGACGTCGAGGCCGATGTCCTCCCCGACCAGAAGAGCGCCGTCGTGCAGCGGCTGCGCGAGCAGGGCCGGGTCGTCGCTATGGCGGGCGACGGGGTCAATGACGCCCCCGCGCTCGCCGCTGCCGATGTCGGGATCGCCATGGGATCGGGAACCGATGTCGCCATCGAAAGCGCGGGGGTCACGCTGCTGCGCGGCGATCTGCTCGGTATCGTGCGGGCGCGGCACCTCAGCCATGCGACGATGACGAACATCCGCCAGAATCTCTTTTTCGCCTTCGCCTATAATGTCGCGGGCATTCCGGTAGCGGCGGGCGTGCTCTACCCGGTCTTCGGCCTGCTGCTCTCGCCGATCATTGCTGCCGCCGCGATGGCGCTTTCCTCGGTCAGCGTCATCGCCAATTCGCTGCGCCTGCGGTTCGTGAAAATCTGATCGAAGCATCGCCGCGGCCATGGGCGGCGGCAAACACAAAAGGGAGAATGGGAATGAGAAGTTTCACAACGGCGGCCATCGGGCTGGCGCTGGTCATGGCGGTTCCCGCCCATGCGGCGGCAACCCCGGATTATCAGGCGGCGACCGCGACGTTGGCGCAATATAAGCAGGCGATCGAAAACCGCGACCTGTCGGGCGTCGAGGCATTGTTTGCGCAAGACGCCCAGATCTTCGAGTCCGGCGGCATCGAGGGCAATTTTGCCCATTATCGCGATCATCATCTCGCGCCCGAACTGAAGGCTTTCAAATCCTTCGCCTTCAAGGACTATAAGGTTTCGGTGCGCGGCGAAGGCGAGGTCGCGATTGCTACAGAGACCTATGGCTATACGATCATTCTCGCGAGCGGTGAGACGATCGAGCGCGCCGGTGTCACGACGAGTGTCCTCAAATGGACGGATGGCAAATGGCGGATCGTCAGCCTGCACAGCTCCTCGCGTAAGCCGAAGGCTTGAGCGCATTGGATGTCGGTCGCGCCAGCAGTCAGGACCGTGGGTCCTAGATAGCCGGGTTCGGGTGTAACCGCGGCGGGTCTGTCGGCGAATAGGTCTACAGGCCCGCAGTTCCAGTTTCGAATTGACGCAAAGTTTGACAAGGATCATGCTTCAACCGTGAAACGCTGGCTTTCCTTCCTGCTGCTTTTCGGAGCCGTACTTGGCCTTTTGGGCCAGGAGGCCGCGTTCGCGTCTGCTCCGGCAATCCCGACGTCCGGCATGACGATCGCAGCGATGAGCGATGAATGCGCGGAAATGATGGGTATCGACAAATCGGGGGACGGCGCGCCCTGCAAAGGCCTGACGTTCGACTGCATCGCCAAGATGGGCTGTGCGCTCCCGCCCATCGTCGTATCCCCGCCAATGCTGATAGCGGCAGCGACTCATATGCCGGGCTTGCTCGATCCGCTTCCGATCCAGCGACTGGATGGCCGGACATTCGGCCCCGAGCCCGATCCACCTCTAATTCTCAGCTGAATTGCACGATGCGCGACGGGCCGTTCCGGCGCGCGCTTCCTGCCTTTTCAACTGAGGAATTCAACATGAAACCGTTTTTTGCCGTTGCCGCGTTCGCGGCAGCAACCCTTGCAGCTCCCGTTTTCGCTCAAGAGCAATCGGGCGGCCATTATGAATGGCAGACCCGCCAGGTGCCGGGACCGAACAAGTCCAATACCAACTCGCGATTCCGCGTCTGGGTCAAAGACAAGCCGGGACAGATGGCACATTGCGACTGCGACATGATGAAGGTGAGTCCGGCTGACTGCATGAAGAAAATGTCCGGCGACCATAAGATGCCCCCACAAGGGTGACGGTCTTTCCTCCCCGGCGTACATCCGCCGGGGAGGCATTCGTCCAGTCCACAACAGGGGGACATCATGCGCCTATTCTTTACGGCAGCCTTGCTCGCGCTGCCCACGGCCCTTCACGCCGAGCCGATGACGCTCGACACGGCGCTTGGGCTGGCAGCGACGCGCGCGCCGGAACTGCAAGCTCGCGAAGCCGGCATCGACGCCGCCCAATCGGCGGCGATCGCCGCCGACCGGCTGCCCGACCCGAAACTCAATATCGTCCTGCAGGACTTCCCGGTGACCGGGCCCGATGCGGGCCGGTTCAATCGCGACGATTTCACGATGCAGGTCATCGGCGTCAGCCAGGATTTTCCGAACCCCGCCAAGCGCCGCGCGCGCGCAACGCGCGCGCAGGCCGATATCGGAATCGCCCGCGCCGACGAGGCGGTCACTGCGCAGGACATCAGGCTCGCGACCGCGCTCGCCTGGGTCGATCTCTTCTACGCCAAGAAGCGCCTCAAGGAACTCGACCTGCTCGATACCGGCCTCGAAGACCTTCAAGCGACGGTGACCGCGCGGCTCGCCAGCGGCGCGGCGCGCCCGGCGCACGCGCTCGAGCCCGACCAGCTTCGCGCCGCGATCGCCGATCGCCGCAGCGCGCTCGCCGCCGAGATCGCCCGAGCCCGCGCACAGCTCGCCCGCTTTACCGGCGACCCCGCCGCCGATACGCTCGGCGATTTGCCGCCGCAGATGATCGACGAGCAAGGATTGCGCGCCGGGATCGACGCCCTGCCAAGGCTACGCGCGCTCGACGCCCGCGCGCTCGCGGCCGATGCCGAGACCGGTCTCGCGCGCGCCGACAAGCGCCCCGACTGGAGCGTCAATGCGGCCTATGGGCGGCGCGAACCCAATTTTGGCGACCTCGTCACGGTCGGGGTTACCGTCGACCTGCCCTTCTTCTCGAAGAAACGGCAGGACCCGAAGATTGCCGCGCGCGCCAGCGAAGCGGCGCGCGCGCGGCTCGACCGCGAGGCGGCCAAGCGCGACATCGCGGCGGCGCTCGACGCCGATCTCGCCGATCACCGCATGCATCATGAGCAGCTCGCCAATGCGCGCACGCGGCTCGTGCCGCTCGCGAAGAAGCGCGCCGAGCTCGATCTTGCAAGTTACGCCGCCGGAAAGCTCGACCTCGGGACCGCACTGCTGTCGACCCTCGCGCTCGCCGAGGCCGAAGTCGATGCGCTGGCGCGCGAAGCCGAGGTCGCGCGCGACGCGATCCGGATCAATTATGTTTATGGGGAGGCAGGTCGATGACCGATGCAACATCAGCGGCGCGTTGGCGCGCCGGAATATTGGCCGCGGTGCTGATCGCGGGCGGCGGCGGTTACTGGCTCGGACAGAGCGGCCAGGGCGATGCGCCAACCGAGGCGGCCGGCAGCGGCGGGCGCAAGATCCTCTATTATTATGATCCGATGTTCCCGAACCAGAAGTTCGACAAGCCCGGCAAGTCGCCCTTCATGGATATGCAGCTCGAGCCCAAATATGCCGACGACGGCAGCGGCATCGCACCGGGCGTGTCGGTCGATCCGGCCGCAAGGCAGAGCCTCGGCATAAGGGTGGTCGCGGCCGAAATGGGAAGCCTCGCGGCGACCTTCGACGTCAACGGCAGTATCGATTTCAACCAGCGCGACGTCGCGATCGTCCAGGCGCGCTCGGGCGGTTTCGTTGAGCGCGTCTATCGTCTCGCGCCGGGCGACGTGATCGGGTCCGGCACGCCAATCGCCGACCTGCAATTGCCCGAATGGGGCAGCGCCCAGACCGAATATCTGAGCGTCAAAAAGCTCGGCAAACCCGACCTCACCGCGGCGGCGCGGCTGCGGCTGCGGCTGATGGGCATGCCCGAAGGCGTGATAACCGAGGTCGACCGGACCGGGCGCACCGGCGGCAGACTGACGGTGCGCGCGCCGATCGGCGGGGTTGTCCAGACGCTCAATGCGCGCGCGGGTGTGACGCTCGCCGCCGGCCAGACCCTTGCCGAAATCTCGGGGCTCGGCACGGTATGGCTCAACGCCGCGCTTCCCGAGGCGCAAGCCGGACTCGTAAAGATCGGCCAGCGGGCGAGCGCGACCCTCACCGCCTTTCCCGGCGAAACATTCACCGGCAGGGTCATCGCCATCCTGCCGACCGCATCGGCCGACAGCCGGACGCTGACGGTGCGCGTCGAGCTCGCCAATCGCGGCGGGCGCCTCCGCCCCGGCATGTTCGCGGTGGTCGCGCTCGGCGGCGACGCCAAGCCTGCGCTGCTGGTGCCGAGCGAAGCGGTGATCCGCACCGGCACGCGCAGCATCGTGATGCTCGAAAAGGGCGACGGACGGTACCATCCCGCCGAGGTGGTCGCCGGACGCGAAGGCGGCGGCAAGACCGAGATATTGCAGGGTCTCGCTCCCGGCGAGAAGGTCGTCGCGTCGGGTCAGTTCCTGCTCGATTCCGAAGCGAGCCTGACCGGCCTCACCGTCCGCCCGCTGGAGGCGGCGCAATGATCGCGAAGATCATTCGCGCCTCGGTCGCGGCGCGCGGACTTGTCGTCGCGGCGGCACTGATCCTCACGTTGCTCGGGATCGCCGCGGTACGCACGACGCCGGTCGATGCCCTGCCCGACCTGTCGGACGTCCAGGTCATCATCCGCACGACTTATGCGGGCCAAGCGCCGCGGATCGTCGAGGACCAGGTCACCTACCCGATCACGACGACGATGCTCTCGGTGCCAGGCGCGCGTGTGGTCCGCGGCTATAGCTTCGTCGGCGACAGCTTCGTCTACGTGCTGTTCGACGACGGCACCGATCCCTATTGGGCGCGTAGCCGCGTGCTCGAATATCTGAGCCAGGTGCAAAGCCGTCTCCCCGAGGACGCACGCGCAAGCCTCGGCCCCGACGCGACCGGGGTCGGCTGGATCTATGAATATGCGCTGGTCGACAAGAGCGGCCGCCACGATCTTGCCGAGCTGCGCAGCCTCCAGGACTGGTTCCTGCGCTTCGAACTCAAGTCGGTTCCCGGCGTCGCCGAGGTCGCGAGCATCGGCGGCATGGTGCGCCAGTATCAGATCATCGTCGATCCGCAGAAGCTTGCCGCCTTCGACGTGACCGCAACCGAGGTGGCAGATGCCCTCAAGCGCGCCAACCAGGAGAGCGGCGGCGGCTCCCTCGAACTCGCCGAGGCCGAATATATCGTCCGCGCGAGCGGCTATCTGAAGTCGCTCGACGACTTCCGTTCGGTCCCCGTCCGCACCGCCGGCGGCGGACTCCCGGTGACGGTCGGCGATGTCGCGACGGTCCAGATCGGCCCCGACACAAGGCGCGGCATCGCCGAACTCAATGGCGAGGGCGAAGTTGCGGGCGGCGTGATCGTCATGCGCGAAGGCAAGAATGCCCGCGAGGTCATCGACGGCGTCCGCGCCAAGCTCGCCGAGCTCAAGCGCAGCCTGCCGCCCGGTGTCGAGATCGTCACCACCTATGATCGCTCGGGGCTGATCGACCGCGCGGTCGACAATCTGACCTCGAAGCTCGTCGAGGAGTTCATCATCGTCGGGCTCGTCTGCGCACTGTTCCTCTGGCACGCCCGGTCGGCGCTGGTCGCGATCCTGACCCTCCCGCTCGGCATCCTCATCGCCTTCATCGTCATGCGGCTGCAGGGGCTCAACGCCAATATATTGTCGCTCGGCGGCATCGCGATCGCGGTCGGCGCGATGGTCGATGCGGCCGTGGTGATGATCGAAAATGCCCACAAGCATCTCGAACATTGGGAACGCGATCATCCTGGCGAGGAGCTGAAAGGCGCCGTGCGCTGGCGCGTCATCACCGACGCCGCCGCAGAGGTCGGTCCGGCGCTGTTCCTCAGCCTCCTCATCATCACCTTCTCCTTCTTGCCGATCTTCACGCTCGAAGGCCAGGAAGGGCGGCTCTTCTCGCCGCTCGCCTTCACCAAAACCTATGCGATGGCGGCCGCCGCGATCCTCTCGATCACGCTCATCCCCGTGCTGATGGGCTGGCTGATCCGCGGAAAGATCCCCGCCGAACAGGCCAATCCGGTCAACCGCTGGCTGACCCGCATCTATCGCCCGGCACTCGACTGGGTGCTCGAACGGCCGAAAAAGGCGCTCCTCATCGCCGGCCTCGTCTTCGCCACCAGCCTCTGGCCGATGACCCAGATCGGCGGCGAGTTCATGCCGCAGATGCATGAGGGCGATCTCCTCTACATGCCCTCAGCGCTTCCCGGCATCTCAGCAGCGCGGGCGTCGAGCCTGCTCCAGCAGACCGATCGGCTGATCAAGACGGTGCCAGAGGTCGAAAGCGTGTTCGGCAAGGCCGGCCGCGCCGACAGTGCGACCGACCCCGCGCCCCTCGAGATGTTCGAGACGACGATCCGCTTCAAGCCGAAGGACCAGTGGCGCCCCGGCATGACCGAGGAGAAGCTGATCGAGGAGCTCGATGCGCGGGTCCGGGTTCCCGGGCTCGCCAATTTCTGGATTCCGCCGATCCGCAACCGGATCGACATGCTTGCGACCGGGATCAAAAGCCCGGTCGGCATCAAGGTCGCGGGCTCGGATCTTGCCGAGATCGACCGCACCGCGAAGCGCATCGAGGGCGTAGTCAGGACCGTCCCCGGCGTCGCCTCGGCGCTGGCCGAGCGCCTGACTGGCGGCCGTTATATCGACGTCGACATCGATCGCGCCGCCGCGGCGCGCTATGGTCTCAACGTCGCCGACGTGCAGGCGATCGTCGCGGGCGCGATCGGCGGCGAGACGATCGGCCAGACGGTCGAGGGGCTCGCGCGCTATCCGATCAGCGTCCGCTATCCACGCGAGCTGCGCGACAGCATCGGCAAGCTCGCGGCCCTTCCGATCCTGACGCCGTCGCGCCAGCAGATCACGCTCGGGACGGTGGCGAGCGTCAAGGTCAGCGACGGGCCGCCGATGCTGCGCAGCGAGAATGGCCGCCCGGTGACCTGGATCTATGTCGACAGCCGCGGCCGCGATTTGCAGGGTCTGGTGCACGACATCCAGCGGGCGATCGCGCGCGATGTCGAGCTGCCCCCCGGCGTCAGCATCTCCTACACCGGGCAGTTCGAGTTCCTCGTTCGTGCGACCGAGCGGATGAAGGTGGTCGTGCCGGTCACGCTCGCGATCATCTTCATCCTGCTCTACCTCACCTTCCGCCGCTGGGACGAGGCGCTGCTCATCATGGCGACCTTGCCCTTTGCACTCACCGGCGGGCTCTGGCTGCTCTATCTGCTCGGTTACAACCAGTCGGTCGCGAGCGCGGTCGGGTTCATCGCTCTCGCCGGCGTCGCCGCCGAGTTCGGGGTCGTCATGCTCATCTACCTCAAGCATGCGCTCGCCGATCGCGGCGATGGCGACATATTGGCCGCGGTTCGCGAGGGCGCGCTGCTTCGCGTCCGGCCGAAGGCGATGACCGTCGCGGTGATCCTCGCGGGCCTGTTCCCGATCCTCGTCGGGACCGGCACCGGCTCCGAAGTGATGAGCCGCATCGCCGCGCCGATGATCGGCGGCATGCTGACCGCGCCGCTGCTCTCGATGCTCATCATTCCCGCCGCCTATCTGCTGATGCGCAGGCGCGCGGCCCATCCCGTTCAACCCGAAGGAGAAATGACATGAAGAATTTGACCGCCATCGCACTGGGCATCGCGCTCAGCGCAGGACTTGCCGGCTGCGGCAAGCAGGGCGAAGCGCCGAAGACCGAAGAAAAGGCCGCGATGGCCGATGACGCCGGAACCATGGCGATGCCCGCCGAAACCAAACATGGCAAGGGCACGGCGACCGTGACCGCAATCGATAGCGCGAAGGGACAGGTCACGCTCGATCATGGCGCGATCGCCGAACTCGAATGGCCGCCGATGACGATGGGCTTCGCCGCAAAGCCCGAGCTGCTGAAGGACATCAAGGTCGGCGACAAGGTCGCGTTCGAGCTCGACTGGAACGGCAAGGCCGGGACGATCACCAAGCTCGACAAGGCGCCGTAAGATCCGCCGGCGCGCGCGGCGAAGCCAGTCGTCGCGCGCGCCAGCCCCTTCCTTCCCCGAACCCGGATGCGTCCGGTCGGATCGATCAATCGGTCTGGAGCGCGAGTTCGGTGCCCGCGATCGCCTCGATCACCCGGCATTCGGCGGCCCGGCCGCCCTCGCAGGAGGTCGCGACTTCGGTCAGCGCCGAGCGCAAGGTTTCGAGCCGCGCGATGCGGATGCCGATATCGGCAAGATGCGCGCGCGCGATCGCCGCGGCCGCGCCGCAATCGCGGTCGGGCTGATCCGAAAGCGCCAGCAGCGAGCGGATTTCGGGGATCGAAAAACCGAGCTGCCGGCCGTGGCGGACGAAGGCGAGCCGCCGAAGGTCGGCCGCATCATAGCTTCGCCGTCCCGAAGCGGTGCGCAGGGCTTCGGGCAGCAGCCCGATCTCTTCATAGAAGCGGATGGTGTTGACCTTGGTCCCGGTCTCCCGGGCAAGGTCGCCGATCGCGAGCCGCTTGGTCATATTATGCTTGATCCTCCAGTGACTGGAGGATGTATAGGCGCGCCCTGTACGAAGTTGAAGGCGGCAAAGCGAAGAGCGCGCCGCCACCATGGAGTGAAGACGCGATGGCGGAGGGATCCGAGAGCGGTGACGGCTGCGGATGCACGGGAGACCCGGTGCGCGCGGAAAAGGACCCCGCCTATCGCCGTGCCCTCTGGATCGTGGTTATCCTAAATCTCGGCTTCGGCGCTATCGAGATCGTCGGCGGATTCATCGCCAACAGCCAGGCGCTGAAGGCCGACTCGCTCGACTTCATCGGCGACGGCACGATCACGCTGGCCGGCCTCGTCGCGATCGGCTGGACGGCGCTCGCCCGCACCCGCATCGCTCTTGCCCAAGGCCTGTTCCTGCTGACGCTCGGGCTCGGCGTCATCGGCGTCGCGCTGTGGCGCGCCCTGACAGCGGTTCCGCCCGAAGCCGAGCTGATGGGCGGCATCGGCTTCGTTGCACTGCTCGTCAATCTCACCTCGGCGGCGGTCCTCTCGCGGTTTCGCGAAGGCGACGCCAATGTCCGCGCTGTTTGGCTGTTCAGCCGCAATGACGCGGTCGCTAATGTCGCGGTAATCATCGCTGCGGGCCTCGTCGCATGGACCGGCCAGGCCTGGCCCGACCTTGCAGTCGCCGCCATCATTGCAGCGCTTTTCCTTCATTCAGCCTATGAGATTCTGCGCAGTGCCCGGACCGAACTGCGCGAATTGTCGACTGTGACCGGGCAATAGGACCGATGCCACCCACTCGCGGCCTTCGCTTCTTGCTGGTCTTGCTTGCCGCCATTGGCAGCCTCGCCGCGCAGGGTGCGCAGGCGCGCAGCGATGCCGATGAAGTCCAGACCGTCTGGCGCCTGCTGGACTATATTGCCGTCGATTATGGCGGGGCCGTCGCGAATGGGGAGGTAACTAGCACAGTCGAATATGCCGAGATGACGGAGTTCGCGGCCACTGTTCGCAAAGGTATCGCCGCTCTCCCGGTATCACCGGCGCGGGCTCGCCTGGTTGCCGAAGCGGGGCAACTCGAAGCGGCGATCGCGTCGAAGACCGAGCCCGGCAAGGTTGCCGGCCAAGCACGCGCACTCGCGGCGGACCTGCTTGCCGCCTATCCGGTGCCTCTCGCCCCGCGCAACGCTCCCGATCCCCGGCGCGGAGCCCAAATCTATCTCGAGAATTGCGCCAGCTGTCACGGGGTACGAGGCGATGGCAACGGACCTCAGGCTAAGGGGCTGGACCCCGCACCCATCGATTTCACCGATGCCGCACGTGCTCGCAAGCGCAGCCTGTTCGCTCTCTACCAGGTCATAGGCCAAGGGCTCGAGGGCACCTCCATGCCCAGCTTTGCCAATTTGCCATCGGACGATCGCTGGGCGGTGGCAGCCTATGCTGGTGGGTTTGCCTTTCGCGACATCGCGGCCGGTCAGAAATTCTGGAACCAGACTCCCGCCGCTCGCGAAATGGTCCCCGACCTGCAGGCCTTGACGAGCCTCAGCCCGGAAGCGCTTGGGCGTATGCTCGACCCCGAGAAGGCTGATGCGCTCACAGCCTATTTGCGCTCCGATCCCAAGGCATTGAGCACCGCCTCGCCCGCAACGCTCGCGGTTGCACGGGCTAAACTGGCGCAAAGCCTGGCCGCCTACCGCAAGGGAAATCGGAGCGAAGCAGCGCGTCTGGCGTTGTCCGCCTATCTTGATGGTTTTGAACCAGTCGAGCCGATTCTGACGACGCGAGATTCGGCCCTTATGGCGCAAATCGAATCCGCGATGTCCGATTACCGCGTCTCCATCACGCGAGGAATGCCGGTCGATGCGGTCGCGGGTAAAGCCGCCGCAGTCGAAGCCCTTTTCACCGACGCAGAAGCCGCTCTGTCTCCAGATGCAGCCAGCGACGCGTCGACCTTTGTCGGGGCGCTGACCATCTTGCTGCGCGAAGGTCTCGAAGCCCTTCTGATCATCGTGGCGATGATCGCCTTCTTGCGAAAAGCTGAACGACCCGACGTCCTGTCCTATGTTCATGGCGGCTGGATCGCCGCCCTGGCGGCCGGCGGCGCAACCTGGGCGGTCGCGACCTATGCGATCTCGATCAGCGGCGCGAACCGCGAGTTGACCGAAGGGTTCGGCTCGCTCTTCGCCGCGGTGGTTCTGGTCTGGGTTGGCATCTGGATGCACGGCAAGTCCCATGCGGAGAGCTGGCAGCGCTATATTCGCGAAGCGATGGGCAAGGCGCTTTCGCGCCGCTCAGCCTGGTTTCTATTCGGGCTCGCCTTCCTGGTGGTCTATCGGGAAGTCTTTGAGACCATCCTGTTTTTCGCGGCGCTTGCCGCGCAAGGAAGCCGCGGCGCAATCGCCGCCGGAGCTGGAACCGCATTGGTAATCCTCGCAGCAATCGCATGGGTCATGCTTCGGTACAGCCGGGTCCTGCCGATCGGGAAATTTTTCGCTTATAGTTCTGCGCTGATCGCGATCCTGGCAGTCATCCTGGCTGGCAAGGGCGCGGGCGCGCTGCAGGAAGCTGGTCTCCTCGGCGTTACGCCGCTCGCCCTTGTTCCCCGGCTCCCGACGCTTGGGGTTTTTCCAACGATGGAATCCCTTTTGCTGCAGTTTTTGTCGTTGACGATTCTCTGGGCTGGTTATCGCTACAACAGCCGAAAGCACCGGCAGAACGAGGCGGCGCATGGATAACGGTGCGGCAATCGTCAGCAAATGCCATCACAAGGAGACGTGTCGGCGTCAGGCATTGCGCGCTCGTAAGGGACTCGATGACTTCGGCAAGACGTCAACGGCCCGAGATTCTGCTTGCCTTTGAAACGGATCGGTTTCGTTTCGCCAAGCAGGCGATGGACCAGCCGTCCGGGTGGCGTGCGCTGGAGCGCGCGCATATCATCGCCCAGCCCTACTTTGCGCCCCATCTGGTCACGGAATGGTGGAGGGCTCTCTTCGCCTTGGTGCTCCGAGATTGGCGCGAGGTGGCGGGTCAGCTTTTCGATGCTCGCCCTGGTCCCCATGGGTTCGCTTACGGGCCGACTGCCTGCGGGAAATAGGGGGCGGGCCCGGGTCAGCGCGTTCTTGCCCATGGCAATTCCATCCGATCTGGCCGCCGCGATGTCATGCGGCGACGATCGGCTTAAGAGCCGGTAAGGGACTTTATGGCTGGTGCAATGATGCGATTGCTGGTGATTGTGGGCGTGCTGCTTTGTACGTTGCAATTCTGCGAGCCCGCGTCCGCCCACACTGCCGATCAAGGCGCCGCCTATTCGCTGGGTCAGGACAGCGATGAGCGACGGCCAAGCGAGCCGGCGAAAAAGGTCGCCCATAGCGGTCACGATCATTGTTGCATTGCATCGGACCAGCACCAAGTCGCCAGCACGGCTCAGCTTGCTCCGGCCAGCGAACCGCCATTTTCAGCGACGGTCGTGCAACGACCGTCGCGGGTGCTGCCTCCCTTGCTCGATCCACCTCTCGCCTGACCCCTTGACGCACTCGCCGCTTTCCCGCGGCGATCTCTCCGATCAATCGAGGATGGATCTTTATGTTCAGGTACGTTGCTGCCCTCGTGGCAGCCACATCGTGCGTCGCAATCGCGCATGCACAGGAGGCCGGCACCGAAAGCCGGCAGATATCAGGCCCGCTCCTGACGCTCGACGAGGCGGTCGCGCTCGCGGGTGGTAGCGCGCCCGCGGCGGAAGCGGCGGCGGCGAATGTCGATGCCGCGAATGCCGCGCGGCGCGTAGCGGGTCTCAGGCCAAACCCCGCTCTCTCGGTCGAAGTCGAGAATTTCGTCGGCACTGGCCCCTATAATGGCGTCAAGGGCGCCGATGTGACGGCCAGCATCGCCATCCCGCTCGAACTCGGCGGCAAGCGGCAAGCCCGGATCGCGGTCGCCGATGCGGCGGCGCTCCGTGCGCAAATCGCACAGGCAATCGCAGAGGCCGACATCCGCTTGCAGGTGACCGAGCTTTATATCCAGGCCTCAGCCGCCGAAGTGCGCGTCGCGATTGCCGAGGACCAATATCGTATTGCCGGGGATACGGCGCGCGCCGCTACCATAAGAGTGCAGGCCGGGCGCGCCTCACCGCTCGAACAGGAACGCGCCGAAGTCGCGCGCCTGACGGCGGAAGCCGAGGCCAAGAAAGCACGCCGGCTCGCCGATGCCGCGCGCGGCAATCTCGCGCGCCGCATCGGCCGCCCGATCGCCGGCCCGCTCGATATCGCGGTGCTCGGCGGACCCGGCGCCGGGACGATGGGGCCACCGCGGCCGACCTCGGCGGCGGGAACGCTCGCGCTGGCGGCGGCCGACGCCGACCTCGCCACCGCCGATGCCGGCGTCGAGCTGGCACGTTCGCAGCGCGTGCCCGATCTCACCGTCGGCCCGGGCATTCGCCGGCTGGAGGCGACCAATGATGTCGCGGCGGTGTTCAGCGTCTCGGTGCCGCTGCCGCTGTTCAACAACGGCCGCGCCGCGGTCGACCAGGCGAATGCCGAACGGCGGCGCGCCGATGCCGAGCGCCGCGTCACCGCGCTCGATGTCGAGCAACAGATCAGCGACGCCGAAGTCGAGGCCGCCAACGCGGCGGCCGCGGCACGCGTGGCCAGCGGCCCCGCTCTGTCCTCCGCGATGGAGGCCGCGCGGATCGCGCGCATCGGCTACCGCGAGGGCAAATTCGGACAGCTCGAACTGCTCGATGCCGAACGGACGCTGACCGAGATGCGCTCCGCGTCGATCGATGCCCTCGCCTCCTATCAACTCGCCAAGGCCCGGTTGGAACGCCTCACGGCTCCCGCGCCGCTCGAAGGAAATTGATCCCATGACCATCACTATAAACCGAAAGCTGCTGCTCGCCGCGACGCTGCCGCTGTTCCTCGCCGCCTGCGGTGGCGGCGAGAGTGCCAAGCCCGCCGACGAGCATGGCGAAGAAGAGGCAGGCCATGCCGACGAGGGCAAGATCACCCTCACCAACGAGCAGATCAAGATCGCCGGGATTGCGCTCGGCCGTCCGACCGTCGGCAACGCCGGTGCGCTGCAACTGCCCGCGACGATCGAAGGCGATCCGCAAGGAACGCAGGCCGTGTCGGCGGCGATCGGCGGGCGCGTCGTCGCGCTCAATCGCAA
The DNA here is from genome assembly GCA_937873425.1 of uncultured Sphingopyxis sp. Classification (GTDB taxonomy): domain Bacteria; phylum Pseudomonadota; class Alphaproteobacteria; order Sphingomonadales; family Sphingomonadaceae; genus Sphingopyxis. The sequence goes on along the minus strand of CALMYE010000139.1, from coordinate 4,863 downwards.
TCTCGGGCAGAGCGTCGGGCGCGGACAGACGCTCGCGATCATCGAAAGCCGCGAGGCCGCGCAGCTCCAGGGCGAGGTGCAGGCGACGCGCGCTCGGCTCGCACTCGCCAACTCCAATCTCGCGCGCGAGGAACGGCTGTTCGCACAGCGCGTGTCGCCCGAGCAGGATGTGATTGCGGCACGCACCGCCGCGACCGAAGCCAGGATCGCCTATCAACTCGCACAGCAGCAGGTATCCGCCGCAGGCGGCGGCGGCGGCCAGCTCAACCGGATTGCCATTACCGCGCCGATTTCGGGCCAGGTAATCGCGCGCAGCGTGGTGCTCGGTCAGACGGTCCCCGCCGATGCAGAACTCTATCGCATCGCCAACCTCTCGAGCGTTTCGCTCTCGCTGAACCTCCAGCCCGCCGACGCCGGTCGTATCCGGCCCGGCGCCACCGTCTCGGTAAGCGCACCCGGACGCCAGGCGACCGGCAAGATCAGCTTCGTCTCGCCCGCGCTCGATCCGGCCACGAAGCTCGTGCCCGCAATCGCGATCCTCGACAATCGCGCCGGCCAATGGCGCGTTGGCGAAGCCGTGACCGCCTCGGTCGCGCTGGCTGCGAGCGGCGGCGACGGCTCGATCAGCGTTCCCGCGACCGCGATCCAGACCGTCGAGGGCAAGAGCGTCGTGTTCGTGCGTACCAAGGACGGGTTCGAGGCTGTCCCCGTGGTGCTCGGCGACCGCGCGGGAGCCAATGTCATCGTCCGCTCCGGGCTCAAGGGCACCGAGCAGATCGCCATCACCAACAGCTTTTCGCTCAAGGCCGAGATCGGCAAGGGCGAAGCAGGCGATGAGGACTAAGCCATGATCGCTCGTATCGTTACCTGGGCGGTCGAGAAGCGCTGGCTTGTCGTCCTGCTCACCGCCATCGCCGCCATAATCGGAGCGACAGCATTGTCGCGCCTGCCGATCGACGCGGTTCCCGACATCACCAACAACCAGATCCAGATCAACGTCCGCGCCCCCGCGCTGTCGCCCGAACTCGTCGAGAAGCAGGTCGCCTTCCCGATCGAGACCGCGCTCGCGGGGATCCCCGGCCTCGATCACACAAGGTCGCTGAGCCGCAACGGCTTCGCGCAGGTCACCGCGGTCTTCGACGATTCGACCGACATTTATTTCGCGCGCCAGCAGGTGGGCGAACGCCTCAACGAGGCAACCGAGAATATGCCCGACGGGGTTCGCCCCGAGATGGGGCCGATCGCGACGGGTCTCGGCGACGTCTATATGTGGACGGTCCGCCTCGCGCACCGCAAGGACGATGCGCACAAGGCCGGCGAGCCCGGCCTGCAACCCGACGGCAGCTATGTGACCCCCGAAGGCGAACGGCTCGTCACCGAGGCCGACAAGTCGACCTATCTTCGCACGACGCAGGACTGGATCGTCACGCCGCTCGTCCGGACGGTTCCCGGCGTCGCGGGCGTCGATGCGATCGGCGGCTATTCGAAGCAGTATCTGGTCGTTCCCGACGTGCAGCGCCTCGCCGCGCTCGACCTCAGCCTCACCGAGCTCGCCGAAGCCCTCGAACGGAACAATAGCGCGGTCGGCGGCGGCGTCGTCGAGCGCAATGGCGAAGGGCTCGCCGTTCGTTCGGACGCGCTGGTCCGCGACACCGCCGAGCTGGCGCGCACCGTCGTCGCAACGCGCGCGGGCGTTCCGATCACGCTCGACCAGGTGGCGACGGTCCGCACCGGCCAGGCGGTTCGCATGGGTTCAGCCTCTGAAAATGGCACCGAAGTCGTCGTCGGCACCGCGGTCATGCGCATCGGCGAGAACAGCCGGACGGTCGCGACCGCGGTCGCAGACCGGCTGAAGGAGGTAAACGCCTCGCTGCCGCCCGATGTCGTTATCGAGCCGGCGCTCGATCGTACCAAGCTCGTCAATTCGACGATCTGGACGGTCGGCAAGAACCTGACCGAGGGTGCGCTGCTCGTCATTGTCGTGCTTTTCCTGCTGCTCGGCAATTTCCGCGCGGCGCTGATCGCGGCGCTCGTCATCCCGATCACAATGCTGCTCACCAGCTTCGGCATGCTGCGCGCCGGCGTCTCGGCGAACCTGATGAGCCTCGGCGCACTCGACTTCGGCCTCATCGTCGATGGCGCCGTCATCATCGTCGAGAATGCGCTGCGGCGCATGGCCGACCTCCAGCATCGCCACGGCCGCATCCTGACCGTCCAAGAGCGTCTCGCAACCGTCGCATCGGCGGCGCGCGAGATGGTGCGCCCGTCAGTCTATGGGCAGGCGATCATCATCCTCGTCTATGTGCCGCTGCTCACGCTCAGCGGGGTCGAGGGCAAGACCTTCATCCCGATGGCGCTGACCGTGATCATCGCCCTCGCTTTCGCCTTCATCCTCTCGCTCACCTTCGTCCCCGCCGCGATCGCCATCTGGCTGTCGAAGCGGGTCGAGGAGAAAGAGGGCCGCATCATGAGCTGGCTGAAGCAACGCTACGAGCCCGGTCTCGACCGCGCTATGAGCAAGCCCAAGGTCACGCTCGGCGCGGGCATCGGGGGGTTCCTTGTTGCGATCCTCGCCTTCTTCTCGCTCGGCCAGGTGTTCCTGCCGCAGCTCGACGAGGGCGATCTCCTGATCCAGGCGTTTCGCGTGCCCTCGACGTCCGTCGAACAGAGCCAGGCCATGCAAGTGCCAATCGAGAAAATGCTCGCAAGGCAGCCCGAAGTCGCGATTGTCTTCTCGAAGACCGGCACGGCGGACCTTGCGTCCGATCCGATGCCGCCCAACGCGACCGACAATTTCGTGATCCTCAAGCCTCGGAAAGAATGGCCGGACCCAAGCCTCCCCAAGGCCGAACTCGTCGAGCGGCTGGAGAAGGAACTGAACAAGATCCCGGGCAATGCCTATGAGATCACTCAGCCGATCCAGATGCGCTTCAACGAGCTGATTGCGGGCGTGCGCGGTGACATTGCGATCAAGGTCTATGGCGACGACTTCGACGCGATGAACGCGACCGCGCAGCAAGTCGCCGCAATCTTGCGGAAGACCGAAGGCGCGAGCGACGTGCGCGTCGAAGAGACCGAAGGTCTCTCGATGCTCGACATTCGGGCGAACCGCGACGCGATGGCGCGGCTCGGCGTCAGCGCGCGTGACGTGCAGGATGTCGTCACCGCAACGATCGGCGGCCGCGAGGCCGGCACGATCTTCGAAGGCGACCGGCGCTTCCCGATCGTCATCCGGCTGTCCGACGCGCAGCGCGCTGACCTGTCGGTGCTCGAACAGGTACAGGTCCCGGTGGCGGGCGGCGCCTTCGTGCCGCTGGCGAGCGTCGCCGATATCCGTATCGTCGAGGGACCGAACCAGATCAGCCGCGAAAACGGGAAGAGGCGCGTCGTCGTACAGGCCAATGTCCGCGGGCGTGCCATCTCCGACGTCGTGGCCGATGCAAAGGCCGGCATCGCGAACGATGTTCGCTTGCCCGCCGGCAGCTATCTCGAATGGGGCGGCCAGTTCGAGAACCTCGCCTCCGCACGCGATCGGCTCCAGCTCGTCGTCCCGGCCTGTTTCGTGCTAATTCTGTTGCTGCTCTATGGCGCGCTTCGATCGTCGCGCGATGCGGCGATCGTATTCACGGGCGTGCCGCTGGCACTGATCGGCGGCGTGCTCGCGCTGTTCCTCCGGGGCATGGATTTCTCCATATCGGCGGCGGTCGGGTTCATCGCGCTGTCGGGCATCGCCGTGCTCAACGGGCTCGTGATGGTGTCCTCGATCCAGGAGCTGATGCGCTCGGGCATGGCGCGGGCCGAAGCCGCAAGGCAAGGCGCGCTCATGCGCCTTCGCCCTGTGGTGATGACCGCACTCGTCGCCAGCCTCGGCTTCGTGCCGATGGCACTTGCGACCGGTGCGGGCGCGGAAGTCCAGAAGCCGCTCGCAACTGTGGTGATCGGCGGGCTGATCTCGGCGACCCTGCTGACGCTCTTCGTACTTCCGACCCTCTATGCCCGCTATGGCAGCCGGGAAGCGGACCTGCGGGAAGATCATTTGCAGTACGACGACAGCCTACCTGCGAGCACCCCCTGATGATCAGCACGACAAGACGCGCGGCGCGCAAGGCTGCGGTTCTTTTGGACCGGCGGGCAACCATGCTGCCCGCTGGCGCCCGGGCGCCGATCCTCGACGACTTCGTGAACATGTTGCCACATTGCCTGGTGATTCACATCGTAAGGGATCAGAATTCTAAAAATCTGGATCCAGGTCCAGCCCGGAACGGATGAGGTGCTCGTCACCGGAAGCGCCCAACGAGCCGGGACGAGCAGTGTCGTACACTGCGGGCATCTTCACGCTTCCGCCGACATCGTCGGTGGAAGCGAGTCGATTATCGCAGACGCGCGCTAGACCTGTCCGATTTCCCCGCGCGTTAGACATTTTGGCCCGGTTCGGCGTACCTATACCGGTTTGAACATCGATCTGCTCCGCAACCGCTTGGTTGGAATGAGTGGGAATCGCTGCCGGAGAATATGACAACGTCCTCTTCCGCCTTGGCCGGGCAGCCATTTCCGAAGGGGTCACGCCGTTGGCGTTCCACTCCAGCAATTTTAACGCATTTCAGCCGATCGGAGGGACCGACGCATCCTGCTGCGCGCTTGCGCCCCGATCCGGTAGTTGCGGCACGCTAAGCGCCAATCCTTTCCTAGAGACACCCGTCGGCTCGCCGTCATCATATTACGCCCTTATTACGCGAGACGAAATGCGCCTCGACGTAACGCGGCATATTACGCCGCCCTTTAGCGTAAGTGGCTGAAATTAGCCGGAAAATTGGAGCGGGCGAAGGGATTCGAACCCTCGACCCCAACCTTGGCAAGGTTGTG
>CALMYE010000138.1 GCA_937873425.1 uncultured Sphingopyxis sp. | reverse complement strand
TTCTCCGAATAATCGACCGGGCAGTCGATCAGATGCACCCCCGGCGTGTCGCGGGTATGCGCGAGCAGTTCCTTCAGATGCGCCGCGCTTTCGACGCGATGCCCCTTGGCGCCATAGCTTTCGGCATATTTGACGAAATCGGGGTTGCCGTAGGTCAGCCCCCAGTCCTTGAAGCCCATGTTCGCCTGTTTCCAGCGGATCATGCCATAGCTGTTGTCGTTGAGGATCAGCACCGTGAGGTTGAGCCCCAGGCGCACCGCGGTCTCCATCTCCTGGCTGTTCATCATGAAACCGCCGTCGCCGCAGATCGCCATCACCTTGCGCTCGGGATAGAGCATCGCCGACATCATCGCGCTCGGCAGCCCAGCGCCCATCGTCGCGAGCGCATTGTCGAGCAGCACCGTGTTCGGGCGATAGGCGGTGTAGCCGCGCGCGAACCAGATCTTGTAGACGCCGTTGTCGAGGCAGATGATACCGTCGTCGGGCATCGCGCCCCGGACCTGCTGCACCAGATGCGGCGGAAAGATCGGGAAGCGCGCATCCTCGGCGAGCGGCGCGGTATGATCGACCTCCGCCTGGCGATAGGCGAGCATATGGTCGAATTTCCAGCCGCCGTTGGGGACGATGTCCTCCTTGATCTGCCACACCGCGTTGGCGATGTCGCCGATCACCTCGATGTCGGGGAAATAGACCGGATCGACCTCGGCGGTCTTGGTCGAGATGTGGATCACCGTCGGCCCGCCCTCTTTCATGAAGAAGGGCGGCTTTTCGATCACGTCATGCCCCAGGTTGACGATGCAGTCCGACGCCTCGACCGCGCGGTGGACGAAATCGCCCGCGCTGAGCGCCGCGCAGCCGAGGAATTTCGGGTGCCGCTCGTCGATCACCCCCTTGCCGAGCTGCGTCGTCAGAAAGGGGATGCCGGTCTTTTCGATGAACTGCAGCAGCATGCGGCTGGTCATCGTGCGGTTGGCGCCCGCGCCGATGACGAGCACTGGCGATTTCGCTTCCTCCAGCGCCTTCACCGCCTCGCGGATCGACTTGACGTCGGCGGTCGGGCGCCGCGAATGGCTGCGCTTCAGCGGCCGGCTGTCGGTATGCTCGTCGGCGATATCCTCGGGCAGCTCGATATGCACCGCGCCGGGCTTTTCCTCCTCGGCGAGGCGGATGGCCTCGCGCACGCGGCTCGGGATATTGTCGCTGCTCGCCATCTGGTGGGTGAATTTGGTGATCGGCGACATCATCGAACAGACGTCGAGAATCTGGAACCGGCCCTGCTTCGATTTCTTGATCGGTTTCTGCCCGGTGATCATCATCATCGGCATGCCGCCCAATTGCGCATAGGCGGCGGCGGTGACGAAATTGGTCGCGCCGGGGCCGAGCGTCGCGAGGCAGACGCCGGTCTTGCCGGTGTGGCGGCCATAGGTCGCGGCCATGAAGCCCGCGCCCTGCTCGTGCCGGGTCAGGATCAGCCTGATCTTCTCCGACCGCGACAGGCTGTCGAGAAAGTCGAGATTCTCCTCGCCCGGAACGCCGAAGATATATTCGACGCCTTCTTCTTCCAGGCATTCGATGAACAGGTCGGATGCTTTTTTCATGTGTCAGTCGCCCCCTTCAGGCCACGCATCGGACGATGCGGCCCAAGCCCCGTGCCGGCGACCTCGGCACATATGTCGATGCGGCGGCTCCCGTCGTCAGGCCGCGAGTCCCTGCTGCACCGGGAAGCGGTTGTAACCGCGCCGAAAGGGGTTGTCACCAACGACGCTTTGCCCCGGAAAAGAAGTTCTTCACCGCAAAAGTCCCATCGGCGATTGACGGATAAAATCTATCGATTAAGTTGAGTTTGCCGACCGACACTGGTCGAACCGGTCGGTATCGCCTTTTCGACCCGCGGCTTTTGACCGGGAAGCAGCTTGCTCCGCGTTACCAACGGCTAAAGCGCGTGATGCCCCGGGCGACGGCGCCAGGCATTGCGTTCCCCCCAACCCAGGGGATTGCGATGAACATGTGTAGCAACAACGGCTGAACCCGGCCCTTCGCGCGGACGGCGTCCGCGGGGCCTTTCCTAATCCGGCCGGTTCCGCGCGCGCGGATTCGGCTCACGGCCGGCGCCGTGCCGGCCCCACAGGTGAACCATGCCCATATTGACTCGATCCGATCTGCCGGATCTCGCCCGCTATCCCGCTTCGCTGCGCAGCGCCGCCCGCGCCTTGTGGGGCGGGGGCCTTGCGGGCGACCGGTCCGATCCGACGCATCGGCCCCGCATCGGCCGGCAGGCCGGCGGCGCGTCGTATCCGGCCGGCGACGGCTTCTGAACCGGCGGGTCGGCGCATGCGGCTCTCCTCCTCTGCGACCGCGCCGCCCCGCCCCCCCACGCCTCCCCGCGGAGCCCCGGGGCGCCCCCTCCCCGCCTTCCCCCCGGTGGCTCCCCCCCCCCCTCTTTAGGTTGTGT
>CALMYE010000137.1 GCA_937873425.1 uncultured Sphingopyxis sp. | reverse complement strand
GTTCCCGACGTGTTCTCCAAGATGACCAAAATCGCAGCTTCGGGCCGACTGGGCCGTGTTGTAGTGACGCCGCCACGCCTCGATCAGCACCCTGGCTTCAGCGAGGGTGTAGAAAATCTCGCCGTTCAGCAGCTCATCCCGCAGCGAGCCGTTGAAGCTCTCGTTGTAGCCGTTCTCCCATGGCGAGCCCGGGGCGATGTAGAGCGTCTTCACGCCGATCTGCCTGAGCCAGGTCTGGACGGCGGCGGCGATGAACTCACTGCCATTGTCCGACCTGATATGCGCGGGCGGACCACGCTCGATGAACAACTCGGCCAGCGCTGCCAGTACGTCTTCGTGTTTGAGCTGGCGCGCGACGACGAGTGCCAGGCACTCCCTGCTCGCCTCGTCGATAATGGTAAGGATGCGGAACTTGCGTCCGTCATGGGTGCGTTCCTCGACGAAGTCGTAAGCCCAGACATGCCCCGGATACTCCGGCCGCAACCGGATGCACGAGCCATCGTTCAGCCATAACCGGCCGCGTTTCGGCTGGCGCTGCGGCACCTTCAGCCCCTCGCGTCGCCAGATCCGTTCCACCCGTTTATGGTTCACCGACCAACCCGCCGCGTGCAGCAGCGCCGTCACCCGGCGATAGCCGTAGCGCCCGTACTGCCTGGCAAGGGCGATGATATCCTCGGTGAGCGCCAGCTCGTCATCTGCCCCGAACGGCACCTTGCGCTGCGTCGACCGGTGCTGGCCGAGCACGCGGCACACCCGCCGCTCGGATACATCCAGCACCTCCCGGACCTGGTCGATGCAGCGCCGACGCCGTGCGGGGCTCAGAAGTTTCCCTTGGCTGCCTCCTGCAGGATGAGCTTGTCCAGCGTCAGATCCGAGATCGCCCGGCGCAGCCGCAGGTTCTCCTTTTCCAGATCCTTCATCCGCCGAGCCTGATCGGTCTTCAGGCCGCCATATTCCTTGCGCCAGCGGTAGTAGGTCTGCTCGCTGACCGCGATGCGCCGACAGGCCTCGGCGGTCGTGCCGCCCTGACCCAGCATGATCTCAACCTCACGTAGCTTCCCGATAATCTCCTCGGGCTTGTGCTTCTTCGCAGGCATTCGTCGTCCCTTCCTTGGTCCAGACTGTAATAGTCGATGGACCACTCAGAAGGGGGCAGCTCACACCCACCACGTCTCCATCCTCACCATGAACGGCGACAGCTACCGCCTCAAACAGTCCGCCGGCCGGCGATCAGCCAGAAGGGCGGAGCAAAACCAGGCCACCGTGTCGGCCGACCCGAACACCGGCGAGATCCCGTCGCCATAGCCGGGAGAAAACGGTCGCGACGATATGGAAAGGGCCCCGATCGGGGCCCTTTCCATATCGTCATCACGCCTCGACCGCTGGCCTGCTTTTACTCCGCCCCGCTGGCCGGGTTTTGCTCCGCCGTTGACACCTGACACGGACGCAAGAAAACGGATTTCCCGCAAGGCGCCTCCACGCAACGCTTACCGAAAAGCCGTCGTATGCTTCAGATATCGAGCAGGCTTGCTTACTGGTGAGCAAGCGACCTGCATCGTGGAATGGTGATTAGTGCCGGCATCGCGCATGCTCAAATGCTGATGCGATTATCCGCCAAAGGCGGGGCACCGGGGAGCCATTCAACACGCATCCGCTTAGCAAGGGCCGCGCAGGGCTGGACCTGCCATTGTTAGAAAGCGTCCACCGGCAATGCCATGATCGGCTCCGGACCACTCGAAAGGGTTGCGGCCATTCCGCTCACCCTTGGCAGCACTCGGGTAGCGAAATAACGCGCAATATCTATTTTCGCTCTGTCTAGTGGCGTCGAGCCTTGCTCAGCAGCGCACTCCATTCGCAGCCACATCCATCCGAGGCTGACCAACGCAAACATACGAAGATAATCGACAGCCGCAGCGCCTAACGTCTGTGGATCGGCCCCTTTCAATAAGACCGTGATGCCCCGTAGCGTCTCAAGCGCCGTGACAACATTTTTGGCGATCGATCCGTCCGCCGCCCGGTCTAGATCGCCTTCTATGAGTGCGAAGTAAGCATCGACAACCGTACCGCCAGCCATTGAGAGCTTGCGACCAACCAAGTCGAGCGCCTGAATGCCATTCGTGCCCTCGTATATCTGGGCGATCCTCGCGTCTCGGACGAGCTGTTCCATGCCCCACTCCCGGATATACCCGTGTCCACCGAATACCTGTTGGGCTTGAACCGCGCTCTCGAAACCCATGTCGGTGAAAGCAGCCTTGATCACCGGCGTGAGGAGCGCGACGAAGCCATCGGCGCGAGTACGTTCATCCGGATCAGGATGCTTGCGGGCGCGATCCACCTGCAGGGCGACCCATCCAGCGAGGGCACGTCCACCCTCGACGAAGCTGCGCACATCGAGCAGCATTCGCCGAACATCGACGTGCTCGACGATTGCCACCGTCCCGCTTGCGGCGCTCGCACCGCGCCCCTGGCTACGCCCCTTTGCATAGACGGCAGCCTGTTGATACGCCGATGCGGCTACACCCAGACCTTGCATACCGACCATCAGTCTTTCGGCGTTCATCATGGTGAACATCGCCGCCAGCCCACGATTTGGTTCGCCGACGAGCCATCCGATCGCCTCGTCGTAATTCATGACGCAAGTTGGCTGGGCGTGTATGCCCATTTTATGCTCCAGCGAGCCTACCGCCATCGTGTTGCGCCGAGCACATGCGCCTGCGGCGTCAGGCAGAAACTTTGGCACAAGGAACAAGCTGATTCCGCTCACTCCCGCAGGCGCATCGGGCAGGCGTGCAAGGACGAGGTGAATGATGTTCCCCCCGAAGTCGTGATCGCCGGACGATATGAAGATTTTCTGCCCAGTAATGGTGTGACTTCCGTCGGCCTGTGGAGAGGCCTTGGTCTTGATCAGCGAGAGATCGCTTCCCGCACTGCTTTCGGTCAGCGCCATCACACCGGTCCATTCGCCGCTTACCATTCTTGAAAGGTAAGTCGACTTCACCGCGTCGGTCGCATGGGCCGCGATCGCTTCCGCCGCACCCCTTGTCAGCGCTGGAAACAACCCGAATGATAAGTTGGATGCGGACAGCATTTCGTCCAACCATAGCTGCAGAACGAATGGCAGCCCTTGGCCGCCGTGAGCTGTATCAGCGCTCAGCGACGGCCATCCTGCATCGCGGAATGTCGCATAGGCGTTCGAGAACCCCGCAGGGGTCCTCACTTCCCCATCGACAATCCGGCTACCTTCTTCGTCGCCGCTCTGATTGATCGGGTGGAGCACCTCCGTGCAGAGTTTCCCAGCTTCGTCCAGGATGCTTACCGCCAGTTCCGTGTCGAGATCGGAGCCGAGTTCCGCCATCTCGAGATCGAAGCCCAATACTTGGCTGAGCAGAAAACGATAATCCTCGACCGGTGCTACGTACGCGTCCATGCCGCCTCCCAAAATGTATCTTATTTGAAAGCCGAAATGCCGGTCAGAGACCGTGAAACGATCAGCTTCTGTATCTCGGTTGTCCCATCCGGGATCGGCAGGACTATCGCTTCCCTGGCCAGTCGCTCGACAATGAATTCCCGGGTCACACCGTTCCCACCATGAATCTGCACCGCCTGCCTTGTCGCGTCGACAGCGATCTCCGTTCCGTACCACTTTGCCATGGCGCACTCAGCATCACAGCGCTTGCCTTCATCGATCATCGATGCGGCGCGCAGGCCGAGCAGGCGTGCGGCATCTATCTGCATGGCCATGGTCGCGATTTTGTCAGCGATGAGCTGGTGCGCGGCGATGGGCTTGCCATGCTGGGTACGGTCGCGGGCATAGCGAATTGCCTCATCCCTGGCTCGGCGTGCCAGGCCATAGCCAAGTGCGGCGACGTGAATACGCGCGCGCTCGAATACGGCGAGCGTGTTCCGCAACCCGTCCCCGATTTGCCCGATAGTATTGGCGACAGGCACGCGCACGTCATCGAGGAATATCTGCGCTGTCGACTGTCCGTTCAGCGCCATCTTCTCAATGGCCCGCACCTCATAGGGATGTTCGTGGCGCTCGAGCAGAATGTGGGTGAGTTCGCCGTCTCCCGTGCTGCACGTGCAGATCAGGAAGTCGGAATGCGCGCCGTTGGAGATCCACGTTTTCTCACCGGAAATTACCCAATGGTCGCCGTCTCGCACGGCCCGCGTCCGGACGCCGGATACATCAGACCCGACATTCGGCTCGGATATCCCCATAGACGCCATGAATTTGCCACGGAGGAGCCCCGCAAGATATCGTTCACGCAGATGGTCGGGGGCGAGGGTGTGGATGATCGATGCGCAGACGACGTTCATGAGCAGCGGAATTGCGAGGTCAATCGAGGAATAGGCGACCTCCTCGAACAGGCGCAGATGGAGCCGCCAGCTCTGCCCGAGACCGCCCGCCTCCTCGGGAAGCGGCGCGTTGATCAGACCGAAGTCGGTCAACTGGCTGATCCAGCCGGTGAGCTGGGTCTTGCTGAAATGTCCATCACCATGCGCCCGGATCTCGGGTTCAAGCTTGTCGTCAAGAAACCGCCGCAGCGTGTCGATGGCGAGACCTTCGTCGTCGTCATAGCCGAAGAGAGAGTTCGTCATGCGTTCACCTCGACCGCTTGATCGGCGCTGGTGAGGCAATCGACAGCCTCGCGATATTCCCGCTCGATTTTCTCCGCCAGATGCTGAACGGAACGGATGCCGTCGATTGGTCCGACGCCGTGCCCAGCGGTCCAGACATCCCGCCACCGCTTCGGGCTGATCTCTTCAGTTACGTTGAACTCGCCTTCCGGCCTCGCGAGGTTGGCGGGAATTGTTTGACCGAGGAAGTTGGCATGCAACCCCGAAACCCGATCAGTGTAAATGATGTCGCTGGCCGAGGAAGCGACGATCATCTCCTTCATATCCTGCGCGGCCATGCTCTCGATGGTCGGAATGAACGCCGTACCCATCGACACCATATCTGCTCCGGCCGCGACCGCAGCCGCCACACTCCGGCCATTGCCGACTGCGCCGGCGAGGATCAGGGTCTTTCCACGCAACTCCGGTCGCAGTTCGGCAACGAAAGCGAACGGACTGAGCGTGCCGGCATGACCGCCCGCACCCGCGCAAACCGCGATGATGCCATCGACATTGGCATCGAGTGCCTTGCGGGCGTGCCGCATGTTCGTCGCATCGTGGAACACCAGCCCGCCATAAGAATGGATGGCATCCGTCACCTCACGGCTGATCGACAATGTGGTTATGACCACCGGGACCTGATGTCGGATCGTGATCTCCAGATCCGCCGCCAGGCGTTCGTTGGTGGCATGAACGCTGAACTGAACCCCGAACGGCGCATCCGCGCCGGTTAGCTGGCTCCGGATGCCGACGAGCCATTCTTCGTAACCCTCCGGCGTACGCTGGTTGACCGAGGGAAATGTTCCCAGCAGCCCGGACCGGCAGGCGGCTATCACCAGGTCTGGCCCGGATACGAGAAACATAGGGGATGTGAGTGCCGGAACGCGCAGACGTCCCGCGAAGGAAGCTGGTAGCATCAGATTATACTCCGGCGGTAGGTAGCGGCCAGACAGGCGAGCATTTCTCGAAGAAGGCAGCGACGCCTTCGTGGAATTCCGGGCTGCCGAGACAGACTCCCGCTGCGGCGTGTTCCGCTTCAAGATACTCTTCGCTCGCACTCCCGCTCGCCACCTTCCACGACCTGATCGCAGAGTTCCAGCTTGAGCGCCCGGTCGGACGCAACCGGCTGGTCCTGCAAAATGATCCTGCGTGCCGCATGCGGGCCGACCCGACGTGCCAGCCAGAACGGCAGCGCCATATCGGGCGTGAGCCCGATCCGCATGAAATGGAATCAGGAAACGCGTGGATGCGGAGGCAACAAGCTGATAGCAAGCGAGGACTATGCCGAGCGCGTCGCCCGCACATGAACCGCAGACCGCCCCGACGATCGGCTTCTCGGCCGTGCCGATAACGCGGCAGAGATCGAGAAGCCGAGCATGGAAGGCCGTGAACGGCTGGCGATCCAGATCCCGCATATATCGTATGTCACCACCGGCCGAGAAGTTCGGACCGGTGCCGGTCAACAGGATCGCTCTTACATCGCTGTCTGCGAGCGCCTGCTCGAGTTCCTCGTGGAGGCGGCCTCGGGTTTCATCATCGAACGCGTTGAGGCTTTCAGGCCTGTTCAAGGCAATTCGGCGAACGCCCTCGGCCGGGCGGTCGGCGACGACTTTCATGTACGTGCTCCATCATTCGGATAGTTGGACTTCGGCGGATAGGTGACGGCCAGGCTCACCGGCTGGCGGGACGTTTGTTTCCCACCGGCGCGACGCGTCTCAATGCAGAGCAACCCGCCGATCATCGTTTTTCCGGCGCCGAGGCTCGTCCCGCCAGGTCGCGCAGGGCTTTCTTGTCGATCTTGCCGACCGCCGTCAGTGGGAGAGCGTCGACGAACTCGACCCGCTTGGGCGCGTAGAGCGACCCCTTTCTGCTCTTCACATGGGCTACGAGCGCTTCCGACGAGACGTCCGCCCCAGGCTTGCGGATGATATAGGCGGTGACCGCCTCACCCCATTTTGGATGCGGCGTTCCAATCACCGCGCAGACATCGACCTGCTCGTGGCTCGTCAGCGCATCTTCGACATCGCGGCTGTAGATATTGAAGCCGCCGGAGATGATCATGTCCTTCTTGCGGTCGACGATGAATAGGTAACCCTGCTCGTCCTGCGTTCCGATATCGCCGGTGTGCAGCCAGCCGCCCGCAAGGGTTTCCGCGGTGAGGTCCGGCAGATTGTGATATCTGTCGAGCGCTGCCGGGCTGCGCACGCAAATCTCCCCTGTTTCGCCGGCGGGAATCGGATCGCCGTCTTCGTCGAGCAACGCGACGGTCGCGGACGCCGCAGGAAACCCGCATGAGCTCAGAAGGTGCGGTGTATCCGCTTTATGATCCGCGCGCCGCAGGACGCTGAGCGGAAGACATTCGGTCTGTCCGTAAGCCTGCGACATGACCGGGCCTAGGCGCTCGATCGCTTCGAGAAGCCTCGGTGGCGTAATCGAGGAGGCACCGTAGAGCAGCGTCTCCAAAGAAGACATATCATGTCGGTCGAGCGACGGATGGTCGAGCAGCGTATAGATCATGGACGGGACTAGGAACGTGAAATTGATCCTCTCGCGTTCGATGGTGGCCAACGCCTGCTCGACATCGAAGCCTCGCATCAGGTGGATGGTCCCTCCGCGCCAGAGCAGCGGCAGTAGGAACGTGCCAGCCGCATGGCTGTTGGGAGCGACGCCGAGATAGCGCGGCGCGACAGGCAGCTCATAGTCGCTCAAGGGCGCGAAAAGCGCGAAGGCACTTGCAGTTCCCTGGAGCCGGACCGCGCCCTTTGCGCGTCCGGTCGTGCCACCGGTATAGTGGATCATCGCGATATCATCGGGCCTTGCCCGGCTGAGCGGCGTCGTGCTGCCGGCCGCGTCTGCAAGCGCGACGAGGTCAGGGCCGAAATCGGCGCCGCCAATAGCGAGGATGTCGATTTCGGCATCGAGAGCCGGAAGCAGGGCGGATGCGCTCTCGCTATGCCCTAGCGCGTCGATGATGAGGCATTTCGCGCCCGCATCGGCCACCTGATAGATGTGGTCCGCGATCGCATTCTTCGGGTGCAGTGCTGTTACACCACAGCCCAGCCCCTGCGCGGCAATTGTGACGCACCAGGATTCGAAGCTGTTATCGGTGAGGATCGCGATGATGTCGCCATTCTTCCGCCCGCGCGCGGCAAGCACCGCCTGGAATCTACCGATGAGATCGAGGGTCGCGCTATAGCTGAAGCGGTTCGTCTCGCTCTGGAATGCCACACGGTCCGGAAAACGCCGCAGGGCGAGAAGCGCCTGGGCGCCGAAGTCGACGGCGTTATGGTTTGGCTGGGGCATTTTGTTCTCCGATCCGGCGCTAGCGCGCCGTCATCCGGGCGCCACCGTCGAGATCGATGGTGGTCGCGTTGAAATAGGCGTTTTCCACGATTTGCCGGACAAGGCTGCCGAACTCGGCCGGATCGCCCATCCGGTTGGGAAACAGGATCGTGTTCTCCACAAGCGAGTTTACCACCTTCCCGGGAAGCTCGAGCAACATCGGGGTCGCAAAGACGCCGGGCGAGATCGTCACAACCCTGATGCCGAGGGGCGCAAGGTCGCGGGCGACGGGCAGGGTGAGTCCAATCAGGCCAGCCTTGCTGGCGCTATACGCGGCTTGGCCAATCTGCCCTTGGGTCGCGGCTCCAGAGGCGGTGTTGATGATGACGCCGCGCTCCTCCGCTGTGCCCTCTGGCGTGTTCTTCGCCATGTGCAGCGCCGCAAGACGAATGACGTTGAAGCTCCCAGTGAGGTTGACGCCGATCACCTTGTTCCAAATATCCAGCGGAAAGGCTTTCCCCTTGGAGACCGTCTTTGCGGCTCCTTCGACGCCCGCACAGTTGACGGCAATGTCGATCGATCCGAAGCGATCGACGACCTTGCTCAAGGCAGCAGAGATCGCCTGTTCATCCGTGACGTCAACGACCAAGCCGAGGCAGCCTTCCCCGAGTTCTTCGTTCAGCGCGCCAAGCCGCTCCTGATTGACGTCGAATGCCGCGATCCGGCTGCCGGCGGTCGCCAGGGCTCGCACGGTCGCAAGCCCCAATCCCGAAGCCGCGCCGGTGACGACCGCGACTTTATCTGCTGGATTCATATCCCCTCACCTTCTTTCTGAGATTTATCGCCCGAGTATCGTGATGCAGGCGACCGCCTCCTCGATCCCGAAAAGGCCGCCGCCATTCTCGGCGAGCGCCACCCGCGCGCCACCGACCTGTCGCTTGCCAGCCTGGCCGCGCAGTTGAAGAACGAGCTCGTGCAATTGGCCGAGCCCGGTCGCAGCGATCGGATGGCCCTTCGATTCGAGACCTCCCGATGGATTGACCGGGATCCTGCCACCGATCGCCGTATCCCCGCGCTCGGCAAGCGCTCCACCTTCGCCAAATGCGCAGAAGCCGAGATTCTCCGTCTGGATAACCTCGCCGACGGCGGTCGCATCATGCACTTCGGCGACGCTCACATCATTTGGCCCGAGACCCGCCTCTCCATAAGCGCGCTGCGCCGCCAGGGCGGTGAGATGCTTATCCGACGCCAAGGGATCGCGCGTGCTTCCTGTCTGGATCACCGATGCCAGCACGCGAATGCCGCGATCCTCAACGATACCCAGGCGCCTCAGCCCTTGCCTGGACGCAACGATCACCGCAGCGGCGCCATCGGAAATCGGCGAACACATGGGAAGAGTGAGCGGGTAGGTGATCGGGGCGGCGGCGAGCACCTGCGCCACCGAGAAAGGATCGCGGAACTGGGCAAGCGGATTGTGAACGGAATGCCCGTGGTTCTTCGCGGCCACGCTCGCGAACTGCATCTGGGTAGATCCGAACTGGCGCATATGCTGACGAGCGAACGCCGCGTAGACGTCCATGAAGACACTGTAGGGCTTCGGAGACGTCGTTCCCTCCGGAGCTTCGATGCCTTCGCCGAGCGCCGTCAGCTTGGCCCGGTTTGCCTCGGAATCGGCGATTTCCCAACCACTGTCGAACACTGACATCATCCGTTCCCGGTCGGGTGAGATCATTTTCTCGGCGCCGACAGCAAGAGCGATGTCGCAGCCTCCGGCGCGAACATGGTTCACCGCAAGCGCGAATGCCGTGCTTCCCCCCGCACAGGCGTTCTCGACATTGATGACAGGGATGCCTTCGATCCCCAGCGGCCGCAGCGCGATCTGCCCGCGGATCATGTGCTGCCCGTCGAGATGACCCTGCGTCGAATTGGCGAAATAGGCTGCGCCAATCGTGCTGACATCGGTGCCGGCGTCCTTAAGCGCCGCTCTCACGGCTTCTGCAACGAGTGATTTCAGCGGTCGGTCGGGCCAACGGCCGAACGGTGTCATCCCTACGCCAACGATGAACACCTCACCCGACATACTGCTCTCTCCCTTGATTTGTCTCATTGGAATATATATAGACCCGTGAGTCAAATCAATAATTCACGTATCGAGATAATGCCTTGACCAAAGCTATGGGCAATCCGGCACTCGTCCGCGAACTGCGAGCCCGCTTGGCGCTGCCGGCGGTGGCCGGCCCGATGTTCCTCGTCTCCAGTGTGAAACTGACCTTGGCGTGCTGCCGGGCCGGAATCATCGGATCCCTGCCGGCGCTGAACGCGCGCTCTTCCGACATCTTCGAGATCTGGATGGCCCAGATGGCGCCGCAGGCGGGCGAGCTAGGGATGGCCCCCTATGCGATCAACATCATCGTCCACCACAGCAATCCCAGGCTTGAAGCGGACCTGTCGATCGCGGCGAGATACGAAGCGCCGATCATCATCGCGAGCGTGGGCAACCCGGCCCCCGTCGTAGAACGCGTCAAAGGTTATGGCGGCCTGGTCTTTTCCGATGTCGCCTCGGTTCGCCACGCCCGACGAGCGGCGGAGAGCGGTGCAGACGCCCTGATCCTGCTCTGCGCCGGCGCCGGTGGCCAGACGGGCTGGCTCAACCCGTTCGCATTCGTGTCGGAAGTGCGGGAATTCTTCGTCGGCCCGCTGATCGTGGCCGGTGGACTGACGCGCGGCCGCCACTTGCGCGCGATCGAGCAGATCGGCGCGGACTTCGGCCTGCTCGGAACCTCGTTCATCGCGGCAACTGAGAGTTTCGCCTCAGACGCTTATCGCGACATGCTCATCGAAAGCGGCGCGGACGACATCGCCACGACCTCCGAGGTCACCGGCATTCCCGCCAACATGCTGCGCCCAAGTCTCGAGCGAGCCGGCTTCAAGCCATCGAAGGAGGTGAAGGAGGGACCATTCAGCGTGGTTTCGGAAACGGAGACGCTACGCGCATGGCGCGACGTCTGGAGCGCCGGTCATGGTGTCGGCGACGTCCGGGCGGCCGAACCGGCGGCAGCGATCGTAACCAGACTGCGCGAAGAATATGCCGCAGCCGCAGGTCCGGCTAAGGTATGTCAGGGGTTGGTTCCGGCTGAGGACGAAATGACACCCTAACCGCGATTATTCGCGACGGTTCCTCTTCTGGGGGTCGCTGGAGGTTGGCAGCTTTGTTCGCGTGAGCAGGACGAGCGGCGGCGCGGCGCCTTTTTCATCGCGTGGGATCGAGAGGCTTGCGAGGTTGATGGTAGGGGCTCGGATACTGGGCGGCACGGCCGCGGCGGCTATGTCGGGGCGGGCCTGAGCGCGCTGGCGGTGGTCCGGAAGACGGCGACGTCGGGACAGGCAGAAGCGAAGGCGACGCGGATGCGGGCGGTGCTCTCGATGACGCGGGCGGCGACCTTGAGGAGACGCAGGCGCAGTGTCGCGAACTCGGCGGAGGCGAGCGCAGTGCCCTTCGGGATAACCTGCTGGATGCGCCACATCAGCCAGAATGCAGCGGTGTGCAGGATTAGCCGCATCTGATTAGCGTTGGCTAAGCGACACGAGGTGCGATCGCTGGCGAGCTGGGACTTGTGCATCTTGATCAGGTTTTCGGCGCGACCACGGGCGCAATAGAGGATCTCGTAGATGTGCTCGGCCGAGCCCGCCTTGTCGTCGAACGAAGTGACGACGTAGCGGATATCCAAGCCGAGCGTGCTCGCCTCGATCCGCGCTGCGACCCGGCGTTGGCACTTCCCGCTCTTCGCGCCGTAGCGGGTTTCGGCATAGTGGCGAAGCGCAGGCGCCTGCGTGATCGCCCGTTTGGTCGCGCAGTGATCGGCGGCAGCCACGATCTCGGGATCGGCGCGCAGCACCGCGTTGGTGGGCAGGCCAAGGACGTAGTCGACGCCGTGGGCCTCACAGAAGGTCATCACTTCGGGCCTGCCGTAGTGCCCATGACCCCGGATCGTGATGCGGGTGGTGGGCCAGTGCCGGCGGATATGCCGCACGAGGCGCCGGATGTGGCCGGCAGCTTCCGCGCCGGTGGGCGTCTTGCCGGAGCGCAGCAGCATCGCCACCGGCCGCCCCGTCGCCGTGTCGTAGACGTGGATGGGCAGGAAGCAGCGCTCGCCGTGGTGGCCGTTCCAAAAGGACAACTGCTGGTAGCCGTGGACGACGTCGCAGGTATCGTCGATGTCCAGCGTCACCGCCTCGGGTGGCATAGGGTAGCTGGTACAGTAAACGCCGATCATGGCCTTCATCATGCGCGCCAACTCGCGCGTGGTTGGCGCGTTCTCCCACCGGCTTATCGTCGGTTGGCTCGCCAGGCCCGTACCCGACCCCGGCAGCTTGCCGAGCGCCAGGCGGAACCCCGGATCGTCGCGCAGCGCGTCGAGGTCGTCGGCGTCCTCGTAGTCGCAGGAGATCGCAAAGATGCGCGCCCGCAGGATGTCATCGAGCTTGTGGGCTACCCGCGATTGATCGCGCGGATCGGCAATGCAAGCCGCCAGTTGCGCGCAGAGCCCCCTCTCACGTCCCGCCGGGGCCAACAGCAGCACCCCGCCGTCACAGGTCAGCCGACCGCCGTCAAAGGCGGCGGTCACCTTCTTGCGATGCACCGCTGGAAACGAAAACAGGGCCGCGCTATCGTCCTGTTCGGCGGGTGTGGCCTGTGGCATTTAGTGCCTCGTCGAAGGAATAGTCTAGACACCCAATTTCCTACTTCAAAGCAATAGCTTATGCCACTTCCGCCAACCCCTCCTGCCCACCCTCATGAATATGATGGGATAGGGTGTCATTCCGCCCTCAGCCGGAACCGACCCCTGTCAGGCCCTGATCGCAGCCGCGAACAGGTCGGCGAATTGGGCGGCGACGAGGCTTCCGTCCAATTCGCCGCCAGCGTCGAACCAGCGTGTCGCCCAGTTCACGGCACCCAGATAAAAGAATTCGGCCATCTTGCCGTTGATCGCGCCACGAACCGATCCGTCGGCCTGGCCACGCTCGATCAATTCCAGGAACGTGTTCCCGAAGCGCGTGCGTCCTGCGGCGACGATCTTGCGGTTCTCCGGCTCAAGCGCATTGAATTCGGTCAGGATGGCGAGGGGGCCGCTCTCGCCGACCAGCAATTCCATATACCGGCGCGCCAGTGCCACCACGCTGTCAAAGCCGCTGCCGTCGATCGACCGCGCATGTTCGATCGCGCGGTCCCCCAACGCGATCGAATTCACGTGGCACTCGAACAGGATATCCTGCTTGCTCTTCACATAATAATAGAGCGCGCCTTTCGTGACGCCGAGTTCACGGGCCACGTCGGCCAGCGACGTGGCGTGATAGCCGCGCGTACTGAAGGCCCGCGCGGCTTCCTGGATCAGCACCTTGCGCTTGAGATCATACTGCTCCTCTCGGCTGAGGACCGTAACTTTCCAGGCCGATGATTTCCCGGAATCTGCCTCCGACACCTGCTTCATACTTACTTCATCTCACTACTTCGCCGACCGAACAGCGCTGCGCAGCGTGTAAACGACTTTCAGGGCTGCACAGGCCCGAGCAGATCGAACAGCCAGACCGTGCTCCTAACTAACTACACTTGTCGCTTCCGCTCCGTCAGTCAACATCCCCAATGGTATGTCTGTTGACTGACGGGTTGAATCCGGCGTAGATGTACAGGAAACGAGGTCAAGACCTCGCCAAACAACCCGGCAATGTGGGGGAAGAGGAGGGGTATGCTGGATAAATCACCATTTTGCAGTCGCTGCAGGTTCGCCGTCATCGCGGTGACGGGCGTCTCATGTTTTGCTCTTGCCGCGCCGGCCTTGGCGCAGACGGCGCCGCAGGCCGACAGCCCGCCGGCCGAGGCGACGCAACCTGAGGCCGGGCCACAGGACATCGTCGTCACCGCCCGCAAGCGTGCCGAGAATCTTCGCGACGTGCCGGTCGCGATCACCGCGATCGGCGGAGAGGTGCTCCAGCAGAAGAACATCACCCAGGTGATCGACCTGCCCCAGATCACCCCCAATTTCAGCTTCAGCTATGGCGCGGTCCAGCCGTTCACCTTCATTCGCGGCTTCGGATCCGGCGCGAACGCGTCGTTCGAGCAATCGGTGGGCAAGTTCATCGACAACGTGTCCTTCGGTCGGGACCAGGACGGACGCATTCCGATCTTCGACGTCGAACGCATCGAGATACTCAAGGGCCCGCAGGTCCTGACCTTCGGGAACAGCGCGACAGTCGGCGCGATCAGCATGGCGACGAAGAAGCCCGGACGGAATTTCGAAGCCGACGGTTCGATCGGATACGAAATTCTACAATCACGAATTCCAGGTCCAGGGCGGCGTTACCGTGCCGCTGGCTGATTGGGCGAGCCTGCGTATCGGCGGCTTGTACCAGGATTTGTCGGAGGGGCGGCTCTACAATCCGATCAAGGATCAGACCGAGCCGAGGACGCGCAACATCGCGGTGCGCCCATCCTTGCTGCTTTCTCCCGCGCCCGGCCTGGAAATCCTGCTCAAGGCCGAGGTCGATCGCCTGCGCGACTATGGCAATGCGCTCGTCTCCGTCGCGCAGCCGCTGGATGCGACCCGCGCTCCCTATCCTGTCGTCGGTGACACGGGCACGCGCTACTCCAACTATGACGTCGCGCCATATTATAGCGACGAGCTCAGCTTCATGGACGCCAACCTCTACCAGGCTGACATCAATTATGACCTGCTAGGAGGCAAGCTCACCTCGACCAGCGCCTGGCGCACGTCGCACTCCGACGTTCAGTTCGGCAGCGACGGCGTCAACCACGCCCAGACCTACATGAACCTATTGTGGCAGCACTATCGTCAATTCAGCCAGGAACTCCGGTTCAGCGGCACATATGGGCGCCTGGATATCACGGCGGGCGGCTATTATCAGCGCGACACGCTCGGGATCGATCTTATGCAGGAGTTCACGCTCGGAGGCTTCGGTCTGACGGGCGCCGCCACGACCCCCATCGGACGTGTCGAAACATATGATCAGAACAATCGCGTCTACTCGGGCTTCGTCGACGCGACGTATCGCATCACCGACCGTCTGAGCCTATCCGGGGGCGTCCGTTACGCCGACATCAACAAGACTGCCGGTCAGGCATTGTTCGGTACCGGCGTTATCCCGCACCTCGACTTCGATACCACGCGTTCTGATCTGCAGGCGGGTCGCAACGCTGCTCTGGACCCGATCTTCAACGCAGTTTTCCGGTCGGCCCAGCACAATTTCCCGTTCGGGACACTGCGCCTGTCCGAAAACCACTGGCAGCCCCAGGCAATCGTTCAATATGAAATCGCGCCTCGCAACAAGGTATATCTGAAATTCGTCCGAGGCGCCAAGTCGGGAGGCTTCGACTTCAGCTATGCCGGCGGCACACCATCGGCTGCCGCATTCCGGCCAGAATTTGCGTCGATGTTCGAAGCAGGGGCGAAGGGGCTCATCCTCGACAACAGGCTCGAATATTCGGTCGCCATCTTCAGGACCACGTTCACGGCGCTGCAACAGTCGGTCTTCCAGAATCTCGCCTTCGTCGTCTCCAACGTCGGCAAGGCCAGATCCCAGGGCGTCGAACTGGACCTGACCGCTCGCCCCGCCGATGGACTCGAGCTTGGCTTTGCAGGCTCCTATCTGGACGCGAAGTTCGTCGATTTTCCAGGTGCCGCATGTTCGAGTGCGCAAAATGCCGGACTTCAGCCGGGCTGTGTGGGCGGCTTCCAGGACCTTGCGGGAACGCCGACCCAATACGCTTCAAAATGGACGGGTACGTTTCGCGTCGACTATGCGCGACCCCTCGGGTCCGGAGACTATCAGGTCGCCGCTGGCGCCTCCATCTTTGCCAGGTCTCGCTACAACGCCGGTGCCTATAATGACCCGCGGATGGAGCAAGGCGCGTTCGCGCAGATCGACGCCCATCTCGATTTTGGCCCTACCGACAAACGCTGGCGGATGTCGCTGTTCGGACGCAACCTGGGCAACAAGCGCCCACTTGAATATGCCGTAACGCCACCCGGCCAGCCGACGGCCGTCGTTGGGACATATTCGCGCGGTCGCCAGATCGGCCTGAAGCTCAGTTTCTCGGTGCGTTGAAGAACCGTGCGGGAGGAATTAAAAACCCTTGGTTGGAACGGCGGCCTATTGGTCGCCGTTCCTTGTGTCGCCGAATGACAACCTTCCTCCTCATCCACGGCGGCTGGCATGGGGGCTGGGCGTTTCGCGCCGTCGCGATCCACCTGCAAAAGGCTGGCCACGAAGTTTACCGCCCGACCCTGGCTGGCGTTGCGGAACGCGCATGGGAAGCACGGCTCGGCATCAATATCCAGACCCATGTCGACGAGTTAAAGGCCTTGGTCGACTGGGAGGACCTCGACGACATCGTTCTCGTCGCCCATTCCTACGGTGGCTTTGTCGCCACCGCCCTGGCAGATGCTATCCCGGAGCGTTTCCGGGCCATTGTCTATCTGGACTCGTTCGTGGCGGAGGACGGCGACACGCCCTTCCGCCTCGTTCCTCGCCCCGAAAGTCTCGTCGTCGATACCGCCGGAGATGACGGGCTGACGATGAAGCTGCGGCCGGGCGACGCGATGTCACGCGATATCGACCACGGGCGGCGCGTCGCGGGTTATCAGATCGTCCACCCAGTAGGGACCATGATGCAGCGCATCCGCCTTAGCGGGCGATACAAAGAAATCCCGAAGAAGGCCTATATCCTCGCAGTCGGAGGGGACGGCAATTCGCAGGAACCCCATTTCCAGCGTTACCACCAGGCAGCGACCCAACATCCTGAGTGGGACGCATATACGCTCTCGGGCGGACATAACCTCATGCTGGATGATCCAGTCGGTGTTGCCGCCATCCTGCGACGCTATTCCGACGACAATGATGAAAGCATAGCCGATGACGTTTGAGCAGATTTCCCTCGAGCAGCGCGGTCCGGTCGCATGGATCACCCTTGAGCGGCCGAACGACCTCAACTGCCTCAGCCCGATCATGATCGACGAGCTGAACCGGTCGCTTGATCAGCTGGAATCGAGGGCGGCGGTACGCTGCCTCGTGCTGACCGGACGAGGCCGTGCCTTTTGCGCGGGCGCGGATCTCAAGTTCATCGGCGCTTTCCCTCCTGCCGACCGCGACGCAGAAACAGCTCGGTTCCTGCGACGCGCGACGGATCTCTTTTCGCGGATCGAAGCCTTCCCGAAGCCCATCCTTGCGGCCGTCAACGGTATCGCAACAGCGGGCGGAATGGAACTGCTCCTCGGCTGCGACATCGTGATCGCCGCCGAGGGCGCGCGCCTGGGAGACGGACACGCCAATTACGGCCTGTTGCCGGGCGGAGGAGCCACCGCACGGATGCCGCGACGGCTCGGATTGAACCACGCCAAGTTTCTGATGCTCACCGGCGACCTGCTTAGCGTCTCGAACCCGCTGTTCGCGCCACTCGTGAGCATGATCGTTCCGGATAGCGAGCTCCAAGAGGCGGTGGACGGCATCGCCAGCAAACTTGCCTCGAAGAGCCCCCTGGGTCTGCATCACATGAAGCAGCTTTTGAACAACGCTGTCGAACTTGCCCTTCCGGAGGCGATCGAGGCTGAGCTGGACGTCAATTCGACCTACTCCTCATCGTTCGATCGCAATGAGGGCCTGGCCGCATTTCAGGAGCGCCGCGTACCGGAATTCAAGGGTGCCTAGATTGCCACAATGAAAGCAGCCGGGCGAAATCCTCTGGGCACAACAAGAGGAGCGCTCCTTAGCGTGGAGAGACGAAGTGGGACATTCAACGGCAACTTCTGACGCGTCAGGTCTGGGCGGAGGGCTGCTGGTTCCACGAGCTAATCATATCCGCGTCGGCCATCGATCGCTTTTCGCATCGCAACTGGCCACTGATCTGGACATCGAAACGCCGCCGGTACGAGCGAAGACAACGGAATTCACCTGGACGCTGTTCAGCAACCTTGCACTTCTGCGGTTTGCGTCCAGGGCATGTAGCCTCAAATATGCCGCCGAGGCTTTCCGCGACTTCTACCTGTTGAAGGTACAGAAGGAGGGGCATGCCGCGATACGCCTCGACGATCGGATGATCACAATAGGCCCGGGTGATGTCGTGCTTTGCGACGGTGCAGCGGCGCACCAATATGAGTTCGACGACGATAACGAGCATCTCTGCCTCATCTTTTCGAAGCAGATGCTCGAAGCGCGTATGCGCCGCTCATCACCGCCGATCGGCGATATGATCAATTACCGTATCGCGGCGCATCGATCCTCCGCGATCCTCATGAGAAGCTATGCGATAGGATTGTTGCAGCAGCTCGAGAGGTTCCAGACAGAGGCCGACGATCCGCTCGCCGCTCGCGTTCTGGGCGACACCATTCTGACCTGCTATTCCGCCGAATTTGAGACCGACCGGCGTCGCGACGACAGCTGGACCTCGGTACAGAGATTTGTTGAATCCAATCTCGAAGATCCGGCTCTGCGTCCAAGCTATATTTGTGAAAAACTGCGGCTTTCAGCCAAGAGCCTCCAACGCGTCTTCCGCAGCCAAGGAACCTCGTGTCACAAATACATTGCTGACGCACGGCTCGACGAAGCCAGTCGCCGATTGAGCGATCCTTCCCTAAGCGCCCGCATCACTGACATCGCTTACGACGTCGGGTTTGACGATCTCAGCTATTTCAGCCGTTCGTTCCGTCGCAAATTTGGAGTCTCAGCGCGGGAATATCGGCATTCGGCGCTGCGCGGAACCTTGCCCCTCTGGCGCGGCCGCCCCTCAAGCTGACCTGTTTCGTAGCCGGGCGTCCGCAATTGCGGTCCAAAACATGATCACCGGCGGCACCACCAACTCGATCGCTATCGCCGCGGTGAGAACGAAACCTGGCGACCCATACCGAAGATAGGCCAGGGTCCGTGCGAGGCCACTTAGAAAAACGAAGCCGAAGAGCAAACGCAGGAGCAAGAGCCGCTCACGCAGATCGCAGCTGGCATACCAGATGAGCGGCGCGTAGCCGAGCCAGATCGCTCCGGCGAACATCAGCTGGCTGTTCAGTGTTGGATCGGAAAGCGCGGCGGATGGGAGCGCGGCGCCGGCGGTCGCGAGAAACTTCGCGCCTTGGGCGATGTCCCCGATACCGGTAGCCAGAGGAACGATGCAAAAGGCTCGTACCGCCGCGGAGAGGCCCCGCCCACCAATTGCTTCCGCCCTACCGCCCATTGTCTTCGCTCCCTCTAAACCTACAGAGCCACGAGAACTGATTTGGTTTCGGTATAGGCAAGCACGCCCTCACGCCCATGTTCGCGGCCGAGCCCGGACTCCTTGTATCCGCCGAACGGCACGGCAGGATCGATGGCGTTGTGGCAGTTCCCCCAGACCGTACCCGCCTTGATCGACCGCACCAGTCGATGCATGGAGCTGATATCGCGGGTCCAGACCGACGCCGCCAGCCCGTAGCGCGTGGCGTTCGCGCTCTTCACCACGGCGTCGAGATCATCGAAGCGCGACACGCAAACCACTGGCCCGAAGATCTCTTCACGCATCACGCGCATCTCGGGTGAGACGTCAGCGATGATCGTGGGCGACACATAATAGCCCTGATCGGCGAGCTGACCGCCTCCTGCAACGACCGAGGCACCTTCAGTCGATGCGCTCTCGATGAAACCCATGACGGTATCGCGCTGCCGCGCCGACACCAGCGGTCCCATCTGCGTATCCGGCGCAAGCGAAGGACCGAGACGAATCCCCCGCGCTGCGTCGGCTATCCCTTCCACCAGCGCGTCGAACACGTCCCGATGGGCGAAGACGCGCGAGCCCGCCGTGCAAATCTGGCCAGAGTTGAAAAAAACGCCTCCCGCCACGCCTTGAGCTGCCTGTCCGAGATCGACGTCGGGCAAGACGATCACAGGCGACTTGCCCCCAAGTTCGAGCGTCACGCGCTTTAAGGTGTCGGCGGCCGAGTGCGCGATCATCTTGCCGACCGAGGTCGAACCCGTGAAACTGATCTTGTCGACCTCGGGATGTCGCACCAGCGCCGCGCCGGCACCACTGCCAGCGCCCGTCACGATGTTGATCACGCCTGCCGGGAAACCGGCCTCAAGCACCAGTTCGGCGAACCGCAAGGTCGTCAGGCTTGTCTGTTCGGCCGGCTTGAGAACGGTCGTACACCCTGCGGCCAGTGCTGGCGCGAGCTTCAGGGCGGCGAAGAAAAGCGGAAAGTTCCAGGGCACGATCAGGGCCGCGACGCCGATCGGCTCGCGCCGGGTGTAACCATGGAAAGCGCCGGATGGCGCGAGCAACGGCTCGACGCTCTCTCCATCGAGACGTGATGCCCAGCCTGCCATATAGCGTAGCTGTGCGATCGCGCCGGGAACGTCCATCTGCGATGCGGCGGTGATCGACTTCCCATTGTCGATCGCTTCCAGCTCAGCGAACTCGGTGGCGTTCGCCTCGATCAGATCGGCCAGCCTCCGGATCGTCATCTCCCGATAGTAAGGAGACTGGCCGCTCCACCGGCCGTCATCGAACGC
This sequence comes from uncultured Sphingopyxis sp., assembly GCA_937873425.1. Classification (GTDB taxonomy): domain Bacteria; phylum Pseudomonadota; class Alphaproteobacteria; order Sphingomonadales; family Sphingomonadaceae; genus Sphingopyxis. The sequence continues at coordinate 10,904 of CALMYE010000137.1, read as the reverse complement.
CGCGCGCGCCGCGCCGACGGCCCGATCGACATCCGCATCGCTGGCATCGACGATCGCCCCGATCTCGATACCACTCGACGGATCGTAGACCGGTACGAACTTCTCGCTTGAGGAGGACTGCCATTCCCCGTCTATCAGGAGACGCTTCGGCGAGGCGATGAACACACTCGCTGTATCGGAATATCGCGGCTGCGGCAAAATGGACGTCATCGGAGTGCCTCGCAGAATTGCTGGTTCGGGGTGAAGATTGCCCGGCGCGTCTAGAAGCGACCGCTCAGGCGAACGCCAAGCTGTCGCCCGCGCGAATATGTTCCCATCTCGCCGAAGGTCGCTGGAATGGTCGGCAGAGCGAAACTCAGATAGCGCTTGTCGGTCAGGTTCCTTCCGAACAGCGAGATCGTCCAGCTGCTGGTGTTCGGGCTGAGGTCGAGGTTCGCATCGAGCTGGGCATAGCCCTTCTGGCGCTCATCCGGCGAATTGGTGCTGCCTGCATCATAGGAAGATCTTGCCGATACATCTATCCGGCCGGCGAGGCGGTAATCCCCGCCGAGCGACTGCTCATAGGCGATCCCCAGGTTGCCCGACCATTTCGATGCATAGGACGTCGGCGCGCCGGAGAGGTCCTGGGTGCAGGTCGGGCCGGCAATCAACGACTGCTCGTTGGTGCATGTCGCGTCAGGAAAGCTCAGATATCTGGCATCGAGATAGGCACCGTTGAAATCGATACGCAGGCGGGGTGCCGGGGCCCAGTTGAGCTCGAGCTCGACACCGCGCGTCCGCGCCTTGCCGACATTCGACACGAGAAACGACGAGACGTTGTCATAGACCGAAAGCTGCAAGTCCTTGAACGTCGTTGAGAAGATGGTGAGCGCATAATCGAGGTGGCCGCTCGCGAGCCGGCCCTTGGCGCCAAGCTCGAAGGACGTAGCTTTCTCCGGACCGAACTTGGTCGCGTTCGGATTGGAATCAGGGGAGATCGCGTCCACGCCGCCGGCCTTCGACCCGCTGACGAACTTGGCATAGACCATGTTCGCCGGTGCGATCTCATATTGTACGATGACCTGCGGCTGAAAATAACCGTCATTCTGTTGAATGCCGCGGTAGTCATGCGGCAAGACACCCAGGACCGCCAGCTGAACCGGATCAAGCGCCGGATTTATCTGTTGCGCGACCGTGACCCGCTTCGTGTTTCTGGGAAGCGAGGGAATAATATTGGCCGTCGCAAGCAGCTGGTTCACGTCCTTTCGTGTGTCGGTATAGCGAAAGCCAGCTTCCACCTTGAGCTTTGGCGTGATCCGCCAGCGCAGGTTTGCGAAGCCCGACCAGGCATCAGTGTCCTGATCGAAGCTCAGATAGCGTGCGAAGGGTGGAACAGGGACCCCCAGAGGCGCCAGGTTGAATTCGATCAACGTGAAGGCACGCATCTCGTCGTGCTGATAATAGCCTCCCAACGTGTAATCGAAATCGCCCGACGTGCCCTCGAAACGGAGTTCCTGCGCAAACTGCCGATAGCGGTTGAAGATAAACGCGTTGAAGATGTCAGCGGCCAGGCCATCGCCATCGCCTGACGTGGACGACATGTAGTTCCGATAGCTGCTGGTCGAGATCAACTGTCCGCCAAGGACGTGATAGTTGATGTCGGCCTGATAGGTCTGGTTTCGCAGATAGGCGTAGCCTTGCTGGAAATAAGGCGGGCCGGCGTTCGAGTTTGAGGTCCGCCCATCCAGCTTCGTGTCATCGAAGAGGCCCGGCACCGCCAGGGACTGCTTGTAGACCTGGATGTTCTCACCCTCATCGAGGAGCCGGTCATATTCGGCCTTCAGTTGTATCTGGAGATCGGAGCTGGGCTCGATGCGCAAGATCGCGCGGCCAGCATAATTGCGCGTGCGCGGACTGTCGAAGCCGGTCACATTGTTGTGTATCCAGCCCGTGTCGAGATGCTGCAGCAAGCCGGCAACCCGCAGGCTGACGCCCTCGGCAGCCGGGAGTGTTGCACCACCCTGTACATTCGTCTCGTTGTTGTTGAATTCATAGCCGATCGAGCCATCCGCCTCGAATCGGTCGCCGGGCTTTCGCGTCGTGATGTTGAGAGCGCCGGCCGTCGCGCTATTGCCGAACAGCAACACCTGAGGTCCACGCAGCACTTCGACTCTTTCCAGGTCGAACAAGGGAATGCGACTGTCTTGGTCCCGGCCATAAGACACGTTGTCGACGAATTTTCCGACCGATTGATCGAAGGAGAGATTATCGCCCGAGCCAAAGCCGCGGATAAATGTCCGAGGCTGGATGGTACCGTAGGAGACAGTTAGGTTAGGGAGTGTGGTCACAAGGTCGACCATCTGCGTGATGTTGCGATGCGTGAGGGTGTCACCCGAGACTGCCGTAAGCGCGACCGGCACATCGCGAAGATTCTCGCTCCGCTTACGCGCCGTGACGACGATGTCCTCCAAGGCACCTTCGGTCGAGCCTCCTGGTCGAGAGCTGCATCCTTCGTGGCACCGACACCCGATGCCACCGATGACGCGGGCGCGTTCGTGGCAGTCTGAGCGCACGCTGCGCTCATCGGGTATGCAGTGGCGAAAAGGCCGATCGCACTTCCCGCGAGCAGGCTCCTCATGTTCGGATGTCTCAATCAATCCTCCCTAGACATGCGTTATTGCGTGTTCTCTGGGCGAGATTATTCGGAGGGCAGCGCTGGCGCTTGGAGAAACCGGGCTGCATTATTTGTAGCTTTGCGCCGTCAAGAATTGCGACCGGGGAACGGCCTGGAGGGTCAGTATCCAGCAGCGCCGAGCGGGAGTTCATTTGGAAAAGCTTGTCGCCTTGCGGCCCAAAGGAACCCGGGCGGCCTCAAGCGCCGGCGAGCATCCGCGATGCTCGCTCGGAGACACCGCGAATCCCACCACTCCCGTCGTGTGACGTCCTCTCTTCTCGCAGCGACCGGGGCAAAGCGAAGTCAAATTCGCGGGCCGGATTTTCCAAGTTCGACGGTGACATCGACCGTAAACTGGCGAACCGGGATCGAGCGAAAATCCCCTGACAAGGATAAATCCGCCGGGAGAGGCCATGGAAATCTTCAGTACATTTTCAATCCGGAATCTCATTTCGGTCTCGGTAATCAGCGCATTCTCGCTTCTTGAGGGCGCGCGCAGTTCGTCGTGCGGCTCATTCGCGTCGGCACGATCTTCCTAGGTAGCACCAGCCGGTCGGCACCAGGCAGGAGCTATGGCCAAGCGCTCGGTCGGTCCAGATCTCTACGGAGACAATATATATGCCAGACTATGTCATTATCGGGGGCGGCTCGTCCGGAGGCGTGATCGCCAGTCGTTTGTCGGAAGATCCGAAAACGACGGTATGCCTACTCGAGGCTGGCGGATCGGGTAATTCGCCGCTCGTTTCAACACCAGGTGCCTTTGCGGCACTGATCCAGGATTTTGCGATCAACACGCTCAACTGGCGCTACAATACCGAGCCAGTCACGGCGCTGAATGGCCGCCGCCTCTATAATCCTCGCGGTAAGATGCTGGGCGGGTCGAGCGGGATGAATGGCATGGTTTACATCCGTGGCGACCGATCCGATTTCGACAATTGGCACGACCTCGGCAACCAAGGTTGGTCGTACAACGACGTTCTGCCTTACTTCAGAAAGGCGGAGCGCAATGTCCGGGGCGAGAGTCAATATCATGGCGCCTTCGGTCCGCTTCACGTATCCGAAGGCGATGCTTCGTTCGAAGCCTATCGAGCGTTCATCGAAGCCGCCGCGTCACTTGGTTATCCACAGAACAATGATTTCAATGGCGATACCCAGGAAGGGATCGGGGTCTATCAGTTTACGGTCAAGGACGGCCGGCGGGCCGGTGTGAAGCGCTGCTATATCGACCCGATGCTCGACCGACCCAACGTCCGCGTTGAGGTGAATGCGCGCGCGAGGCGGATCGTTTTCGAAGGCAAGAGGGCGGTTGCCGTGGAGTTCGTCCAGGACGGCCAAGTGCGGCGAGTCGATGTCCAGAAGGAGGTCATCGTCAGCAGCGGTTCGTTCAATTCACCCCAGATTCTGATGCTCTCCGGTGTCGGCCCGCGCGCCGAGCTCGACCGGCATGGCATAGAAGTCGTTCAAGAAATAAATGGCGTCGGGCAGAATCTGCATGATCATCCCGACGTCATGATGATCTTCGAGACGCGCAAGCGCATTGGCATTGCGCTCAATCCATTGGGATTGATCAAGAGCACAAAGGATCTTCTGCACTATATCGTGCGCAAAGGCAGCTGGCTGGGCAATCCGCCGACTGCCGCAGGAGGGTTCCTGCGCTCCGATCCCGATCGGGACCGCCCGGACTTCCAACTCCACGTGATTCCGCTAGCCTATCGCGACCACGCACGCGACTATCGTTTGATGACGAAATGGGGCTTCACGGTTCTCATCAATATCGGTCATCCCAAGAGCAGAGGTGCAGTGCGCCTTCGCGATAGTTCCGCTCTGTCCGATCCCCTCATCGACCTCAATCTTCTGAGCCATCCTGACGATCGAACCGCGTTACGAAACGCCTTCAAGATAACGCAGGACATTCTTTTCTCAGAGACGATGAATGACGTGGTCAAGCGACCGCTCTACCCCACCCACAAGCTGAATGAAGATCAAGAAATTGACGCTTACCTCACTGAACATGTGAATCATTCTTATCACCCGGTCGGCACGTGCAAGATGGGAACCGACGCGCTGGCGGTTGTCGACACTCGTCTCAAGGTTCGAGGGCTGCAAAATGTTCGCGTGGCTGATGCCTCGATCATGCCAACGATCATCAACGGCAATACGAACGCCACTTGCATCATGATCGGCGAAAAAGCAGCAGACATGATCGTAGAGGACCAGAGACCTCAATGACCCCAAAGCACTGATGGCGCGTATTGGCCGCCAGCGTGACACGCTGGCTAGTCTAGATGGTCAGGCGGCTGCTTGGGAGCATTATAGAGCTATAGAGGCAGGTTAGTCACCCTGCCGCGAGCAGGAGGAAAGACTTGATCGGATGTCCTATATTGGCGCCGTATCGAAAGCTCCATTCGGCCTCGCGCTGACGAGCGTCGTCGTGGAAGCGCTTCGGTCAGTCGGGAACCATGCGGAGCTGGTCGGACTGATGGAGGCCGTCACGCGTGAAATGCTATTCCGGCACTACGCCCTAATTCATCACGAAGACCTGCGACATCGCCCACCCCACCTCGTCGACCTCAAGGACTATCCGCCAGCGATAATTGAACGTCTAATCGGCGAACAAAGGTATCGTCGAGGGCTCTGTTGCAAACATTCGGGACCGCCGAGCGGCACCGCGCCTTTGTTGGGATCAGGCCGCTTTGTTGAAATGCTGATTGAGCATGGCCATGGCCTCGGTCATGGCCGAGGGGCCAATGCCAAATGATCTTTCGATCAGACGCACCTCTCCCCTGATCCCTGGCTGCAGGCACCATGCCCGGGCCTGCCCTTTGCGCAGGGCGCGCATCACCTCGAAGCCCTTGATCGTGGCGTAGGCTGTCGGCATCGATTTGAAACCACGCACGGGCTTGATCAGCATCTTGAGCTTGCCGTGGTCGGCCTCGAGCACGTTGTTCAGGTATTTCACCTGCCGGTGTTCGGTTTCTGGGGCGAGCTTTCCTTCTCGTTTCAACTCGGCGATTGCGGCGCCGTAGCTTGGCGCCTTGTCGGTGTTGAGTTTCGTCGGCTTTTCCCAGTCCTTCAGACCGCGAAGGGTTTTGCCAAGAAAGCGCTTCGCAGCTTTGGCGCCGCGGGTCGGCGACAGGTAGAAATCAATCGTGTCGCCCCGTTTGTCGACCGCCCGGTACAGGTAGGTCCATTTGCCCCGCACCTTTACGTAGGTCTCATCCAGACGCCAGCTCGGATCAAAGCCGCGCCGCCAGAACCAGCGCAACCGCTTCTCCATCTCCGGCGCGTAGCGCTGCACCCAGCGATAGATGGTCGTGTGATCGACATCGATGCCACGTTCCGCCAGCATTTCCTCGAGATCACGGTAGCTGATACCGTACCGGCAGTACCAGCGGACCGCCCATAGGATGACTTCTCCGGTAAAATGCCGCCCTTTGAAATCGTCCATCACAACCGACCTTACCAAGACAAGGCCCAACGTTGGCAACCGCATCAGAGTTTGCAACAGAGCCGTCGACCGAAATGCCGCGTTCCGCCAGCATTTCCTCAAGGTCGCGATAGCTGATCGGATAGCGACAATACCAGCGCACCGCCCACAGGATCACATCACCCTGGAAATGGCGCCACTTGAAATCCGTCATCGTTCCGTCCGTCCAATCTCCGCCAAGCATGCTCAAGCTTCACGATTTTTGCAACAGAGCCATTGCGAGCCCAGCGGCGCGCCGGGCTTGAACGAAGGTGGCATGGGAGCCTGCGACATCGACTCCACCCCGGCCCCGATAACCAGTTGGTAGGCACCAGCCTGGATACCGTGCACGGCAAAGCTGACCGCTTGCTGGCCGGAGCCGCATTGCCGGTCAACCGTCACAGCCGGGACGGATTCGGGCAGTCCCGCTGCCAATACGGCATGACGTCCCAGGTTGCCGTGCTGTTGATCCCACTGCAGCACGCAGCCAACGATCACATCGTCCAGATCTGCGGGGTTGACGCCGGAGCGCTCGACCAGTTGGCGTAGCGTCTCGCCCAGCAGATCGACGGGGTGCCATTTCTGCAGGCGCCCACCGCGTTTGCCCACCGGGGTGCGCAGAGCACCGACGATGACGGGTTCATGGTCATTCATGTTGTTCTCCTGTAGAAAAAGGTTGGCTCACTCTGCGTAGCGGCCCGCATGCTCGGCGCGTATGCGCTTCTTGTCGAGCTTGCCGACGCTGGTCTTGGGGATGGCTTCGACAAACAGGACCTGATCGGGCAACTGCCACTTTGCGAAGGCGCTGGATAGGTGTTCCTGCAGTTGTTCCTGGGTTGCCTGCTGGCCGGGCTTCAGCACCACCAGGGCCAGCGGCCTTTCCTGCCACTTCGCATGAGGAATGCCGACCACCGCGGCATCACGCACGGCGGAATGGCCCATGAGCAGGTTTTCCATGTCGATGGAAGAAATCCATTCGCCGCCGCTCTTGATCACGTCCTTGATGCGGTCAGTGACCTTGAGGTAGCCGTTCTCGTCCACCGTGCCGACATCGCCCGAGCGCCACCACCCGCCCACCAAGAAGCGATCACCAGAATCGGGCATGTCGTGGTAGCTGGTCGTGATCCAGGGGCCGCGCAGGCAAATCTCTCCGGCCGACTGGCCGTCGTGCGGCAGGTCCTGGTCGTTGGCATTTAGGATGCGGATGTCCACGCCAGTCAGGACCAGGCCCTGCTTGCGCTTGAGATTCCACCGCTCCTCCTGGGTCAAGCGGTTACTCAGCGTGGGCTTGAGACGGTTGACGGTCACCAGCGTAGTGGCTTCGGTGGCGCCGTAGGCGTGCACCACCTCAGCGCCCGTGAGGTTGTAGAAACCGATCATCATCGACAGCGGTGGCTCGGAGGCACCAGACAGCATGCGCATGCGGCCAAAGTCCGGCTTGACCGGCATCGTCTCGATGTACTGCAGCATCGGTTGGAAGATGGCCGGCGCGCCATTGGTGATGGTCACACCCTCGGCGATCATGGCGTCAACCAGCGGCTTGGTGTCTTCGGCAGCGTAGCGGCCAGGCAGCACGATCTTGTCGGCCAGCAGCGTGGCGGCCTGTGGCAGGCCCCAGCACTGCCCGTGGAACATGGGCGTGATGAGCATGACGCAGTCGTCCAGCGTCATGCCCAAATTAGTGGCCATGGCCGTGGAGTGCAAGTAGATGCCGCGGTGCGAGTAGTACACGCCCTTGGGCTTGCCTGTGGTGCCGGTGGTATAGCAGGCGCTGTAAGCCGAGGTTTCGTCAATCTCGGGCCAGTCGATCTTCGTGTCGGCAGCGGCCAGCAGGTCTTCATAGTGCAGCAGCGGCTTCAGCGTGGTCTTGATCTGGTCCAGCGGCTTGTCGGTCATGACGATCCAGCCCTTGATCTGGGGGGAGTTCGCTGCAACGGATTCGGCGATCGGCAGCAAGGACTCGTCCACGCAGACGTAAGACACCTTGCTGTGGCCAACCACATAGCCCAAGTCCTCAGCGCCTAGGCGCAGGTTCATCTGCAGCATGACCGCGCCCAGGCCGGGGATGGACCAGTACAGCTCGAAGTGGCGCCGACTATTCCAGTCTAGGATGCCGACCCGGTCGCCCGGCTCGACGCCTAGTGCGCGCAGTGCATTGGCACTGCGGCAGACGCGCGCGTAGCACTCGGCATAGGTGTAGCGATCCCAGCCACCATCGGGTGTGCGGTAGACGATCTCCTGGTCCCCGTGGGTGCGCGCGGCGTGCCGGATCAGCGTCGTAGTGTTGAGCTGGCGCTCGTTACCCGTGGTGGACGGGCATCCGCGAACGAGCTGGGTGGTAGCTGTCATTTCTTTGTCTCCTGAGTGGTTGCGTTGAGAGCCTGGAACCGTGGGGCCGGAGCCGCTTCGATGGCGCCGGAGGGGGTGGATTGGTAGATGCCCCTTGCCGCGTTGTGCGGATGCCGAACTGACTCGGCCAAGCTGAGCACAGGCGCAAAGCAGGCGTCGCTGCCTTCGAGCAATTCGCACCAGTGCGCCCGGGGCCTGCTGCGGATAAGGGCCACGATGCGCTCCTTCAGCGCTGGCCACTTCGCAGTTTCGTACTGCTCGGCAGGGTTGACGTCCGTCAGGCCCAGCTTTGACAGCAGCAGTGCGTGGAATGCGGGCTCTACCGCCGCGAGGCTGATGAAGCCGCCGTCGGCGCAGGCATACACGTCATAGAATGGCGAATCGTGAAACGGACTCGGCTGCGCGCCATCGATCTGCCCATTGGCGCGAATCCAGTGCACCAGCGTGCCCAGCATGGCCACGATGTCGACTATTGCCGCGTCCACGACCCTGCCTTGACCGGTGGCGCGCGAATCGACCAACGCACAGGCGACGCCAAAGGCAAGGCCCAGCGCCCCCGTCGCGTCCCCGAGTACCGAGGGCGGCACGATAGGCGCCTGCCCCCTCCGCGCAGACAGCGACAGCAAGCCCGTCAACGCGACATAGTTCAGGTCATGGCCAGCGGCCTGGGCGAGCGGGCCGTCCTGGCCCCAGCCCGTCATCCGGCCGTAGACCAACCGGGGGTTGCGCGCAGCGCATTCGGCGGGACCGAGGCCCAGCCGCTCCATCACACCTGGGCGATAGCCCTCGATCAGGGCGTCGGCCTGGGCGATCAGCGCCAGAGCGCGCACCTTGCCGTCGGCCGACTTCAGGTCTATGACCTCGACTGTCTTGCCGCGGTGTAGCGGATTCCTCGCCGCTCCGCCCAGCAGCTGCGCTCCAGCAGCCTGCTCGGCCCGTGTCAGCACGATCACCTCGGCGCCCATGTCGGCCAGCATCATGGCGGCCAGCGGGCCCGGCCCGAGGCCCTCGAACTCCACCACGCGGATGCCGTTTAGCGGCGTCCGCAGCGTGTGCGGCGCGTTCACAGCTTCCTCGCGATCAGTTCCTTCATGACCTCGTTCGCGCCGCCGTAGATCTTCTGCACGCGCGAGGCGGCGTACATGCGCGCGATCGGGTACTCGGCCATGAAGCCATAGCCGCCGAACAACTGCAAGCATTCGTCGGTCACACGGCACTGCTGTTCTGTGCACCACCACTTAGCCATGTACGCAGCCTCGTCGTCGAGCGTTCTGTCCAGCAGCCGCTGCGTGCAGTCGTTGACGAAGGTGCGCACCACGTGGGCGATGGTGGCCAGCTCGGCCAGCTTGTGGCGCGTGGTCTGCATGTCGAACAACGGCGCGCCGAAGATCTTGCGCTCCTTTGTGTATTCGATGGTCAGCTCCAGGGCTCGGTCGATGACGGCCGCCGCTGGCACCGCGATGGACATCCGCTCGTAGGGCAGCTGGCTCATCAACTGCTTGAATCCATGGCCTTCGACGCCCCCCAGCAACTGGTCAACCGGCACACGCACCTCGTCGAAGAAGAGTTCGGCCGTGTCCGACGCCGGCATGCCGATCTTTTCGAGTAGGCGGCCCACGCGAAACCCGGGTAGGTTTTCGGTCTCCACCACGATCAGCGACAAGCCCCGGCTCCCCGCTTCGCCGGTGCGCGCAACCACGATCAGCAGGTTGCAGGTGAAGCCATTGGTGATGAAGGTCTTGGCGCCGTCGATCACGTAGTGGTCGCCATCGCGACGCGCGCGGGTGGCGATGGCCTTGAGATCCGTTCCACAGCTTGGCTCGGTCATCGCGATGCCGGCCAGCATCTCGCCGTTGTTCAGCTTGGGCAGCCAGCGCTGCTTCTGTGCCTCGGTGCCGAAGTCCATGATGTAATGCGAGGCGATGCTGTGCACCGTGACGTTGTTGGGCATTTCGGCCTTGGTCAGCTCGTCCTGCACCACCAGTTGGTAGGCGATGCTGGCACTGGCGCCGCCGTAAGCCTCTGGCATTTCGGGCAGCAGAAAGCCCATTTCGCCGAAGGGCCGCCAGGTTTCGCGCGGGATGTAGCCCTGCTCGCGCCAGCCAGGCAACTTCGGCGCCATTTCGGCGGCGATGTAGCGGCGAACCTGGTCGCGAAAGGTCTCGATGTCGCTGTCCATCCAGGGTTGGCGGTGCAGTTGCGGCAGCATGGAAGCGCTCCTCAGAAAGTTGGTACGGTGAAGGTTTGAAAACTTGGCCAGCAATGTGGCCCCGGGTCATGCCCGCACATCCACAAGGGGGTAGCGAAGCGTCGAATCTCTGCGTTCTCAGGCTGTCTAGGGCATATGGTCGGTACTTAGCCCGTGCGCGTCTTGCCCGCCAGGGCTCTGTTGCAAAAATCGTGAAGCTTGAGCATGCTTGGCGGAGATTGGACGGA
>CALMYE010000136.1 GCA_937873425.1 uncultured Sphingopyxis sp. | reverse complement strand
TCGTCCGCCAGGTTCTGGCGATCGACCCCTCCGCTCCGGCGCTCGAACACAACAAAAAATGGTACAGCTGGGGTGACCTCAGCGCCGTCATCGAGGCGGTGGACGCGATTTTGCAGGCGCACGGCATCGGCGCCGGCACCCGCATCGGCGGCATCCTGCGCAACACGCCGCAGATCGCGGCGGTGATCATCGGCACGATCGTCGCCGATCGCTGCGTCGTCACGCTCAACCCCGCGCTCCCCGACGACAAGCTTGCCGCCGACATCGCCAATCTGAAGACGCCGGTCATCATCGCCGAGACGCAGGACTGGCAGCGCGCAGCCATAATCGGCGCCGTGAAGCAGAACGGCGCGCTGGGGATCGAGATCACCGGCGACGCGGACGAGCCGGCGCGGGTTGTCACCGCGCTGACCGGGTCCGATTTCCACAGCGACGCCGAAGGCATCGGCATCGAGATGCTGACCAGCGGCACCACCGGAACACCCAAGCGCGTGCCACTGAAGGCCGCGAACTTCTCCAAGATGGTGCTCGACGCTGCGGTGTTCGAGAATCGCGACGTGACCGCTCCGCCCCGCCTGTCCAAGGCGGTGACGATCTCCAACACGCCCTTTTCGCACATCGGCGGAATTTTCAGCCTGTTCGTGACACTGTCGGCGGGCCGCAAGGCGACAATGCTCGACCGCTTCCGGGTCGACGAGTTCGTCGATGCGGTGCAGCGGCACAAGCCGAAGGTCGCGGGCGCCCCGCCGTCGGCGCTGCGCATGATCCTGGACGCGAACGTCCCGAAGGAGGCGCTGTCGAGCCTCGTCGCCTTCCGCACCTCGACGGCACCGCTCGACCCCGAGCTCGCCGACCAATTCTACGAGCATTTCGGCATTCCGGTGCTGCAGAATTACGGCGCGACCGAATTCGCGGGGGGCGTCGCGGGCTGGACGCTTCCCGACTTCCTGAAGTCGGGCAGGCAAAGGCGCGGGAGCGTGGGCAGGATGAACCCCGGCGTCGACGGCCGTATCGTCGACCCCGAGACGGGCGACCCCCTGCCCTATGGCGAGAAGGGGCTGCTCGAACTGCGCGCGCGCCATCTGGGCGACGGCAAGAGCTGGGTGCGGACGACCGACCTCGCGCGGATGGACGAGGAGCAGTTTTTGTGGATTCTCGGCCGCGCCGACAATGCGATCATCCGCGGCGGGTTCAAGATCATCCCCGACGATGTGGTCAAGGCGATCGAGGCGCATCCCGCAGTGCTGGAGGCGTGCGTCGTCGCGCTGCCCGACCCGCGGCTGGGACAGGTGCCCGCCGCCGGTTATCGCGTGAAATCGGGCCATGCGGTGAGCGAGGAGGAGTTGCGCGCTTTCCTGCGCGAGCGCCTGACCGCCTATCAGGTGCCGACCAAATTGATGGAAGTGCAGGATTTCCCGCGCACCCCATCGATGAAGCCGAGCCAGCCCGAACTCAAGAAGCTGCTCGAAGCGGCTTGATTCCGGCCGCCGCGCAAAGCATCGGGTGATGGTGGATTATGCCGCCCTGCCCTTCAAGCCGCACGGCTGCCGGTTCGAGTTCCGCAGCGACGGATCGTCGCTGATCACGCCGGGATACGACCTGCCCGACCTGTGGCCGTCGATCCCGCACCTGTTCGCCGACCGCGCGGAGCGCTTTCCCGATCGCCCCTTCGTCGCCCGGCGCGAGCTGCTGGCGGATGGAAGGCGCGGCGACTGGCGGCGGCTGCGCTATGGCGACGCGCTTCGTCAATCGCGCGCGCTGGCGCAGGCCTTCCTCGATCGCGGCATCGGCCCCGATGCGTCGGTGATGGTGCTATCGGGCGGCAGCCCCGAGCATATGGTCGTCAATCTCGCGGCGCAGATGGCACGCGCGCCCTATGCGCCCGTTTCGGTCAATTATGCGCTGGCGGGCGGCGATTATGCCCGGCTGCGCCATTGCTTCGCGGTCTGCCGGCCGCGGCTGATCTATGCCGACGACTGGCGAAGTTTCCTGCCCGCGATGCGCGCGCTGCGCGAAGAGGCCGCACTCATCCTCGTCACCGACGAGGCCGCGCCCGGCGGCGAGACGATCGCGCTGGCCGACCTGCTCGCGACGCCCGCCGCCGATGCGGTCGATGCCTCGATCGCCGCGATCACGCCCGACACCCATGCCAAGACCATCTTCACCTCGGGCTCCACCGGGAAGCCCAAGGGGGTGATCCAGACACAGCGCATCCTGACCGGCGTCGTCGCGCAGCATCAGGCGATGTATGAGGAGGCCGACCATGACGCGCACGCCCGCGCCTTCCTGTCGTGGGTGCCGTGGAGCCATGTCGGCGGCAACAATATCCTGCCCGCCGACGTGCTGAACGAGGCCGCCTGCCTCTATATCGACGACGGCCGTCCGCTGCCCGGCCAGTTCGCCGAGACGATCCGCAACCTCGGCGAAATCCACCTGACCGAATATAATTCGACGCCGATCTTCTTTTCCGAACTGGTTGGCGCCATGGAGGCCGACGATGGCCTTCGCGACCATTTCTTCCGCGACCTGCGCTTCCTGAGCTACGGCGCGGCGGGCCTGTCGCAGGATGTGTTCCGCCGCCTGCAGGCGCTGGCGGTGGCGGCGACCGGCCGCGGCATCCCGATCATCACCAAATATGGCACGACCGAAACGCAGGGGACGACGATCGTCAGCCGCCCGCTCGAAAGCACCGGCGCGATCGGCCTGCCCTTTGCGGGCAATGTCGTGAAGCTGGCGCCGGTCGGCGACCGGCTGGAGATCCGCGTCAAGGGACTGACCGTAACCCCCGGTTATCTCGGCAATGACGAGGCGACCGCCGCCGCGTTCGACGAGAAAGGTTTCTACCGCACCGGCGACGCCGCACGCTTCGTCGACCCCGACCGCCCCGAACTCGGCCTCGCCTTCGACGGACGGGTGACCGAGAATTTCAAGCTCGAGTCGGGGACGTGGGTGCATGTCGGCGCGCTGCGCATGGCGCTGCTCGACCGGCTCGGGCTGCTTCAGGACGTCGTGATTGCCGGCGAAGGGCGCGGCGACGTGCGCGCGCTCGGCTGGCTGCGGCCCGCCGATGCCCGGCGGATCGCGGGCGACGATCTCGACAGTGCCGGCTTGGCCGCGCATCCGGCAATCGTCGCCCTGCTCGCCGAGCGCCTGACCGCGCATAATGCGGCGGCGGGCGGCCAGTCGCGCCGGGTCGCGGCGCTGCGCCTGCTGGTCGCGCCGCCCGCCGGCGACGAGATCGCCGACAAGGGCTATATCAACCAGCGCGAGGTGCAGCGCCGGCGCACCGACGAGGTCGAAGCGCTCTATCGCGGCGAGGCGATCCTTCCCGCCTGACCGTCAATCCCAGCGCAGATAAAGCTCGTCGAAGCCGGGCACCGATCCGCAATGCTCGACATTCCTGCGTTCGGGATCGAGGCGGAATTCGGGAATGCGGGTCACGAATTCCTCGAGGAACACGTCGATCTCCGCGCGCGCGAGATGCGCGCCGACGCATTTGTGCGGACCGTTGCCGAAGGTGTTGTGCGAGGGCGCGTTGCGGTCGAAATCGACCTCCATCGGCCGGTCATAGGCGCGGTCGTCGATCCCCGACAGATTGTTGGGGACCATGATCATCTCGTCCTTCTTGAACAGGACGCCCTTATATTCGAAGTCGCGGGTCAGGATGCGCCCGGTGTTCGACAGGCCGAAACGGCGCAGGAACTCCTCGCGCGCCGCCGGGATGATCTCCGGCTCCTCGCGCAGGCGACGCTGCTGTTCGGGATGCTGCGCGAGATAGTGGGTGATGTAGGAGAGTTCCGACGCCACCGTATCCAGCCCGCCGGCGAAGAGCAGGGTCGCCATCGACAGCACCTCTTCCTCCGACTGGAAACGCGGGTTGCGGCGCCAGGCGGCGACGCGGGTGAGCAGGTCGTCGCCTTCGCCCCCGTCACGCTCGTCGAGGATCGTCTTCAGATATTCGCGCACCCGCATCTGCGCCGCCATGCGGTCGGCGGGATCGTAGGAGGACATGATTGCGATGCCCCATTCGACGAACTCCTCGCGCCGGTCTAGCGGCAGATCCACGATGCGCAGGAACATGGTCACCGGCATGACGCGCGCGAATTCGGAGAGGAATTCGCAGCATCCGTTGGGCTTCATCTTCTCGGTCAGTTCGATCGTCAGGTCGCGCGCGTCGTCGCGCATCTTCGCCACCTTGCCGGGCATGAAGCCGGGGTTGATGACGGCGCGGTAGCGCGCGTGGTTGGGCGGATCGACCGCGAGCGGCAGCGGCTTCAGCGGCATCAGCGTGCGCGGAATCATGAATTCCTCGTGGCTGAATATCTCGTAATTTTCCTGCACGAAACGGACGTCCTCGGCGCGGGTGACCATCCAGTGACCGCCGTGGCGCGGCGACCAGATGATGTCGGGACCGTCGTGCAGCCGCTTCACCGCATTGTAGACACCGACCTCTTCCATCCCCGGCGGACGGATATAATCATAGTCGACCACCAGTTCGTCGGGGACGTGGTCGGGCTTGGGCGTCAGAAGGGGGATGGGGTTGTTCATATCCTGCTCCGCTGCATATTGTTGTATATATCATCTATCTGTTTATACCGAAATGCAAGCGCTGCGAAGGCGCGCCGGAACCGGGACGGGGGAGGATCATGGAGGCCAGTTTTCACGTCGGCGATCTGACCCTGTCCGCGCGCGAGCGGCGGCCCGCGGGTGTGCCCAAGGGGATCGTCCTCGCACTGCACGGCGGCGGCTATGGCGCCGGCTATTGGGATTATCCGCCGACGTCGCTGCTGGGCGTCGCGGCGGAACGCGGCCATCTGGGCGTGGCGATCGACCGACCCGGCTATGGCGCCGCCTTCGACCGGCCGATGCCGCTCGCGGCGCAGGCGAAGGTGGTGCTGGACCTCGCGGCACAGTTGCGCGCGAACGAGGGCGGCGTGCCGTTGCTGCTCGCGGGCCATTCGATGGGCGGGATATTGGCGCTGATCGCGGCGGCACTGCCGCAAGCGGCGGACAGCGTCGCGGCGGTCGACGCGTGCGGCGTTCCGCTGCGCTATGCGGAGCCGATGCAGAGAGCGCTCGACGCGCGGCGGCTGGCGGCAGGCGAAACGCATTTCCCGGCGCTGGACGACGACCATGCACGCGCGGCCTTCTTCGGCGCCGAAGAGGATTTTACCGCCGAGGCCCTCGCCCATGATGCCGCGCTGCGCGTGCCGGTGCCGGCGGCCGAACTGCCCGATGCCGCAAACGCCCCGCGCGACCTGCCCGCCGTCATGCGGCGCATCGCCCTGCCCGTGCGGCTGAGCTTTGCGGCACAGGAGGCGAGTTCGATCGCGAGCGAGGCCATCGCGGCGGAAGCGCGCGCGCATCTGGCGGGAAGCGTCCGCAGCATGGTGCGCTTCGAGCCGCACGCGGGGCACAATATCAGCCTGCACCGCGGCGGGCGCGATTTCCATCACGCGATGATCGACTGGCTGGAGGCGGCATGATTCCCGAACCCGATTTTACCCCCACCGTCCCCGGTCTGATCGCCCGTTTCGCGGCGCGTCACGGCGAAGCCGAGGCGCTGGTGCGCGACGGGCGGCGGGTGAGCTTCGCAGACCTCGACCGGCAGTCGGCGGCGGTGGCGCGGGCGCTGGTCGAACGCGGCGCGGGCAAGGGTTCGCGGATCGCCATCCTCGCCCCGCCCTCGCCCGAATTCGTCGTCGCGGTGCTTGCCGCCATGCGGATCGGCGCGGTCGCGGGGCCGCTGAGCACCCTCTATCAGGCGCCCGAGCTCGCGTGGGTGCTCGCCAATGCCGAGTTCGACCAGCTGATCGTCGCCGACGCCTTTCTGAACCACGATTATCTGGCACGGCTCGAGGAGGCGCTGCCGGGGCTTGCGGATTGCGAGGACGGCCCGCTCCATCTCGCGGCGGCGCCGCGGCTGCGGCATATCCATGTCATCGGAACGGGCACGCGGCGCTGGTCGCGGCCTTTCGATGCCTTGCTCGCGGGCAGCGAGGTCGTGGACGAAGCGATGCTGCGCGCCGTCGAGGCCTTGGTGACGCCCGCCGACCCCGCGTGCATCATCCACACCTCGGGCAGCACCGCCAATCCCAAGGGGGTGATCCACGGCCACGGACCGCTGGTGCGGCACAGCTGGCAGATGGGGATGGGCTTCACTCCCTTCGGCCCCGGCGACCGGGTGATCGTGACGCGCGCGATGTTCTGGGTCGCGGGTTTCGTCGCGACACTGTTTTACAGCCTGAACAACGGCGCCTGCCTGATCACGACCAGCGACGGATCGCCCGCGAATGTGCGGCGACTGATCGAGGAGGAAGGCGGCAATGCGCTCGCCGGCGATTCGGGCTGGTTCGACGTGCTGCGCGAAGCGGAGGAGATGAAGGCGGCAGGGCTCGACGTCGTGCGGCTCAACATGGACACGGCAGGGATCGCGCACGGCGGGCGCTATCTGAGCGACCATCTTGCGCAGCGCATCGGGGCGCCCGTCCACTATCCCAATGCCCGCTTCGCGCGCACCTTCGGCATGACCGAGACGCTCGGTGGCCATAGCTCGGCGCGCTTCGACGAGCTGCTGCCCGAGGATCGGCCATCGTGGCAGGGCCGTGCGGTGCCCGGCGTCGAATTGAAGATCGTCGATCCCGAAACGCGCCGCCCGCTGCCCCCCGGTGAGGTCGGCGAGCTGCTGGTGCGCGGCTATTGCCTGATGCAGGGGCTGAACGGGCGCGAGCGGCACGATGTGTTCGACGCCGAGGGCTTTTATCCGACCGGCGACCTCTGTCGGCTCGACGCCGAGGGCTATCTGAAGTTCGAGGCGCGGCTGGGCGAGATGATCAAGGTCCACGGCGCCAATGTCGCGCCGCTGGAGGTCGAGCTGGCGATGACCGGGCTGATGGGAATCGAGAAGGCCGGCGTCGTCGGCGTGCCGCAGGGCGGCGACACGCTGCTCGCCGCCGCGGTGCTGATGGCGCCCGGCCGTGCGCTCGACGAGGCGGCGGTGATCGCCGAGCTCAAGCGGCGCCTGTCGTCGTTCAAGGTGCCGAAGCGCATCCTCGCGCTCGACGAGGCCACGCTGCCCGCGACCGGATCGGGCAAGGTCAAGAAGGCCGAGCTGACCGAATTGATGATCGGGCTGCTGAATAATCATATATAGAATTTACTTGATTTGACCCTCAGACGCCTGCATGGATTCGCCGTCAAACATCGAACAGCGAAGCGAGAGGACCGATGGCCGAAGCCAAGACGAAAGACCCGAAAAGCACCTATGGCATCCTGACCGACGAGGGAATCGCCAAGCTGCGCGAGCGTATCGGCATCCAGGTCAACAAGCCGACCCCGCCGCACAATTATGAGGTGACATGGGACGGCACGCGCCATTTCGCGTTCGGATACGGCGACGACAATCCGCTGTGGTGCGACAAGCATTATGGCGACAAGACCCGCTGGGGCGGGCTGATCGCGCCGCCGAACTTCCTCTATACGATGGGCGTTTCCGACGCCCCGCCGATCACGCCGGAGGTGAAGGCGATGATGAAGGGCGACCCGCTCGCCGGGCTCGGCTCCTATCAGGCGCAGATGGAATTCGAATGGTGGCGCCCGCTGCGCCTCGGCGACCAGCTCAAGCAGCGTTTCGCGCTGATCGGCGTGCAGGTGAACGACAAGAGCGGCTTCGCCGGGCGCACCGTGTCCGAGGTCAACGGCTATATCTACCGCAACCAGGACGACGAGCTGCACGCGATCCAGCGCGGCACCTGGATTCGCGCCGAGCGCCACGCGTCGAAGGAGAAGAAGAAGGAGTACGACCTTCCGACCCCCTACACCGACGCCCAGCTCGCCGAGATCGACGCCTGCTACGCCGCCGAAACGCTGCGCGGCGCCGAGACGCGTTACTGGGAAGATGTGATCGAGGGCGAGGAATTGCAGACGATCGTCCGCGGCCCGCTGCGCACCAGCGATCTGGTGGTGTGGCACGTCGGCTGGGGCATGCAGCTCACCCCGCCGGGCGCCTTCCGCCAGAGCTGGAAGATCCGCGCCAAGGTGCCGGGCCTCTACACCCCCAATGAGCTCAACGTCCCCGACACGGTGCAGCGCCTGCACTGGGAAAAGGCGTGGGCCAACGAACTCGGCATCCCCATCCCCTATGATTATGGCGGACTGCGCGAGACCTTCCTGACCAACATCTGCACCAACTGGATGGGCGACGACGGCTGGCTCTGGAAAATGTCGTGCCAGCACCGCAAGTTCGTCTACACCGGCGACACCTATTGGATCAAAGGCAAGGTGCGCAGGAAGGCGCAGGAAGAAGGGCGCAACGAAGTGCATCTCGACATCTGGGTCGAGAATCAGCACGGCACCGTCGTGTCGCCGGGCAACGCGGTCATCCTCCTGCCGACCCGCGACGCGCCGGTCGAGCTGCCGAAGCCGGCGAAGGAGAATATCGACGAGATGTACGCCTATGAGGTCGAGCGGCTGAAACAATGATCTCGGTTTTGACCGCGGCGTCTGCGGACGCCGCGGTCCAGATACGGACCGCAGGATGACATACGAACATATCCGCTATGAAAAACGTGGGGCCGTCGCGGTCATCACCTACGACAAGCAGGAACGGCGCAACGCCTGGAGTCCGCCGCTCTACCGCGAAACCGAACGCGCCATCGAAAGCGCGAACGGCGACGAGGATATCGGCGCGATCGTGCTGACACACGAAGGGCCGATCTTCTGCGCCGGCACCGATTTCAAGGCGGGACCGGAGGTCGATCCCGACACCGGCAAGAAACTCAACATCGCGCAGATCTGCATGATGCAGGACATAGGCTGGATTCACCTGCTCGCTCGGTCGAAGCCGATGATCGGCGCGGTGCATGGCGCGGCGATCGGGCTCGGCGTAACCCAGCTGCTGCCGATGGACATCCGCATCGGCGGCGAGGGTTCGACGTGGAGCTTTCCCTTCCTGTCGCTCGGCTACATGCCCGAACTCGGCTGCACCGCGCTGCTGCCCCGGCTAATCGGCTATGGCCGCGCGCTCGACATCTGCCTGACATCGCGGAAGCTGGGTGCGGCCGAGGCGAAGGAGATAGGCCTGATCACCCGCGTCGTTCCCGACGACAAGGTGCTGGACGAGGCCGTCGCGGTCGCCGAAACGCTCGCAAGTGTGCCGAAGCTGCAGATGCGGCTGACCCGCCAACTGTTCCAGGCGAACGCGCTCGAACCCGACACCAACGCCTATCTGCGGCGCGAGACCGACGCCTTCATCGAGATGCTCCGCGCCGCGAAGCGCGCACGCGAGGCGGCCGCCAAGGAATAGCGCGCCGCGAGCAGCAGCCTGTTGGAACATGGGAAAGATCGCGGATCGCGAAGGTCCGATATTGCGGCCGGACGGTTCGCACCGCCCGGCCGTCTAGCGATGCAGGATGTCGGCGCCGCCGGGTCGCAGGCGGCGCCAACCCCTAGTTGGCGTCGCCGCCGAAGCGATATTTCAGGCTGACGCCCCACATCCGCGGTGGCGCATAGATGTTGCCGCGCACACCCAGCGACGAACGCTGGGTCAGGTCATTGTTGCCGATGCGATAGAGCTTGTTCGTCGCGTTGGTCAGGAAGGCGCCGATATCGACCGGCTGGCCCATCACATCCTTCCAGTTCAGCGTGAAGTCGAGCGTCGTATAGGCGGGCTCGATCGCATTGGGATTGAGCCGGCTCGTGTCGGTCAGCGCGACACTCGACTGGTGATAGAGCCGGCCGCCGAAGGTGACCTTGCCGATGCTCTCGTCGAGCGGCAGCGTATAGTCGAGGTTCAGCGTATATTGCGTCTTCGGCACCGAATTGAAGCGGTTGCCCGAGCAGAAGCCGACGATCGTCACCGAAGTCGGATCGCACGGGTTCGCCACCGGATCGGGCGTCGTGCGGTCGAATTTGGCGCTGGTGTAGGCAAAGGTGCCGCCCAGCGTCAGCCCCTCGACCGGGATCAGGCTGATTTCCGCCTCGATACCCTTGATCCGGCCGTTGTTGACGTTCTGCACCTGCGACACCGGCACCGGGCCGGGCAGGACCACATTCTTCTGAATTCCCTTGTAGCGGTCGGTATAGGCCGCGAGGTTGGTGCGCAGGAACACGCCATCGAAGTTGAAGTCCGCCTTGATGCCCGCCTCGATCGAGACGTCGGTTTCGGGCTGGTAGGCGGGATCGACGCCCGGCGGAGCGGTGCCGTTCACGCCGCCCGGGCGATAGCCCTTGCTGACCTTCGCATAGAAGAGCTGGCCGGCGTCGGTGTTGTAGGAGGCGCCGAAGCTCCAGGTGGTCGATTTGAACGATCCGCGCGTCTCGACGCAGGTCGCGGTGCCGAGAACGTTGTTGAGCGGAATGACGCCGACGCCAGGGCCGAGGTCGATCGACCCGAAGCCATAGCTTTCGCAGCGGCCGTGCGGGATCGGCGCGAAGGTCGAGGCGACGAGGATGTCGGCGAAGGGTTCGGGGACATTGCCGCCGCCCGGTCCCATCAGGAAAGCCTTGAGCGCCGCTTCGCCGCCCGGGATCGGGCTGAGATAGGTCGCCTGGCGCGACAGCACCTTGTCGTGCGTATAGCGCAGGCCACCGTTGACCTTCAAATTGTCGGTCACCGCGAATTCGAGCGAGCCGTATACCGCGCGCGATTTGGTCGTCAGCTGGTTCACGCCGACGCGCTGAAGGATCGCCACGTTGATCGTCGCATTTTCGGAAGCGCCGCCGGGGCGCTGTTCGTCCATATAGCCGCCGATCGCCCAGTTGAGCCGGCCGTCGATCGCCCGGCCCGACAGCCGCAGTTCCTCGCTGAACTGTTCGGCGTTGGTGAACAGCACGTCGGTGTTGGGGCAGGAGGAATGGCAGGTCAGCACCGCGGCGCCGTTGGCCGCGCCGAAGTTGGACGCTTCGTCCTCCTTTTCACGGACATAGCCGAAGATGTTGGTGAGCTGGATGTCGTCGGTCAGGTCGGCGACGGTGCGGTTGACGATGTAGAGATTCTTGCGCTTGCTGTAGAGCGGATCGACCAGCGAGACCGCGCGCGGGCCGCGGGCGTTCTGCGCCGTGAGCTGTGCCTGCTGGGCGGCAAGATAATTGGCGGCGGTGAAGGGCGTGAGCCCCGGCCCCATCGGCCTGACGCTGCCGTTCGCGTCGATTCCGTAACCGCCCGCGAAAAGTCCGGCGAGCCCGGCGATATTGGCGCTGAGCGCAGCGTTGTTGATCCCAGCGAAGATCACGGCGGTGCCGTTATCGTGGGTATTCTGATAGGACACGATCGTCGTATTCTCGAGCGTGTCGGTAGGCCGCAGCGTCAGCGAGCCGCGGAAGCCTTCATAGGCGACATTGTCGTGCCGCCCGCCGGTCGCGACATTGCGGGTGAAGCCGTTGCGGCGCGCGGTTTCGAAGGCGCCGCGCAGCAGCACCCGGTCCTCGACGATCGGCACGTTGATCGCGCCGTTCACCGTGCGCAGGCCGTAATTGCCGACCTTGACGCCGATATAGCCGCCGAAATCCTCCTTCGGCGTCTGCGGCGTGACCATGACGTTGCCGCCGTCGGTGACGCGACCGAAGTTCACCCCCTGCGGGCCGCGCAACACCTGGACATTGGCGAGGTCGTAGAACTGCCCCTGCGTCAGGCGCGAGATCGGCACTTCGGCGAAATAGGTGATAACCGCCGGAAAGACGGTGCCGAAGGAAAAGCCCTGCCCGCGGATGGTGTAGGTCAGGTTGTTGCGGTCGGACACCGAGGCCGAGACGGCAAGGCCCGGCGTCGTGCGGACGAGATCGACGGGATTGAAGGTGCCGCGCTGGTCCATCTGTTCCTGCGAGACGACCGACACCGCGACCGGAACGTCCTGGAGCCTTTCCTCCTGACGACGTGCCGTCACCACGATCTCGTTGAAGCCCTGGCTGCTGGCCGTATCGTCGGTCGCCGCCGCGCCGCCTTCGCTTTGCGCATGGGCCGGCTGGACGAAAAACACGCCCGCCGCACCGGCGAACAGCATCGCTTTCCATTTTTTCATGATTGTCCTCTCCCTTGTCGGGCTCTTCGGCCCATCCTCTGTCGAGTCTCCGTTCCGGAGTTTTTCGGGGGAGCCTAATGCTTCGGGAAATACTGTCAATATCGTATATATTATTTTGTAGATTGAGATGAAAATTCCGAGCGTTCTAGGAAGCTTCGCGTTCGAGCGCGGGCGGCCGGCCTAGCGAGATCACGAGCCCGACCGCCGTCACCACGCCCAGGATGAGCAGCATCAGCGTGGCGTTGTAATTGCCGGTCGCATCGAACGCCTTGCCCGCGGCCCAGGACGAGGTTCCGACCGCGAAGCCATAGACGCTGATCAGGATCGCGAAGACCAGCCCATAGCGGCGCAGGCCGAAATAGCGGCTCGACATATAGGCGACGACGTCGACCTCGCTGCCCATCGCCACGCCGATCAGGATCGCGAGCGCGACGGCGCTGTGGAAGTCGAGCGGGATCAGCCAGAGCCACAGGCAGGCAAAGGCGGGCAGGCTGAAGGCGCAGGCCGCGACGAGGCGCGTCGGCAATATGTCAAACAACATGCCCGTTCCGAGCCTGCCCGCGATCATTGCGGGGCCGAGGAACAGCGCGACCGTCGCCGCATCGTCGCGGCTGAGCCCGGCGTCGGTCAGCATCGGTTGCAGATGCACGATGAAGGTTCCGACGCAGGAGGCGATGAACAGAAAGGCGATGACAAGACGCCAGAGGATCGTCGAGCCGACGACTTCGCGCCAGTGTGCCTTGGGCGCTTGCGAGGTCAGGGCGGTCGCGGGCGCCTCGCGGGGAAGGAAAAGCCAGCAAGGTATGATCATCAGCACGAAGGCGCAGAGCGCCAGCATCGGATAGACGCCGCTGATCCCGAACATCCGTTCGAACGAGAGGACGATCGACGGGATGAGACTGACGAGAACGCCGGCACCGGCCAGCGAGGTCGCCAGCGCGATACCGCGGCGCCTGGTGAAGGTCTGCACGATCAGCTTGGTGAAGACGATGCTGCTCGCCCCGATGCCGAGGATGCTGTAAACGACATAGCCCACATACCAGGTCCAGATTTCGCCCCCGGCGAAACCGAGCAGCGCGGTTCCGATCGCCCATCCCGTGATACCCGGCAGCGAAATGGCACGAGCGCTGTAGCGATCGGCGAGCATGCCGACGATGATGTTGAGGAAGGGCAGCATGAAGCTGGCGATAGTCAACGCGAACGCCACCTCGCCCCGGCTCCAGCCATAAGCGTCGCCGAGCGGCTTCACCATCGCGCCGACGACATGGAAATGCACGCCGAGGATCGCGATCGACACCGTCGCGGCGAATAATATGCCGAGACTGCGAAGCGTTTGGGAATCGAGCGCGGGCATCAATGGGTCTCCATGTCGCCAAAGGCGTGGTCGAGCGCCGCGCGGACGATGTCGCCCTCGTCGATTCCGCTTTGCGGTTCGTGCCACGCGCCGGGCTCGCCGATGACGCCCATATGGGCGGCGATCTCTTCCACTGTCGGCGGACGGTCGCGCGCGCCCGTCCAGCCTTCGCCGCGGCCGCTGAACACACGGGCATAATGGCCGCGCAGCACCGAATAGCTCTGCCCGGTCACGTCGCAGGCGGGGCTGGCGAGCCAGGTCACCAGCGCCGCACAATAGTCGGGCGACGACCGGTCGGCATAGGCGTTGCCGCGCGCGAGGATCGCGGCGATAAAATCCCTGTCGACGCGCTCTTCGCCCGGCGTTCCCATGCGGCTGCCGCTTGCGTTGGGCATCACGCAGTTGATCCGGATGCCGGGCGGCGCCTCCTGCACCAGGACGCGCATCAGGCCGACGATGCCGGTCTTGGCCGCGCCGTAGTTGGCGCGATAGGGATTGCCGAACACTCCCGACTGCGACGAGGTGAAGACGATGCGCCCGTAACCCTGCCGCTTCATCAACCGGTAGGCGGGCTGGGTGACGTAGAAACCGCCCTTCAGATGGACTGCAAGGACCGATTCGATATCCTCCTCGGTCAGATCCTCGAACAGCGCGTTGCGCTGGTTGCCGGCGTTGTTGACGACGATGTCGATGCGGCCGAAATGGTGGAGCGCCGCCCGGGTGATCGCCTCGCCGCCCGCGCGCGTCGCGACCGTGTCCGCATTGGCGACGGCCCGGCCACCGCGATCGCATATCTCGTCCGCGACCGCCCGGGCGAGATCGGGGCCGGGATTCTCGCCGCGCGTGTCGCCGCCCAGATCATTGACGACGACCGCCGCCCCGCGATCGGCCAGCGCCAGCGCATAGGCGCGGCCGAGCCCCCCGGCCGCACCGGTGACGATCGCAACCTGTCCGCCGAGATCGATCCTGCCGTCGCTCATGAACGCAACGGGGAAGGCGGCGACAAGACCGCTGCCTTTCCCGTGTCCCGGGGAGAGAAGATTGAACCGCGCATACCGGCCGCTGCGATCATTGTTTCCCGAACTTGTAGGTCAGGCGCACACCATAGGTCCGCGGCATGCCCGGCGAATAGCCGGTGACGCCCAAGCTGTTCTCGATCGCCAGCAGGCGCTGGAAATATTTCTTGCCCGCGAGATTCTGGCCATAGATCGCCACTTCGACGTTGGGATTGTCGAAGCTATAGGCGATCTGTCCGTTCCAGATGCCATAGGCCGGAATCTTGGCGGTTTCCTTGAACTGCTGCTGATAGCCCGGACCAACCAGCGGACCGGTCGTAAATTGCTTGCTGCGCCACGAATAGTCGGTGCGCAGGCTCAGCTCGCCCGACCCGACCGGTACCGAATAATCGGCATAGAGCGAATAGGAGCGCTTCGGCGCGAAGGAATAGGGCGTCTCGGTGACGTCCTGGAAAGTGGTCGGCGTCAGCGGGATCGTGAAGTCCTTGAACTTCGGGTCGAGGAAGGTCGCCGACGCGCCGAGTTGCAGCCCGTCCGTCGGTTGAACCGTCAACTCGGTTTCGAGCCCGCGGATACGCGCCGTCGCGGCATTGACAATCGTGTTGGACAGCACGCCGCCGATGATCGCCGGCACCGTCCGCTGGATGTCGTCGTAATTGGTCTGGAAAATCGCCGTGTTCAGGCGAAGGCGACGATCCAGCAGGTCGAGCTTGAAACCGAATTCATAGTCGACGACATGTTCCGGATTGAAGACCAGCGGAGTCGTGCCGGTCGCGCGCGGGTTGAAGCCTCCGGCGCGGCTGGCCTTGCTGGTCTTGATATAGAGGAAGACATTGTTGCTTGGACGCCAGTCGAAGCCTGCGGTGTAGGACCAATAGTCGAACGACGCCTCGGTGAATCTTTCGCATGGCGCCCCGGCCGGCACGACAAGGCTGCAGACGAAGTTTCCGTTGGGAAGCCCGGTCACCGGATCGGTATCCTCCCCCCGGTTCCGGCTCAGGATCGAGCGCTTGTCCTTGGTATAGCGCAGGCCGCCGGTGAAGCGCACCTCCGGCGTCAGGTTGAAATTGAATTGGCCGAAACCGGCGTAGCTTTTGTTGTGGATGTCGCCGTCGTTATAGCCGAGCCGGCGCGCGCCGAGCGGAAAGGCCGAATAGCTTTTCGACAGATCGGTGCCCTGTTCGGTGAAATAGAAGGCACCGAGGATCAGATTCAGGCGATCGTCGAAGGCCATGGCTGACAGTTGCAGTTCCTGCGAGAACTGGGTCTGGCTGATGATATTGCCGTCGCCCACGCGCAGGCCGCCGGTCAGGACATAGGGTGTGCCGTCATTGTCCGTCAGCGATTCGGTATCGACCCCGCGCCAGGCGGTGATCGACTTGACCGACGCCGTGTCGCTGATCTCATATTCGGTGGTGATGCCGACGCCCCAGGATTCGGCCTTGCTGAACGGAATCAGGCTGAGTGCGACGTCATAGAAGTTGCTCTTGCCGATCACGCTGACCGAATAATTGCCATAGGAATCGCCGGTGGCGGGCCCGGTGACCGGGCACAGCGGGTTCGGCGTCGGCCCCGAACAGGTAGCCAGCACCGCCTGCGCCGTGGGGTTGAGGTTGGCGCCGGTATTGGGGTCGCGGTTATAGCTTTTCAGGCCGACGATCTGCCCCTGCCCCTTGCGGTTGGTATAATCGCCGACGACGGTGACCGTCAGGCCACTGCCCGCGGGCGCGATCAACAGCGTGCCGCGCAGGAAGTCGACATTGTCGCCGCCGAGCGGTGTGTTGAAACTGAGGTTGCGGCCATAGCCGTCGTTCTGGACGTGCTGGCCGACCAGGCGTATGCCGATCTCGTCGCCCTGGATCGGCAGGTTGACGACGCCTGTGGTTTCCCAGGTGTCGAAATTGCCGTAGCGCAGGCGCACCATCCCCTCGAAATCGCCAGTCGGCTTGTTCGAGATGACGCTGACGGCGCCGCCCGTGGTGTTGCGGCCGAACAGCGTGCCCTGCGCGCCGCGCAGCACCTCGACTCGCTCGACGTCGACGAAGTTGAACAGCGCTCCCGAGGAACGGGCGATATAGACGCCGTCGAAATATTGCCCGACCGCCTGGTCGAGCGCGAGCAGCGCATCCGAGGACGACTGGCCCCGGATCGCGATGAAGGACGAAGCAGGCTGGCCGGTCGAAGGCTGCACGACGATGCCGGGCACGAGCCGCGGCAGTTCCTCGATCGACATCACCTGCGCCTTTTCGAGCGTTTCGCCGGTCGGCACGGTCACCGCCACCGGGGTCGATTGCAGATTCTCGGCCGTCTTGCGGGCGGTTACCACGATGTCCTCGATGCCGACGCTGCGGCCCGATTCATCATCGGCCTCTGCTTGGGCAAGGGCGGCGGCGGGCGCCAGCGTGAACGCGCCGAGCATCGCGCCCGACAGCAAAAGCGACTTCATGTTCCGCATTTCAATCTCCTCCCGAGATTCTATTTGCTTTGGTTCCGAGGCATCGGTTCCGGTCGAACACCGGCCTTGACGGCATTCGCATTCGATCTGACAGGGGACGCGCGGCGTGCTGAATCTGCCGCATGCAGCCATCCGGCGCCCTCGGTTCAGCTCGATCCGGCCACAATCTCCGCTCCCATTTTCATTGTCGTATATATGATTATATTGATGAGCCTGATTATGGAGTCAATATGTTCGCTATGGAGTCAGCTATATAATTATGCTGATGAGCCCCGTGCTTCAGGCGATCCAGGCTGGCTGGGACGAGCGTTCAAAGGATGAAAGATATCCGATAATCATCTATCTAAGTTATTTGATACTTGCATAGTGGCGGGTTCCGTTTCACCCTGCCCGGTGGAAGAGGAGAAACCCCATGACACGCATTCCACTGGTCGCGGTCGACGACCTGACGCCCGAACAGCGCGACGCCTATGACAACAAGCCCGGCGGCAAGCTCAACCTGTCGCGCCTGCTCGCGCACGCGGTAACGATCCAGCCGGGTATCGGTATGGCGGTGCAGGGCATGATGACCGGGATCGAGGTGCCGCCGCTCGAACGCCAGATCTGCGTGCTCGCGGTGCTCCACCTCGATCGCGGCGCCTATGAGTGGGCGCAGCATATGGAGGTATCGCGGGCGATGGGGATCGCGGACGAAAAGGTCGCGGCGATCGCCGACGACCGCTTCGGAGACCCGATATTCGACGACCGCGAAAAGGCGCTGCTCGCCTTCACGCGGCAGGTGGTGAAGACGGTGCGCGTTGACGATTTCGTCTTTAATGCGGTCGCCGCCTTCTATTCGCCGCGGCAGATCGTCGAACTGATCCACGTCATCGGCATCTACATGCTCTTCGCCCGCGTCTCCGAGGTCGCGGAGCTCGAAATCGACGCCGTTGCGGGCGGCGATTTCTGGAAGAAGGCCAACCAGCAGGCGGGGCTCGTCGAGTGACGGCCGCCGACATCGAGACGATCGACTATATCTTCGTCCGGCTCGAATTCGACGGCGCGCTGGCGATCGTCACGCTGAACGATCCCGACCGGCTCAACGCGATGGGCGACGACATGGCGACATCGCTCGCCGCCGCGCTCGCCGAGATCGTCAAGCCGCGCCGGCGCTGCCGCGCGGTGCTGCTGACCGGCGAAGGCCGCGCCTTTTGCGCCGGTTACAATCTGATGGTGAACCGGCAGACGATCGCGTCGGGGAAATCGACGATCCTGCCGCTCGGTGGCGCGGAGACGCTCTATCATCCGATGCTGCGGCGGCTGCACGGCCTGCCCATCCCGCTGATCGCCGGGGTCAACGGACTTGCGATCGGCATCGGACTCGGCGTCGCGCTCGCTGCCGACCATATCGTGATGGCCGAGGACGCCTGGTTCCAGACCCCTTTTGCAAAGCTGGCCTCGGCGCCGGACTCGGGCCTGTCGTGGCTGCTCCCGCGCGCGATCGGGGTGCCGCGGGCCAAGCGCATGCTGATGCGCGCCGAGCGCATCGACGCCGCGACCGCCCTGGAATGGGGGCTGGTCGGCGAGACCGTGCCGACCGGGCAGTTGCGCGCCCGCGCGCTGGAGGTCGCGCGCGAGTTCGCCGGCGGCGCGACCATCGCGCTGGGCGAGATCAAGGCGCTGATCGCCGATGGACTGCGGCAGGATCTGCACAGCGGTTTCGAGGCAGAGGCCCGCGCGGTCGGGCGCACCGCGCGCACGAAGGACAATCTCGCCGCCGTGCGCGTCTTCGCGTCGAAGGAGAAACCCGTCTTCACCGGTGAATGATGCGCATGATGACATAATGACAAAAAGCGTCATTGCGTTAACGGCGCGATGCTTCTAGCCCCTTGCCGGCAAGGGGGAGATATGGCGTCCGAAGCGAAGATCGACCGGGCGGTCGTGGCGGCCGCCGACCAGTTCATCCGCTATGGCTTCGCGCGCACCACGATGGGCGACATCGCGCGCGCGGCGGAGATGTCGCGGCCCGCACTTTACCTGCTTTTTCCCGGAAAGGAAGAATTGTTCGAGGCGGCGGTCGAGCATTTGAACCGCATTCGCCTCGCCGAAATCCGCGGCGCGCTGGCGCGCACGCGCGGCCTGCCGGACCGGCTGTTCACCGCCTGCGACCTGTGGCTGGTGCAGGTGTTCGACCTGCAGCGCCGCACCCCCGATGCGCGCGACATGGACGATCTGTCGATCCCGGTCGTCCGCCGCGTCTATGCCGAGCTCGAAGCGCTGATCGCCGAACTGATCGAGGCCGAGGCGGCGAAGCCCCTCCCCGCGAGCGCGGCGCAGCTGGCGCGCGGGCTCGTCTTTGCGGTGCGCGGCCTCGGCGCCGCAGCCGGCGATGTCGAGACGTTCCGCGCGATGGCGCGGTTGCAGGTCGACCTGCTCTGCCGCGCGCTCGGCTGACGCCGGTTCAGGGCTCGAGCAACAGCGACCGCAGCCGGCCGAGCGCCTGCGCGTCGATGCCGTGCTCGGCCTCCAGAAAGGCCTCGACCGTCCCGTGACCGGCGGCGAGCGCGGCGGACAGCGGCATCCCGCGACCGCCGACAACCGCGTGCGCGCCTCCGTCATGTCAGACGCCGAGCGCACCGAAGGTGTCGAGGTCGGACACCGCGGCGCCGAAGCAGTCGCCCTCGGCGGTGACGATCTCGATCGGCTGCATCTCCAGCGGCGTGAAAGGCCACATGAAGCCGTGCATCGCGTGGCGGCGATACGCCTCCCACGCCTCCTCGCGGCTGGGCGGATTGGCGACGCCGTTGGATTTCAGCGCCTCCAGATAGCCTGCCAGCAGATCCTTCTCGGCCGCGCGCCGATCCTCGACCTTCAGATTACCGATGATCGAATAGGCGACATCGTGCATATACGGCCCCTCCTGCCACGCCTGCCAGTCGAGGAAACCGGGACGCCCGTCGGTCTCGAAGAACATGTTCCCGAGATGCGCGTCGCCGTGCGAAAAGACCTGGGGGATTTCGAGCGATCGCTTCCACTGGGTGCGCAGCCCCGCCATGATCCGCTCGCGGTCGCGATAGGGGCCGACATAGGCCGCGCAGCGGCGGTGATTGATGCAGGCGTCGAAATATTCGGGTTCCAGCATCATCATCACGACGCGGTCGGCGGCCTGCCAGACGGTCGAGAAGTTGCGCAGCGCCTTGAGTTCGCCCGACTGCCACCAGCGCGCGTGCATGCGCGCGAGCAGGTCGAGCGTCTGCGCCTGCTGATCGATGGTGATAAGCCGCGTCGCATTGCCGAAGCTGATGTTGCGCGCGGCGAGATCCTCCATCAGTACCAGCCCCTGCACCCCTTCGTGCCAGCCCGACCAGTAAGCGCGCGGGATGTGGATGTTCATTTCCGGCGCCCAGGTGGCAAAGAATTTCGCCTCGTTCACGAAGGATTCGTCGAAGGTATAGGCGTGGCGGATGAAACCGCCCTTCAACCACATGGTCGGCGGCAGGCGATGCGCATGCCCGGCGTCGTTATAGGCGAGCATCAATCGCACCTTGGTCGCCGTTCCCGCAATGACGGTGCCGACATGCGCCTCTGTCACGACGGTCCCCGGATAATTTTCGGCGAGGATCGACGTCAGCCAGTCGGCGGTGATTTCCTCGATGCGCAGCGGCAGGTGGCTCTTCGGTGCGTCGGTCATGGCCCATCCTCTCTCATTTTCGACTCTTGCTCGCTTATTTAGTATACTGTTTTGAGCGTTGGCAAGCCCCCTTACCCCGTCCCTCCGTTTCGCAGCAGCATCGACTGGCCAGCGAGCGCCAGCAGGGTGCCTTCCTCGGAAAAGAGCCGCGTCGCGACATGCGCGATACCGGCCCCGACGCCCTCGACGCGCATCTGCGCGAGCGTCCATTTCCCTTTCGGCTCGGCGGTGAAGCGGATCATATTGTCGAGGCTGCTGCCGCTCGCCGGCCGGCCGAGCGCGCCCGCTAGCGCCAGCGCGGCGCAATCGCCGATGACCGCGAGCCGTCTCCGATCAAGCGGCGCGCCGTCGCGGGCGCGGACCCAGCACAGCAGGTCGACGCCGCCCTGCCCGGTCCAGTCCGCCCGGTCGGGAAACGCACCTGCCGCAAGCCGAAATTCCAGCAGCGCGTTGAGGTTCGACGACAAAAGCCGCGCGACCGAGCGTTCGGGACATTGCTCCGGCGCCGGCACCACAGGCATCGGCGCACCCTGATGCAAGGCCGGATCATCACGACGACCACAGGCGCCATGTCCTTGCACGAACATCGTCTCGCCGCGCCAGCCCGTCACCCGGCACTGCCGCGTCGAACGGCCGTCGGCAGCAAGTTCGGTGTCGAAACGCAGCCGGTTGCCCGGCCGCGCCTGTGCCAGGAACTGCAGCGAGGCGAAGATCGCCGGCAAACCAGTGCGCCGCTCCAGTGCCTCGATCGCGGCGGCGAGGGCTATGCCGCCGAACAGGAACTGGCGCCCCGGCGGACCGACGCACAGAGGTTCGGGAATGCTGGCGGCACAGCCGACATCGCCCGCGCCCGCGCGCAGGGAAAGCAGCGGCGCCCTGCGCTCTGTCATCGGCTCAACTGATCCGGCGTGCATAGGCAGCCAACCGCGCACTCAGCTGTGCCGCGCGTTCATCCGCATCGACCCAGCGCGTGTCGGCAGGAAGCGTGCTTTTCAGCGCGTCGATGGTGGTCAGCGTCAGGCTCGACGAGATCGGCGGGCCATCCGCGCGCATCCGCTGCCAGCGCAGGATCGAGAAGACATGTTCCTGCCCCCCGGTGTCGAGCCAGTTCCACACGCCGGGGTCGCGCCGCGCGATGACGAGGCGGATGCGCCCGTCGCCGTCGATGGCGGACTGGGCGGCGGTCAGGCTCGACTGGATGCGGTGATAGTCGCGCGAGCGATAGAGCCATTCGGTGAGCTGCACCGCGGCATAGCCCGCGCCCGCCGGGTCATATTCGAGGATCGCGGCATCGTCGGGGCCGAGCCGGTAGCTACCGTTCGAAATCCCCTGCGTCACCAGCCCGCCGCCCGCGCCGCGAAAGGACTGCGGCGGGGTGATGCTGTTGGGCGTCAGCCCGCTCCACACATTCTGGAACCAGAAATAGAGATAGAGGTCGCCGAGCGCATGTTGCACCGCACGCGCCGCCATTTCGTCGATGCCGATCGGCGCGGCCCTCGCGTCGCCCAGCCGCTCGATCGAAAGCTCCAGCGGCGTTTCGCTCGCCCAGTCCATGATCGAATCGCGCACGAACAGGAATTTGACGCCGGGCCGGGTCACCAGCCGGTTCTTTCCCGCCATGCCGGTGCCGTCGTCGATCCACAGCTCGAAGCTGCCGTCGTCCGCCAGTTCCAGTTCATGGTCCTCGATCGTCTGGATCGTCTGCGACGTGCCGTAATTGGCGGTGAGGGTGAAGGAGATGTTGGCGGGCTTCGCGTCGAGGATACGCCCGGTCACGCGATAGCGGGTGCCATGCTCGATCCCCGCCAGCCGATAGCAATTGTCGGGATTGTCCCCGCCGGTGCGCGCGCCCGGCACCTCGTTGCCGAACCAGCTGTAGGCCGGCATGAAATCGCGCACGAAGCGGGGGTGCTGGGCGTCCGAGGCGGCGGCCTTGAACAGCCAGTTGTTCAGATATTCCTCGCAGAAGGCGCCGAGCAGCGGGCGCGATTCGGCCGGGATGCGGTCGCCATAGCCGCGCGCGAACAGCATCTCGATCTGCGTCCGCGCCGCGACGACGCGGTCATCGCCAAGCATCGCGCGGACATCGGCCTCGGCGGCGAACTGGCCGGGATTGGCGATCGGATTGGTCATCGGCGTGTCTCCCGTTCGATGGCGAAGCGTTCGATATAGGGGGCGAAGGCGGCCTCGATCGCCGCCTCGTCGAGGCCATATTCGGCGAGCGTGTAGGCGCGCTTCGGTGCCGAGGCGTGGTGGTCGCTTTCCAGATGCCGCGCCATCGCCTCGCGCGCCACGGCGGTGAGCGACAGGTCCAGCTCGTCATAAACGCGCGCGACAGTTTCGAGCGGATCGGTGACGAGATCGGTGAACAGCACGTCGCTCACGCACGCATCGGCGCCTTCGCAATCGCGCCATGCGGCATATTCGCCTGTCGCATATTGCCACGCCGCGAGCTGCTGCGCGCCGATCGCCGCGGGATCGACCGCTTCGTCGGAGAAGAGCGAGCGCAGCTTGGCGAACAGGCTGGCGATCGAGGGGATGACCTTGCCCGGATCGCGGTGGTTCACATAGAGGCGCGCGTCGGGAAAGGCGATGAGCAACTCGCGCCAGCCGAACAGATGCCCCGGCCCCTTGAGCGCCCAGCGACGCGCAGGCGCGTCGGCCTGCAGATATTGCATGACGCCGATCTGCCAGGCGAAGGCCGAGGACAGCTTGTCGGCGATAGCGGCCTGATAATCGGGGACGCTCCAATAGACGCCGTAGAGACTGCCGATATTGCCTTCCTGGAGGAAGATGCATTCTTCGGGCAGGTCCGACCCGAAGGGATGGATCGCGGTGACGTCGGGCGCAGTCATGCCCTGAAAGGCGAGGATGTCGGCATAGAGCGCCGCGCGGTCGCCGCCGTCGCCCAGCGGCGCGGGGATCGCGGCTTCCCACGCGGGCACGGCGCGGTTGGCGGGGTCCTGCGCAAACAGACCGTGGAGGAAGGTGGTGCCCGCGCGCGGCATGCCCGATCCGATCAGCGGCGCGGCGATCCGCTCGGCATCGGCGCCCGCCGCCTTGCGCGCATCGAGATAGCGCAGGCGCGAGACGAGCATGGTGATCAGGCGGCTGTGCGCGCGGCTGCGCCCGGTCGCGGTGAGCCTGGCCTTCGCCTCGATCTCGTCGCAGAGGATAGCGAGGTCGTAGCGAAACCGGTCCTCGTTCCAGCGCTTGCCGCCCCAGTCCGACAGGCCGGTGCGGGCTTCGGCCTCGGCCAGCAGGGCTTCGGCCGCAAGCGGCGCGGCGAAACCGGTCAGCGCCGACGCATAGGCGCCGCTCATTCGCCGCTGATCCGTTCATAGGCCGCGAGCGGCCCGACCTGCGTCACTCCGCCGTCGACCGGCAGCGTCACGCCGGTGACGAAGCGGCTTTCGGGACCGGCGAGGAACAGCGCGGCCTGCGCGATGTCCCATGCGTCGCCCTCGACGCCGAGCGGCGCGATGGCGCTGCGGACGCGGCGGCGCTCGCCCTCCAGATGCGCAGCCACCATCGGGGTGACGATATGGCCCGGCGCGACGCAATTGGCGCGGATGCCGTCGCGGCCGTACATCACGGCGAGTTCGGCGGTGAGTTGCTGCACCGCGGCCTTGCTGGGACCATAGGCGGCGTTGCCGTGCGCGCGGATGCCCGCGACCGAGGAGATGTTGACGATCGCCTTCCCCTGCCCCGCCAGCAGCGCGGGAATGGCGTGGCGGCACATATTGTAGATGGTGCCGAGATTGACCGACAGCACGCGGTCGATGTCGGCCTCCGCGACCTGATGCAGCTGACCCGCCCCGGCGCCGATGCCGATATTGTTGACGAGCACGTCGAGCCCGCCCAGCCATTCGAGGCTTTCAGCGGCCATGCGCGCGGCGCCCGCGGGGTCGGCGGCATCGCCCGCGAAAACCCGTCCTTCGCCGCCGAGCTCGCGCACCAGCGTCAGCGTCGCTTCGGCACGCTCGGCCTCGAGGTCGAGCAGTGCGACGCGTGCGCCCTCGGCGGCGAACAGCGCGGCGATCGCCTTGCCGGTGCCGACGCCGTCGCCGAGCGTCCCCGCGCCGGTGACGATCGCGCGCCAGCCGTCCAGCCGGCGATGGAAGCGTGTGGGCTGAGGCATCCTCTGTCCTTTTCTCTTTTGGGCCGGCCGCAGGCGTCAATCGGCAGGCGCGACCAGTTCGCGCAGCTTGGGTTTCACCACCTTGCCCATCGCGTTGCGCGGGAAGGCGTCGAGGAAGCGCCATTCGTCCGGCACCTTGTAGCGCGTGAGCTTGTCGCGGCAGAGCGCCACCAGTTCGGCCTCCAGCACCGCAAGGTCGATCCCCGCGCGCGCGGGCTGGACGCAGGCGACGGTGAGCATCCCCATGCGCAGGTCGGGTTTGCCGACCACCGCGCAGTCGGCCACGTCGTCGTGCGCGTGGAGGACGCGCTCGATCTCCGCCGGATAGACGTTCGACCCGCCGCGCAGGATCAGTTCGGAGCTGCGGTCGGCGATGGTCAGCCAGCCGTCGGCGTCGAGACTGCCGTGATCGCCCGAATGGACGACCCCGCCGCGCAGCAGCGCCGCGGTCTTTTCCCCCTCGCGCCAATAGCCGAGCGGCGGGGTGTAGACGTTCGCCCAGTCGCCCGTCTGCGTCGCCCGAAAGCAGACTTCGCCGACGGTGCCGGCGGGGATCGGGTTCCCGTCGGCGTCGCGGATCGAGATTTCCAGATGCGGCAGCGCATGGCCGCTCGCACCTTCGGGCGGCACGGCGTCGAAGCTGTGCGCGACGACGGTCGGCGCCTCGGTCAGCCCGTAGGAGGGCGAGACGTGATAGCCGTAGCGCTTGAAAAAGGCTTCGCG
The DNA here is from genome assembly GCA_937873425.1 of uncultured Sphingopyxis sp. Lineage (GTDB taxonomy): Bacteria > Pseudomonadota > Alphaproteobacteria > Sphingomonadales > Sphingomonadaceae > Sphingopyxis. The sequence continues at coordinate 5,596 of CALMYE010000136.1, read as the reverse complement.
GACCGCGTGCGGCAGCGGCGCGCCGCCCGACGCCATGCGGAAATGCCCGGGCAGGTCGAGGCCGGCCTGGAGCAGGTCGTAGATCATCGTCGGCACGAAAGCGACCTGGCCGATGCGCTGCGCCGCGATCCATTCGATCAGCGGCTCGATCTTGATCGACGGCGCGAAGAGAAAGGGTTTGCAGGCGAGGAAGGCCGACACCGGCCCCAGGATCATCACATTGGTGATCGTCAGCGGCAGCGCCGACCCGCGCCGCGCCTCCGGCGTCATCAGGCCGTGGGCGAAGGCGGCGGCGGGAACCACGATCATATTGTGCTGGCTGTGGACGACGCCCTTAGGCACGCCGGTCGTGCCGCTGGTGTACATGATTGCGGCGGGGGCGAAGGGGTCGATCTCGGGCGTGGGCGCGACGGCGTTCGCCGCATCGGCCAGTGCCGCGTTCCAGCCGCCATCCTGCCCCTCGGCATCGAGGAGCCAGACATGCGCGAGGTCGGGTATGTCGCCGCGCAGTCCTTCCACCTGCTCCGCAAGGCTGCTGTCGGTGAGCAACAGCTTCGCGCCACTGTGCGCGAGAATGTAGCGCTTGTCGCCCTCGGGCAGGATCTTGTTGATCCCCACCCATACCGCGCCCAGCCGCATCGCCGCGAAAAATGCGATCACCAGCACATTCTCATTGCCGAGCGACGCCGCGACCCGGTCGCCCGCGCCGATGCCCGCGCCGTCGAACAGCGAGGCGACCGCCGTCACCGCTGCGTCCAGTTCGCGGAAACTGTAGCTGCCCCGCGAATCGACAAGCGCCTCGTCGTCGGGACACTGCGCCGCGGCGCGCGCGATCAGGCCCGCGACATCGCGCGGCGCGCCGGGAGGGTCGATTCGGGCCGAAGGCGCCTGGAGTCCGAGCGCCGCATATTCCTCTTCCGTCATGGTCCTCGCCATATGAGCGTATCTCTCTTGCATTAAGGTCTATATGATTATGATATATTCGTGCAAGAGCGGAGTCCGCTTCGCCCGTCCTTGGTGGGCGCGGCGGCGCCCGCGATCAAGACGCAAGCCAGTGAGAGGATATAATGACCGACACGTCCCCCGAAGCCCAGTTCGCGCCATTCGGCGCCGTCGAGACGGTGCCGACGAGCAATTTCCAGCGCGTCGTCGCGCGACGCCTGACGCAGAGCTGGACGCAGATTCCGCACGTCACCCATCATGACGATGTCGACGTCACGGCGCTCGACACGCATCGCAGGACGCTGACCGGTCCGGTCAAGATTTCGCCGTTGATCTTCCTGATCAAGGCGCTGGCGCAGGCGATGGCCGAATTTCCGCAGTTCAACGCCTCGCTGTCCGAGGACGGTAAGACACTGATCCTCAAGAAATATTGCCATATCGGCATCGCCGTCGACGGGCCGCTGGGGCTGCTCGTCCCGGTGCTGCGCGACGCCGACCGGAAGGATGTCGCGACGCTCGCCGCTGAACTCGCCGATTTCAGCGCGCAGGCGCGCGACAAGGGGCTGCCGATGAGCGCCATGTCGGGCGGCTGCATGACGATCACCTCGCTCGGCGGGATCGGCGGCACCGGCTTCACCCCGATCATCAACCAGCCCGAGGTCGCGATCCTCGCCGTCACCCCGTCGCGGATGCAGCCGGTGTGGGACGGCGCCGCCTTCCAGCCGCGCCTGATGATGCCGCTGTCGCTGAGCTATGATCACCGCGTCATCAACGGCGCCGACGCCGCCCGCTTCGTCCGCGCGATCGGCCGGGCACTCGCCGAGCCGGAGGCGCTGTGATGGGGGAAGAACCGACGAGCGATCTCGTCCTGCGCAACGACGCCGGGGGCGTCGCAACGCTGACGCTCAACCGCGCCGAAAAGCGCAACGCGATCAACCGCGAGCTGTTCCGCACGCTGCGCCGGCATCTGCTCGACCTTCAGGAGGACCGCGGCATTGGCCTGATCGTCCTGCGCGGCGCAGGCGAGCATTTCTGTGCCGGGCACGATTTGTCGGAAAAGCCGCACGCCGACGCGCTCGGCTGGCTGCGGCGCGAGGTGCAGACGCTCGAGTTGCTGACGAAGCTGCGCCAGCCGGTGATCGCCGCGGTGCAGGGCATTTGCTTCACCGGCGGGCTCGAACTCGCGCTGTCGGCCGATTTCATCCTCTGTGACGAAACCGCGCGTTTCGCCGATACCCACGGCAAATGGGGCCTCGTCCCCGGCTGGGGCATGTCGCAGCGGCTACCGCGCCGCGTCGGCGCCGCCAAGGCGCTGGAGATGATGATCACCTGCCGTCCTTTCGATGCGGCAGAGGCGGCGGCGATGGGACTGGTCAACCAGTGCGTCGCGGCGGGCGGGCTCGAAACGGCGATCGGCGAATATGCGGAGATGATCCTCGCCAACAGCTGGCACAGCAATGCCGAGAACAAGCGGCTGATCTACGCCACCGACGGCATGCGCCTGTCCGAAGGAATCGATCACGAGATCATGCGCAACGCCGGCTTTGACCGCGATGCGGCGGCGCGGCGCCAGACATTCCACGACCGGCCGCGCGGGGCATAAAAAACGAGCCGGCCCCGAAAGACCGGCTCGATTGGAGTTGCCCTGTAGGAGGCTCGGATGAACCAACAATCGTATTACTAATATAGCTCTATAATTTTGGCAAGCGCTTTTCGCACGGTCAGTCGAGAACCGCGACGCTGGTCAATATCCGCTGGATCAGCTCGCCCTGCCGCGCGGTGCCGGTGCGGGCGTAGATGTCCTTGGAATAGGTCCGCGCCGTCTGTTCGGTGATGCCGATCTCGGCCGCCGCCTCGGCGAGGGTGAAGCCGTTGGCGAGCAGCATCGCGAGGCGCGCCTGCGTGTCGCTGAGCCCGAACAGCGCCGCGACATGCGCCGAATAGTCGCGCTGCGGCGCCCGCCGCCCCGACAGATAGAGCATCAGCCGCACCGCGCGCGGCCCGGCGTCGGCGCGCGCCGCGAGCGGCACGAGCAGCAGATCGATCCCGTCGGCGTCGCCGAGATGGATCGCCTCCGCCTCCCCCGACGCGACCGCCGCGGCGACGCGCGCCGGCAGGTCGATCCGCCTTTCGCTCGCCAGCAGCCGATCGCCGCGCACGACGAGCCCGCCCGCACCGTCGATCCAGCGCCGCGCGGCGGCGTCGATGCCGGTGATGCGCCCCTCGGCATCGAGCGTGACGACGCCGAAGGAGAGCAAATCGGCAGCGCGGCGATAGATTTGCGTCTCGGTCGCGCGCGCGAGCAGCGCCGCATAACAGGCGAGCGCGGGCACGAGCGCACGCGAGATCGGGGCGCAGAGCTCCCGGTCGGCGGCGTCGAAAGCGGGCTCGGCGGCGGCGCGCGTCACCGTCACCCAGATGTTGCAGCCGCCGGGCTCGGCGACGCGGAAGATCAGGAAATGCTCGAAATCGGCGGCGCGCAGGAAATCCTCGCGGAAATCGTCGCGCGGCAGGGCGGAGATGCCGTCGAGCTCCTCATAGGCATAGACGCGCCCCGGCCGCATCGCGAAATAGGGGATGGGGTCGCGCTCGGCGAAGCGGTCGCGATAGCGGTCCCACAGCCAGCCGGGCGGTGCGAGCGCGTCGTGGACCTCGATCCCGCTGGCGGGGTCGGAGCCGGCGCGGCGGAAGATCAGATTGGCGAAATTACCGCCCAGACGGGCGCGCAGCCGCGCGACGAAGCCCGCCCAGGGCGGGTCCTCCAGCGGCCCCGACTGGACCGACAGCAGCAGGGCTTCGAAATCCTCGTCCAGCATCCTCTCCGCCCTTCCCATTTGGGAATATCGCCACGTCCCTTTCCGCAATCATATACAGGAAAAGACGGAGTCGGGAGAGAGAAGTGAAAGCAGCATTGTTCAAGGCGGTCGGCGAACCGCTTGCCATCGAGGATCTGCCCGATCCCGAACCGCGCGACGGCGAGGTCGTCATTCGCGTCGCGCGCTGCGGCGTGTGCGGCACCGACCTCCATTCGACGAGCGGCCACGGCTATACCCTGCCCACCGGTGCGCAGCTCGGTCACGAATATGCGGGTGAGGTCGTCGCGGTCGGTCGCGGCGTGGAGCGGCTGAAACGCGGCGACCGGATCGCCGCGCTGCCGGTCGTCGGCTGCGGCGACTGCGACGCGTGCCGCACCGGCATCGACGTGCTCTGCTCGCGCTGGACCGGATACGGCGGCGGCCTTGCCGATTACGCGCGGGTCAGCGAGCGCGGCGCGACGATCCTGCCGCAGACGCTGTCGCTCGCCGACGGCGCGCTGGTCGAGCCTTTTGCCGTCGGGCGGCGGGCGGTGCGGCTCGCCGACCCGAAGCCGACCGACCGCGCGCTGATCATCGGCCCCGGCCCGATCGGGCTCGCCGTCCTCTTCTGGCTGCGACGCGCCGGGGTGCGGGCAGTCGCCCTGCTCGCCAGCAGCGACCGCCGCCGCCCGCTTGCCGAGGCGATGGGGGCCGAGACCTTCATCCTCGAAAGCGAGACGGCGCAGCAGGACATCGTCGCCGCGCTCGGCGGCTCGCCCGACATCGTTTTCGAATGCGCGGGCGTCCCCGGCACCATCGCCCGCTCGATCGCCCTCGTCCGGCCGCAGGGCCGGGTCGTCTCCCTCGGCTTCTGCATGGTGCCCGACCAGTTCGTGCCGGGCATGGCGCTGATGAAGGACGTCAATGTCCGCTTCTCGCTGATCTACACACGCGAGGACTATGCCGAATGCGCCGCCGCGCTCGACGCCGACGGCGACCGCGCGCGGGCGATGGTGACCGACACCGTGTCGCTCGCCGAGGCGCCCGCCGCCTTCGAGCGTCTCCGCGCCGGCACCGGGGGCGGCGGCAAGCTGCTGATCGATCCGTGGCTCGGCCGATGACGCGCTGGCGGGACCGCTTCGACGCGCTGCACGAGGGCGCGATCGCGGCGACGGGCCACGATGATTTCGGCGACACCGCCTATCATGAAGGGATGCGCGTCCTGCTCAATGCGATCGACGCCCATCCCCCGGCGGGGCCCGCCGCCGAGGCGTCGGCGACCGGCGTCATCACCGGCGCGCTCGCGGGGCGGCTGGTGACGCAGGCGGGATGGGATGCCAACCCCGTCTATGCTGCCGAGCGCATCGAGCGGCCGCTGATCGTCATCGGCCTGCCGCGCACCGGCACCACCGCCTTGCATCAGTTGCTGAGCGTCGATCCGCAGTTCCAGGGGTTCGAGCGCTGGCTGACCGCCAATCCGATGGTCCGCCCGCCGCGCGACCAATGGCGCGCGCATCCTGCCTATCGCGCGAGCGTCGAGCGCATCGCGGCGATGCGCCGGCTCGCGCCCGAGATCATGGCCGCCCATTCGACCGAGGCAGGCGAAGTCGACGAGTGCCTGATGCCGATGGCGCAGAGCTTCCTATGCAACTGGTTCGCCTCGAACATCGACGCGCCTGCCTATGACGCCTGGTTCCGCCGCGCCGACGAGACGCCGTCCTTCCTGCGCTACAAGGAGGTGCTGAAGCTCGTCGGGCTCGGCGACCGGCGGCGCTGGCTGCTCAAGAATCCCAGCCATGTCTTTGGCATCGACGCGCTGCTGACCGCCTTTCCCGACGCCTGCATCGTCCAGACGCACC
>CALMYE010000135.1 GCA_937873425.1 uncultured Sphingopyxis sp. | reverse complement strand
CCGCGCTGGTCAGCGAGAACAAGCAGCGCGCCTATCCCGCCAGCGTCGATTCGATCCCGACCTCCGCCAATCAGGAGGATCATGTGTCGATGGCGGCGCACGGCGCGCGGCGCCTGCTCGACATGGCGGAAAATGCGCGCGCGGTGATCGGTATCGAACTGCTCGCGGCGGCGCAGGGGTGTGATTTTCACACCGGGCTGACCTCTTCGCAAGCGCTGGAGCGCGTCCGCACGCTGCTGCGTGCCGAGGTGCCGATGCTCGACCATGACCGGCATTTCCACCCCGACATGGAGGCAGCGAACGCGCTGGTGCGCGGCGGCGCGGTCGCCGGTGCGGCGGGTCTGGCGCTGCCGGGCGTCGGCTGATGGACTGGCTGCACGTCCATCGCGGCGATGTGCCGCTGGTCGTCGCCTTTCCGCACGGCGGCACCGATCTGGCGGGGCTGGACGATCATTTCGTCTCGCCCTGGCTCGCGCGGGTCGACACCGACTGGTGGATCGCCGAACTTTACGCTTTCGTTCGCGATCTCGGCGCGACGACGGTGGCGACCGATATCTCGCGCAGCGTCATCGACATGAACCGCGACCCGTCGGGCGCCTCGCTCTATCCGGGGCAGGCGACGACCGAACTCTGCCCGACGACCAGCTTCGACGGCGAGCCGCTCTATCGCGGTGGCGGCCCGGACGCGGCGGAGGTTGGGCGGCGCCTCGATCACTGGCACCGCCCCTATCATGCGGCATTGGCAGGCGAACTCGAACGGTTGCGCGCGACGCATGGCCGCGTGGTGCTTTACGACGCCCATTCGATCCGCAGCCATGTGCCGCGCCTGTTCGACGGCGAACTGCCGCAGTTCAACATCGGCACCAACAATGGCGCGACCTGCGCGGCGGAACTGACCGACGCCGTTGCCGCGGCCTGTCTGCGCCCCGGCGAAAGCCGGGGTCCATCATCCGGCGGCGAAACTGGACCCCGGCTTCCGCCGGGGAACGATCTGGTCGTCAACGGCCGCTTCAAGGGCGGCTGGACGACGCGCCACTATGGCCGCCCCAAACAGGGCGTCCACGCGATCCAGATGGAACTCGCCCAGCGCGGCTACATGGCCGAACCCGCGGCGCCCGACGAAAGCAACTGGCCCAGCCCGCTCGACCCCGACCCCGCGATCCTGCCCGTGCTGCGGCGCGCGATCGCCGCGACACTCGACTTTGCGAAAGGACAATCATGACCCGTCTCGACAACAGCCGCGTCATCAAGGCGCCGACCGGCACCGCACTCAACGCGAAAAGCTGGCTGACCGAGGCGCCGCTGCGCATGCTGATGAACAACCTCCACCCCGATGTTGCCGAGCGGCCCGAGGAACTGGTGGTCTATGGCGGCATCGGCCGCGCCGCGCGCGACTGGGAAAGCTATGACACGATCGTCGAGACGCTGAAGCGGCTGGAAGGCGACCAGACTTTGCTCGTCCAGTCGGGCAAGCCGGTCGGCGTGTTCCCCACCCACGCCGACGCGCCGCGCGTGCTGATCGCCAACAGCAACCTCGTGCCGCATTGGGCGAACTGGGACCATTTCAACGAACTCGATAAGCGCGGGCTCGCCATGTACGGGCAGATGACGGCGGGGTCGTGGATCTATATCGGCACGCAGGGCATCGTGCAGGGCACTTACGAGACCTTCGTCGAAATGGGGCGCCAGCATTATGGTGGCGACCTGTCGGGCCGCTGGCTGCTGACGGCGGGCCTCGGCGGTATGGGCGGCGCGCAGCCGCTCGCGGCGGTGATGGCGGGCGCCTCCTGCCTCGCGATCGAATGCCAGCCGAGCCGGATCGAGATGCGCCTGCGCACCGGCTATCTCGACGTTGCCGCGCAGACCATCGAGGAAGCGATGGCGATTATCGAAAAGAGCCGTGCGGAGAAAAAGCCGGTGTCGGTCGGGCTGCTCGGCAATGCCGCCGAAATCCTGCCCGAATTGTTCGCGCGGGGCATCCGCCCCGACCTGCTCACCGACCAGACGAGCGCGCACGACCCGGTCAACGGCTATCTGCCCATCGGCTGGAGCGTCGCCGAGTGGGTCGAGAGGCGCGAGAGCGACCCCGCCGCGGTCGCGAAGGCCGCCAAGGCGTCGATGGCGGTGCATGTCCGCGCGATGCTCGATTTCCAGGCCGCGGGCGTGCCGACTACCGACTACGGCAACAATATCCGCCAGGTCGCGAAGGACGAGGGCGTCGAAAACGCGTTCGACTTCCCCGGTTTCGTCCCCGCCTATATCCGCCCGCTCTTCTGCCGGGGCGTCGGGCCGTTCCGCTGGGCGGCGCTGTCGGGCGATCCCGAGGATATCTATCGCACCGATGCGAAGGTGAAGGAATTGCTGCCCGACAATGCGCACCTGCATCGCTGGCTCGACATGGCGCGCGAGAAGATCCACTTTCAGGGCCTGCCCGCGCGCATCTGCTGGGTCGGGCTCGGCGACCGGCACCGGCTGGGGCTGGCGTTCAACGAGATGGTGGCGAACGGCGAACTCAAGGCGCCGGTCGTGATCGGGCGCGACCATCTCGATTCGGGCTCGGTCGCCTCCCCCAACCGCGAGACCGAAGCGATGCGCGACGGGTCGGATGCGGTCAGCGACTGGCCGCTGCTCAACGCGTTGCTCAACACCGCGTCGGGCGCGACCTGGGTGTCGCTCCACCACGGCGGCGGCGTCGGCATGGGCTTTTCGCAGCATAGCGGCATGGTGATCGTCGCCGACGGGACCGCGGAAGCGGCGGCGCGCCTCGAACGCGTGCTGTGGAACGACCCCGCGACGGGCGTGATGCGCCACGCCGATGCGGGCTACGGCATCGCCATCGACTGCGCGCGCGACAAGGGCCTCGATCTGCCGGGCATATCGGGGTGAGCGGCGGGGTGGGCGCCGTCGTGGAGGGTTCGACGATCGCCTTGCCGCGCACCCTGCCTGACCGTCGCTTGCCTCCCGCCGTATCGCTGGGCTAGGGACGGGGGGTGACCGACTGTTCCGCCTGTGTCGTCCGCAACCGCGCGATCTGCGCGAGCCTCGATCCCGACGAGCTTTTGCTGCTCGGCCGGATGGGACGGCGCCAGCGCGTCAAGGCGGGGCATACCTTGCTGTGGGAGGGCGACGATGCGCCCGTCGTTGCCAATGTGCTCGAAGGCGTACTGAAGCTGGTTGTCGCGGCCGCCGACGGGCGCGAGCAGATCGTCGGCATCGTCTTTCCCTCGGACTTCATCGGCCGACCGTTCGGCAAGGAAAGCCCCTATAGCGTCACCGCGATGACCGATGCCGAGGTCTGCATCTTCAACCGCAACAGCTTCGACGAATTCGCCAGCAACCATCCCGACCTGCAGCAGAAGCTGCTGCGCCGCACGCTCGACGAACTCGACCGGGCGCGGCACTGGATGATGCTGCTCGGCCGCAAGTCGGCGTCGGAAAAGGTCGCCTCCTTCCTGCTCGAAATGTCGGAGCGCCTGTCGGGGCAGGGGTGCCAGTCGGGCGCGCGCTGGGCCTTCGAGCTGCCCTTCGGGCGTCAGCAGATCGCCGACATATTGGGCCTGACGATCGAGACGACGAGCCGCCAGCTCACCAAAATGCGCGCCGACGGCATCGTCGACCTGCCGTCCCGCCGCGAGATCGTCATCAACGACCGCGCGGCGATGGAGGATATGGCAGGCTGACGAGCCATCGGCGCCAGTCGGGGGATGGCTAGAAGCGGAAGCCGACACCGGCGCTGATCACCCACGGATCGAGCCGGTGCTTCGTGCGCAGCACCTCGGTGCCGCCGGCGAACCAGCGCGCGGTCGGGCGCAGGAAATAGCGCTTGGCGTCGAGCGTGACCGACAGGCCCTTGTCACCCACCGGCACATCGATGCCCGCCTGCAGCGCGAAGCCGAGCGTGTCGCTCATCTTCTGCCGCGTCGCGCCGAGCGCGCGGGTCGTCGCGCCCGGCTTTTCGTCGATGAAGATGAAATAGCTGGGACCGGCGCCGACATAGGGCCTCACGCCGCCGTCCGTGCCGAAATGATATTTGACCGTCAGGGTCGCGGGGACGATCTTCGCGTCCGCGACCAGCTCCGCCCCGGCCAGCGCGCCGCGACCGTCGACGTCATGCCGGGTCACCCCGGCGATCGTCTCGATCGAGACATTGTCGGCGACGAAATATTCGATCGCGACGGTCGGCGTGACATTGTCATTGGCCTTCGCCTGCGTCCCGGCGGGCAGGCCGATGGCGTCGAGCTCGACATCCTTGATCTTGCCGTCGGGCGCGACCCAGGTGCCGAGCAGCTTGAACTGGACTTCGCCGCTCTTCGCCGCGGCCTGTCCGGGCAGCACCAGCGCGGCCGCGAGGACGGAGAGAGCGAGATATCTGCTTTTCATTGTCGTTGCTCCTTGCGTTGACGGGCCGTCCCTGCGCCGCGTGCGCCGGAGCCGCATTGATGCGGCGCAATATTTTCCTTGATCCCGATCAATGTTTCGGCGGCGCACCGCGCCCATGAGCCGTCCGGAATCGCGTGGCCGTCGGGCCGCGCCCTATGGGGACGAAGCACATGGATGGTCTGGTCTTGAGAGCGGGCGGCTGGCTCGGCCTGGCGCTTGTCGCGCTGATCGCGGCAGTGTTGGCGGTCGATGCGCCCTTTGCGGTGCATATGGGGATCGTCGCGATCACCTGCCTGATCCTGCTGTGGGCGACCGTCTCGCGCGCGGATTATGCTGGAATGGCGCGCGGCATCCTGAAAATGCCGCCCGACCAGGGCGTCTATGACGACGATCCGATCCGCTGGGGCGTCATCGCGACGCTCTTCTGGGGGTTCGCCGGCATGGCGGCGGGGCTCTACATCGCGCTCCAGCTCGCCTTTCCGGCGCTGAACCTCAATCTCGAATATACGACCTTCGGACGCCTGCGGCCGCTGCATACCTCGGCGGTGATCTTCGCCTTCGGCGGCAATGCGCTGATCGCGACCAGCTTCTACGTCGTGCAGCGCACCTGCCGCGCGCGGCTCGCCTTTCCGAAGCTCGCGCGCTTCGTCTTCTGGGGCTATCAGCTGTTCATCGTGCTCGCGGCGACCGGCTATCTGCTCGGCGTCACGCAGAGCAAGGAATATGCCGAGCCCGAATGGTATGTCGACCTGTGGCTGACCATCGTCTGGGTCGCCTATCTGGCCGTGTTCGTCGGCACCATCGTCAAGCGCCGCGAACCGCATATCTATGTCGCCAACTGGTTCTATCTGGCGTTCATCATCACCATCGCGATGCTGCACGTCGTCAACAATCTGACGATCCCGGCCAGCCTCTTCGGCTCGAAAAGCTATATCGCCTTCGCGGGCGTGCAGGATGCGCTGACCCAATGGTGGTACGGCCATAATGCGGTCGGATTCTTCCTGACCGCCGGCTTCCTCGCGATGATGTATTATTTCGTGCCGAAGCAGGCCGAACGGCCGGTCTATTCCTATCGCCTGTCGATCATCCACTTCTGGTCGCTGATCTTCCTCTACATCTGGGCGGGTCCGCACCACCTCCATTACACCGCGCTGCCCGACTGGGCGCAGACGCTGGGCATGGTCTTTTCGATCATGCTGTGGATGCCGAGCTGGGGCGGCATGATCAACGGGCTGATGACGCTGAACGGCGCGTGGGACAAGATCCGCACCGACCCGATCATCCGCATGATGGTGATGGCGCTCGCCTTCTACGGCATGAGCACCTTCGAAGGCCCGATGATGTCGATCAAGTGGGTCAATTCCATGTCGCATTACACCGACTGGACCATCGGCCACGTCCATTCGGGCGCGCTCGGCTGGAACGGCATGATCACCTTCGCCTGCGTCTATTATCTCGTGCCGCGCCTGTGGGGCCGCCAGCGGCTCTACAGCCTGCGCATGGTCAACTGGCACTTCTGGCTCGCGACGCTGGGGATCGTCTTCTACGCCGCGTCGATGTGGGTCGCGGGCATCATGCAGGGGCTGATGTGGCGCGAATATGGGGCGGACGGATACCTCGTCTACAGCTTTGCCGAGAGCGTCAGCGCCATGTTCCCGATGTATCTGATCCGCGCCGCCGGGGGTGCGCTCTACCTCGCCGGCTTCCTCATCATGATCGTCAACGTCTGGGCGACGCTGGCCGGCCGGGTCCGCACCGAAAAGCCGATGACCGAAACGCCCCACAATGCCGAAGCGGACCGTCCGCTCGCGCCGCAGCCCGCCGAATGAGGAGCCAGGACATGGCCAAGGAAAATGCCGAAAAGCGCTTCAGCCACAAGAGACTGGAACGCAACGTCAGCCTGCTCGGCTTCTTCGCGCTGATCGCCGTTTCCATCGGCGGCATCGTCGAGATCGCGCCGCTGTTCTGGATCGACAACACGATCGA
>CALMYE010000134.1 GCA_937873425.1 uncultured Sphingopyxis sp. | reverse complement strand
CCGGGCGAGGCCGGACCCGCCAGCTCGGCGGGCTGGAGCCACGGCGCGCCCTCGCCATTCTCGTCATAATCGACGGGCGCGAGGTCGGCGAGGACCAGTTCGTCCTTGTCCGGCGCGGCCGGATCGAGGTCCAGCACATCCTGATCGGCGACCGGCGGGACGAGCGGACCGAGCCCGCCTTCGGGCAGGTCGCGGCCCGCGCGGATCGGCGGGCGCAGCGTGTCGTCGGGGTGCATGTCGGCACGGCGGCGGCGGAAGGCGCCGGGCGCGCCGGACGCGGGCTTCGCGAGCAGCAGCGCGACGAAGCCGGCGAGCAGCGCGGCGATGGCCGCCATGCCGACCGCCAGCGCAAGCCGGCCGCCGTTGCCGACGGGCGGCACGAACAGGTCCGACAGGCGGTCGAGATAGAGCTGCCAGCCGATCGTCGCGACCCAGGCGAGCGGCATCACCGCGACGAAGAGGAAGGTCAGCGCCGCGGCGCCGATCGTCGCGGGCAAGGCGGGGCGCAGCGCGCGCCACAGCGCCGCCAGCCTGTCTTGCACCCGCCTGTCCCGCACCGGATTGTCGCGTTCCTCGTCCATCATCATTCCAAAGCCTGTCGCGTCACGCCGCGAGCGATGCGGAATCGCCGCGCAGCAGCCGCTGGTAAACGGGTTCGTAACGTAGAATGTTTGACGACCAGTTACGATGCGCTTCAACGAAAAGCCGCGCGGTGCGCCGCCGTTCGTCCCACAGGCCGCGCGCATCGAGCAGGCCGCCAAGCGCCGAGGCGATCGCCGCCGGATCGTCGGGCGCGAACAGCGTGCCGGTCACCCCGTCCTCGATCAGTTCGCGATGCCCTCCGACGTCGGACGCGGCGACCAGCTTGCCCTGCGCCATCGCCTCGAGCGGCTTGAGCGGCGTGACAAGGTCGGTCAGCCGCATCTTCTTGCGCGGATAGGCGAGGATATCGATCAGCGAATAATAACGCTCGACCTCGCCGTGCGGCACCCGGCCGACGAAATGGACACGGTCCGCGGCGGGCGAGGCCGCCGCCTGTGCCTTCAGCACCGCCTCCATCGGTCCGCCGCCGACGAGCAGCAATCGCGCGCCGGGCTGCGCCGCGACCAGCGCGGGCATGGCGGCGATCAGGTCGTCGATGCCCTCATAATCATAGAAACTGCCGATGAAGCCGATCACCGCATCGCCTTCACCGAGGCCCAGGCTGCGCGCGAGCCCCGCGTCGCGCGGCGGCGGGTCGCCGAACAGGTCGAGATCGACGCCGTTGGGCGACACGATGATCTTGCCCGGATCGACCCCGCGCGCGATCAGGTCGCCGCGCAGCCCCTCGCAGATCACCGCCACCGCGTCGGCGGCCTTCACTGCATGGGTTTCGAGCTTGCGGGTCAGGAAATATTTGGCGCTGCCTTCGCGCCCGGTGCCGTTGCCGACCGCCGCATCCTCCCAAAAGGCGCGGATCTCGTACAGCACCGGAATGCCGAGCCTCTTGCCGACTCTCAGCGCCGCAAGCCCGTCGAGCACCGGCGAATGGGCGTGGAGCAGGTCGGGCCGCCAGCTTTCGACCAGCGCCTCGATCCGTGCCGCGAGCGCGCCGATCTCGCGCCACTCGCGGATCGGCGAGCGCGCGGGCGCGATCGGCGGCGTGCGATAGAAGGTCAGGCCATCGACCGTCTCGGCACCGTCTCCCTTGGCCGACACTGGCTCGGGATGGCGCACCCCGGTGACGCCCGCGACCTGCCAGCCCTTCGCGAGCTGGGCCTTCATCAGCGCGCGGGTGCGAAAGGTATAGCCGCTGTGCGCGGGCAGGCTGTGGTCGAGCACATGGAGGATGCGAGTCATGACGCGCTTTCAATAGGCTGGAAGCCTTAACGCCGCGTCAACCCCGATCGACTAAGCCCGCATCAGCCCCGCCGGGGGCCAACGCAACAGCGAGGCCGCAGCGACCGATGGTCGACAATTTCTCCATTGGTTTGACGCATGCGCTGATGGCGCTCGCGCTGTGGCGCCTGCTCTATCGCGACGACCTCGACCTGGAGGTCAGTCCGCGCATGCTGTGGCAGCGCCGCCGCGACGCAGAGAGCGCCGCCGCAGAAGACGGGGCGCCGCGCGATGCGTGACCTGATCTTCGTCGCCTTTCTCGCCGGCTTCGTCGGCCTCGGCTTTCGCCGGCCGTTCATATTCGTCCTCGCCTTCTGCTACATCGACATCGTCGCGCCGCAGCGGCTGAGCTATTTCCTGCTCAATTCGATCCCGGTGTCGCTGCTCGTCTTCGGGCTAGCGGTCGCGGGCTGGCTCGCGGTCGACGACAAACGCGACACCCGATGGTCGGGGCGACAATGGCTGCTCGTCGCCCTGCTCCTTTACTGCTGGATGACGACGATCCACGCCGATTTTCCGATCGAGGCGCAGGACAAATGGAGCTGGGTGTGGAAAGCGCTGCTCTGGGCGATTTTCCTGCCGCTGACCTTGCGCACCAAATTGCGCATCGAATCGCTGGTCCTGATCATGCTGCTCTCGGCGGCGTCGATCGCCATCGCGGGCGGGATCAAGACCGCGGCGGGCGGCGGCGGCTATGGCTCGCTGCAGCTGTTGCTCAACGAAAATTTCGGCCTTTACGAAGGGTCGATCATGTCCACCGTCGGCATCGCGATCATCCCGCTGATCCTCTGGTATCGTCGGCACGGCACCATCTTTCCGCCCGACTGGCGCGTGTCGATCTTCTGCTTCGCGCTCTGCTTCGCCTGCATGCTGCTGCCGGTGGGGACACAGGCGCGCACCGGGCTCGTCTGCCTCGCGGTGCTCGCGGTGCTGTCGCTGCGCGCGGTCAGGCACCGCTTCCTCTATATCGCCGGCGCCGGGCTGCTCGCCGTCGCCGCCATCCCCTTCCTGCCGCAGAGCTTCACCGAGCGGATGGAAACGATCCAGGGCTACAAGTCCGACCAGTCGGCCTCCACCCGCGTCGCCGTCTGGGCGTGGACCTGGGAATATGCGAAGGACAATCCGTTCGGCGGCGGCTTCGAGGCCTATATCCAGAACCGGCTGCGCGTCGAGACGACCGGCACCGGAAAATACGACCCCGACAAGCCGCAGGAATCCGAAGCCGCGGTCCACGACGAACAATCGCGCGCCTATCATTCGAGCTATTTCGAGATGCTGGGCGAACAGGGCTATCCCGGCCTCGCGCTGTGGCTGATCCTGCACATCGGCGGCCTCATGCAGATGGAGCGGTTGCGCCGCCGCTACCTCAGGACGCGGCGCGCCGAGGAGCAGTGGATCGCCCCGCTCGCCACCGCGCTCCAGCACGGCCATATCGTCTACATGGTCGGCTCGCTGTTCGTCGGCATCGCCTTCCAGCCCTTCATCTACATGATGCTGGCGCTGGAGATGGGCCTCTCCACCTATGTCCGCCGCCGCGAGCGCGAAGCCGGCTGGCGCCCGCTGACCGCGCGCCCGGCGCAGGTGCCGGCGCGGCATCCGGTGGCTTCCTAGCCCTTCATCGAAACACCACGATCACATGTGTCCCCGCGAAGGCGGGGACCCAGAGCGGCCTTGCGCTCTCCCGCTCCGGGTCCCCGCCTTCGCGGGGACACGCGGTTTTTCGATCAAGGGTGACCGCGCTCCGACAGTGCGGAACCATCCGCCCCCGCCGCACTTTATCCCCGCATGACCGCGACCCGCCATCTTTCGCGTTGCGAGTGCGGGTTTTTGGCCTATCCCGATGCGGAGAAGGACCGACATGATCTTTGCCCTGCATTTGGCCGCGAACAATCCGATCGACGACCTGCGCTATTGGTGGACCGCCAGCGTCGAGTGGGTGAGCGACCACTGGCTCCAGATCGGCATCGCCCTCGCCTCGGGCCTCGTCATCTATTTCCTGCTGTCGATGGTCCGCACCTTCGCGCTCAAGCGCGCGCAGGCCGCGCCCGGTCAGTTCACCCTGACCGACATCGTCGGCCGGGTGATCCACAAGACACGGTCGACCGTCCTCGCGATCGTCGCGATCCGCATGGTCGCGGGCTATGCCCAGCCGCCGTCGCTGATCCTCCAGATCATCCAGTTCGTCTTCATCATCGCAGTGGTGCTGCAGGTCGCGATCTGGGCGCGCGAGATCGTGCTGGGCCTCATCCAGCGCCGCGCCGCCGACGGCCACAACGAAACCCTGTCGAACGCGATGGGCATCATCCGCCTGCTGATCAGCGTCGCGCTGTTCGCCATCGCGGGCATCGTCATCCTCGACAATATGGGGGTCAACGTCACCGGGCTGGTCGCGGGCCTCGGCATCGGCGGCATCGCGATCGGCCTTGCGGCGCAGGGCATCTTCTCCGACCTCTTCGCCTCGCTGTCGATCATCTTCGACCGGCCGTTCCGCGTCGGCGAGACGATCCGCTACGACACCAGCACCGCGACGGTCGAGCGCATCGGGCTGAAGAGCACGCGGTTGCGCTCGGTGAACGGCGAGTTGCTCGTCATCTCCAACACCAATCTGCTGGCGAAGGAGATCACCAATTTCGCGCATCTGAAACGCCGGCGCGTTTCCTTCACCATCGGCGTCATCTACCAGACCACGCCGACGATGCTCCGCGACCTGCCGGTCCTGCTCGAACAGCTGGTGTATGATGCGGGATATGAATTCATCCGTTCGAGTTTCCTGACCTTCGGCCCCTCGAGTCTCGATTTCGAGCTGGTGTTCGATGTCTACAGCGACGATGGCGACGACCTTGCGGGGGCGCGCACCGACGTCGGCATCCGCCTGTTCGAGGCGCTGACGGCGGCGGGCTACGACTTCGCCTATCCGACCCAGACCAGCTTCACCGCCGCGCCCGACGGAACGATGATCATGCCATATCCCGAGTCTCCGGAAACCGGCGCGGGCGCTGCGAAGACGGGCAAGGCGGGCTGACGCTACGGCGCCGTAGCGCAAAAGCCTTGGCCCTTGTGCTACCCCGCCGCGGGGGCCTAGAACGCGCCCCGAAACAGCAAATGAGGGGATCGGACATGGCCGCAATTCCACCGCAGGAGATGAAGGAGCTGGTCGGCAAGCCGCTCGGCACCTCCGAATGGGTGCTCGTCGATCAGGACATGATCGACAAGTTCGCCGACGCCACCGGCGACCACCAGTTCATCCACATCGACGCCGAAAAGGCGAAGCTGACCCCCTTTGGCGGCACCATCGCGCACGGCTTCCTGACGTTGTCGCTCTTCCCGCTGCTGATGGCGAAATCCGACTGCCCGCGCCCCGCGGACGTCAAGATGGGCGTCAACTACGGCGGCAACAAGGTCCGCTTCCTCGCCCCCGTCCGCTCGGGCAAGCGCGTGCGCGGCCATTTCAAATTGCTCGAACTCGACGAAAAGCGCCCCGGCCAGTGGCAGCAGACGCTCGAATTCTCGGTCGAGATCGAGGGCGAGGACAAGCCCGCGCTGATCGCCGAATGGATCAGCCAGTTCTTCGTCTGAGGAAATCTCAAACCCCTCCCCTTCAGGGGAGGGGCAGCGAGACTTGGGAGCTTGCTCCCTAGTCGCAGCGGGGTGGGGCTTGCGGGCCTTGCGCAAGGCCGATGGCCCCCACCCCAACCCCTCCCCTGAAGGGGAGGGGCTTAAGCAAGAAGGAACATCATCATGCGTGACGCCGTCATCGTTTCCACCGCCCGCACCCCGCTGACCAAGGCGGCGCGCGGCTCGTTCAACAACACCCCCTCACCGACGCTCGGCGCCTTCTCGGTCAAGGCCGCGGTCGAGCGCGCCGGGGTCGAAGGCGGCGAGCTCGACGACGTGCTGTTCGGCGCCGCGATGCAGCAAGGGTCACAGACGATGAACGTCGCGCGCCTGATCGCGCTGCGCGCCGGCCTGCCCGTCACCGTCCCCGGCATGTCGATCGACCGCCAATGCTCGTCGGGCCTGATGACCATCGCGACCGCCGCCAAGCAGATCATCGTCGACCGGCAGGACATCGTCGTCGCGGGCGGCGTCGAATCGATCTCGAAGGTCAGCGGCAGCGGCAAGACCTTCTTCGAGGCCGACCAGGACCTGCTCGCGATGCACAAGGACATCTATATGCCGATGATCGGCACGGCGGAGGTCGTCGCGAAGCGCTACGCCATCGGCCGCGAGGCGCAGGACGAATATTCGCTCCAGTCGCAGCAGCGCACCGCCGCCGCACAGGCGTCGGGCAAATATGACGACGAGATCGTCGCCTGCGACGCGACGATGGCGGTCGTGGACAAGGAAACCAAGGAGGTTTCCTATCATCAGGTCACCGCGACCAAGGACGAGTGCAACCGCCCCGACACCACGCTCGAAGGGCTCGCCAGCCTCAAGCCGGTGATGGGCGAAGGCCACACGATCACCGCCGGCAACGCCAGCCAGCTCAGCGACGGCTCGTCGGCCGCGGTGCTGATGGAAGCGAAGGTCGCCGAGAAGCGCGGCCTGACCCCGCTCGGCCGCTATGTCGGCATGGCGGTCGCCGGCACCGAGCCCGACGAGATGGGCATCGGCCCCGTCTTCGCCATCCCCAAGCTGCTCGAACGCTTCGAGCTCAAGATGGACGATATCGGCCTGTGGGAACTCAACGAGGCGTTCGCGGTGCAGGTGCTCTATTGCCGCGACAAGCTCGGCATCCCGAACGACCTCCTCAACGTCAACGGCGGCTCGATCTCGATCGGCCACCCGTTCGGCATGACCGGCGCGCGCTGCGTCGGCCACGCGCTGATCGAGGGCAAGCGCCGCGGCGTCAAATATGCCGTCGTCACCATGTGCATCGGCGGCGGTCAGGGCGCGGCGGGCCTGTTCGAGGTCTTCTGATGAACACCTCCCGGGGAATGAACGGTATCGTCCGGCAGCTAAGCTGGTTGGGCTTGTTGCTCTTTGCATTCCTCGGGCAGATGGAAGTTGCTGCGGCACAGTCCCCAAAAGAGCTGACAGCACTGGCGTTCGAAGCCGAGGAACGGGGCGACGCAAAGGAGGCGACCAAACTTTTTCGCGCTGCTTGCAACGGGGGTGAAGGCCCCGCCTGTTTCACATTGGGGGTTGCCCTGCACGAAGGAAAATATGGCAAGGCCGATATGATTACGGCCGCCCCCATATTTCGGAAAGGCTGCGATGCGGGCAATGGAGAGTCTTGCTACTTCTTGGCCACGATGATCAATTTCGGGCGGGGCGCTAAAGTCGATCGTTCGGCAGCTCGAAGCCTGTACGCTAAAGCTTGTGATCTAGGCATTGCGGAGGCCTGTCACGATTTAGGCATTGCCTATCGTGATGGGATCGGTGGCTCGTCCGATCTGGTGAAAGCGAGAAGCTTGCTTGCGCGTGCTTGCGATGATGATCTGAACCAAGCCTGTAATAACTTCAGTGTCATGCTGATAACGGGAGCAGGTGGTGCTGCGGAACCCGCGCGCGCGCGGAGCATTTTGACAAAAACCTGCGAGCGGAACGACGCCGACGCCTGTTTCAATGCGGGCATAATGTACGCAAAGGGAGATGGCGGGCCTGTCGATCCAGTCATGACAGAAAAGTACATCGGCTTGGCATGCGCCAATGGCCGCAAGCAAGCCTGCGATCTGATTGATCGAAATCGCTGACAAAAAATGGGTTTCAACGAAAGCGGGAGGATCTCTCAGTGCGACTAGCATCACCCCGCATCGCTCCCGTTGACCTTGACCGGCTCGATGCCGACCAGCGCGCGGCGCTCGAACCCTTCCTGACGACTGATGGCGGCCGGGTCGGGGGCGGGCGCATCCTCAACATCTTCCGCACCCTCGCGCACGCGCCGAAGGCGCTCACCGCCTTTCTCGGCTGGGGCAATTACATCCTGTCGAAACGCAGCGCGCTGTCCCCACGCGACCGCGAACTCGTCATCCTGCGCACCGGCTACAACTGCCGCTCGGGTTACGAGTGGACGCAGCACAGGCGCATCGGGCTCGACAGCGGCCTCTCCGAAGCCGAGATCGAGCGGATCAAGGCCGGCCCGGACGCAGACGGCTGGAGCGAAATCGACCGCGCGATGCTCCGCGCGGCCGACGAGCTGACCAGCGATCATTTCGTCACCGACGCGACCTGGGCGGCGCTCGCGCCGCTCGGCGACAAGGGCCGCATGGATCTCGTGATGACCGTCGGCCAGTATACGCAGGTATCGATGATGCTGAACAGCTTCGGCATCCAGGTGGAAGAGGGCTGGGAGGTCGATCCCGACCTCAGGGCCTGAACGGCAAGGGAGAATGACATGAGCGCCATCGGCATCGTCGCGACCATTCGCGTGCAGCCCGGCAAGGAAGCGGAATTCGAGGGCGTGTTCGCCGAGCTCGCCCCGGCGGTGCGCGCGAACGAGCCCGGAAACAGCTATTACCGGCTGTTCCGCACCGACGAGGCGGGCGTCTACAAGGTGCTCGAATGCTATGACGACGCGGCGGCCGTCGAGGCGCACCGCGCGTCGGACCATTTCCGCACCCTCGGCGCAAGGCTCGGCCCCTGCCTCGCCGGCGCGCCGGAGATCGAGCGGCTGAGCGCGGTCTGAGCGCGCCGGTGGTGACATAATCTGAATAGCGGCGTGTGATTTGCGTTCTTCGTCACCCCGGACTTGATCCGGGGTCCCGCTTTCGGGCGGTGAAGAGCAGAACCCCCGATCAAGTCGGCGCTTGTCCCGTTCAGACGAGTAGCTGATCCCCGGCGAAAGCCGGGGTCCAGTCAGCATGGCGCTATGGCGCATGGACCCCGGCTTTCGCCGGGGATCAGCCGCTTACATGTCTCAAGGGCATAATCGCCGATCAAGTCCGGGGTGACGGAAAGGGGGCAATCGAACCGGCCATATCCAAACCATGTCACCACCATCCCCCCTCCGCCATTGACCCCGCGCGCGCCGGCTGACAGTCTGGCGCCGGGTCGATATTGGAGGGAATAACCATGACCGACGCCGTTTCCGCCGCCCGCGCCATCTACGACGCCTTCGCCGCCGGCGACATGGCGGGCCTCGCCGCCGGACTCGCCGACATCGAATGGCACGAGAATGAGGGCATGCCCTATGGCGGCGTGTGGCACGGCTTCGGCGAGGTCGCGCAGAATGTCTTCGGCCCGATCGCCGCCGACGTCCCCGACTTCACCGCCGTCCCCGACGAACTGCTGCCGCTCGGCGACAATCGCGCGGTGGCCTTCGGATATTATCGCGGCCACGACGGCAAGGTCGCGACGCCCTTCTGCCACGTCTGGACGCTGGCGGACGGCAAGCTGGTCGAATTCCGGCAATATGCCGACAGCCACCTCTACCGCCAGCAGACGGGGTTGCTGTAACCAGCCTTCTCCCCTTGGGAGAAGGATACGCAGCCTTGTCGCGCAGCGACTAGGCGCAGTTGGATGAGGGGTTCCGCCGCTGCTTTCGCACGCGAAGGCCCGAACCCCTCACCCAGCTTCGACTAGGCGGCAAGCCGCCAAGTCTCCGCACCCCTCTCCCCCTGGGAGAGGGTTTCATCCCACCTCCGCAATCTCCCCCGCCCGGTCGCCGAGCAGGTAGCGCGGCCCGGCCCCGCGCTGCGCCGCCTTGTCGCGCACATTATAGAGCGCGCATTTCTTGAGGCTGAGGCAACCGCAGCCGATACAGCCGCCAAGCAGTTCGCGCGTCCGTTCGAGCGCCGCGATCTGCGCCTCGATCCGCGCGCGCAAGGCGGTGCTGATCCGCGCCCAGTCAGCGGCGTTGGGCGTCCGCCCCGCCGGCAGCCGCGCCAGTTCCGCGCCGATCTCCTCGAGGCTGAGCCCCATCTGCTGCGCGATCAGGATGAACGACACGCGCCGGATGTCGGCGCGCAGGAAGCGCCGTTGCCCGCCGCCCGTGCGCAGCGCCGCGACCAGCCCCTTCGCCTCATAGAAGCGGATCGCCGACACCGCGACTCCGGTGCGCGCCGCCAGTTCGCCGATGGAAATCAGGTCGGTGCGGTGCATCCTATTCTCCCGTCATTGCGAGCGCACGCCTGACGCGCACCTGTCATGCACCGAGCGTTCCCCGGCGAAAGCCGGGGTCCAGACCGCCGCACGACGCGGCATGGACCCCGGCTTTCGCCGGGGAACAGGCCCTATGCCTCGCCACCGTCCCGAACCACGCCCGATCGAAACGCCAGGGGGCGACGATCTTTCCGCTTGATCTAAACCTCACTTGAGCTTTCATAACCATCCGCGTCAACCCGAATCACGGAGTCCATCATGACGCACCCCTTCATCGAGCATGTGAACCTGACGGTCAGCGACCCCGACCGCACCGCCGCCCTCCTCTCGACCGTCTTCGGCTGGCACGAGCGCTGGCGCGGCCCGGCACGCGACGGCGGGCGCACCATCCACCTCGGCAGCGATACCGCCTATGTCGCGCTCTACACCGGCCCCGGCGGCGAGCATGCGGACTTGCGCTATCCCAAGGGCGAACCGCTCAACCATGTCGGGGTGCAGGTGGGCGACCTCGACGCGACCGAGGCAAGGGTCGTCGAGGCCGGTCTCGTCCCGTTCAGCCACGACGATTACGAGCCCGGCCGCCGCTTCTATTTCCTCGACCCCGACGGCATCGAATATGAGGTGGTCAGCTATGCCGGGGCGGGCGCGCGCTGAGCCGCGCAACGCCCGCGCCGCCCGCGCGTTGATCACCTGTCGGGGGAAAGAAGAGGAGATCCCCGATGAGCGACGATATCAAGAAAGACTTCTGGAAGGCGCTCGACGCCAGCCCCTATGTGATGGTCGGCCTGGCCGGCGAGCGCGCGCATCATGTCCCGATGAACGCGCAGCTCGACAA
>CALMYE010000133.1 GCA_937873425.1 uncultured Sphingopyxis sp. | reverse complement strand
CCCCTCCTCTGAAGAGGAGGGGTTGAGGACAGCAGCATGAGCAGCCTGGTCAAGAGCGTCGGGACGATCGGCGGGCTGACGATGGTCAGCCGCGTCTTCGGCTTCGCGCGCGACATGCTGCTTTCCCGCATCCTCGGCGCAGGCGGTATCGCCGACGCCTGGCAGCTCGCCTTCCAGCTGCCCAACATCTTTCGCCGCCTGTTCGCCGAGGGCGCCTTTGCCGCCGCCTTCGTCCCGCTGTTCAACCGGCGGGTAACGAAGGATGGAGAGCTGAGCGAGGCGCGCGCCTTCGCCGATGCGGTGCTGGCGGTGCTGATCCCGATCCTGATCGTCTTTTCCGGCCTACTGCTGCTCGTCATGCCGTGGGTGATGGGGCTGTTCGCGAGCGATGCGCTGCAGGCCAACGCCCGCGCGTTCGACCTGGCGGTCCTGATGGCGCGCGTCGCCTTTCCCTATCTGGCGCTGATGAGCGTCGCGACCCTGTTCGCGGCGATCCTCAACAGCCTGTCGCGTTTCGCCGCCGCGGCCGCCGCGCCGATTCTGCTCAACATCTGCCTGATCGCCGCGCTGCTGCTCGGCCTGTTCACCGGCGACGGCAGCGAGGCGGGCAAGGCCGCGACCGGCCTCTACCTCGCCATTTCGGTGTCGCTTTCGGGCCTGCTCCAGCTCGTCTGGCTTTATTATTGGGTGCGGCGGTCGGGTTTCCGCCCGGCGATCCGCCGCCCGCGCCTGACCGCGGGCGTGCGCGAGATGGGGGTGCTGATCCTGCCCGCGGTGTTCGGCGCCGGCGTCTATCAGATCAGCCGCTTCGTCGACCTGTTCTTCATCGCCATGCTGCCCGACAAGAGCATCACCTATCTGGCGATGGCCGACCGGCTGAACCAGCTGCCGCTGGGCATCATCGGCATTGCGCTCGGCACCGCGATCCTGCCCGCGCTGTCGCGCTTCGTCGCGCAGGAGGACAGGAACGGCGCCTTCCGCCTGCAAAGCAATGCGGTCGAGCTCGCCATGCTGCTGACCGTGCCGGCGGCGGTCGCGCTGTTCGTCGCGGGGCCGGCGATCACCAGCGCCTTCTATGTCGGCGGGCAGTACAGCCGCGCCGACGGGCTGATGACGGGCGCGGTGGTCGGCGGGCTCGTCGTCGGCCTGCCCGCCTATGTGCTGGTCAAGGTGCTGGTGCCGAACTTCTTCGCGCGCAAGGACACGCGCACCCCGGTCTATACGGCCGCCGCGTCGCTGCTGCTCAACATCGCCCTCAACCTGATCCTGATCCCGCGCTTCGGCATCGTCGGCCTCGCGCTCGCCGGGTCGATCGCGGCCTGGTGCAACGTCGCGATGCTCTATGCGATCCTGCATCGCAAGGGGCTGTTCCACCTGACGGCGCGCGTCGCGGGGCGGATCGCGCGCATCGCCCTCGCCGCCGCCGCGATGGGAGCGGCCCTGCATTTTTCGATCCCGCTGGCCGGCGACGTGTGGATCGGCGGCGTGTTCGAGCGCATCGCCGCGCTGGGCGCGCTGGTTTCGGGTGGCACGGTGATATTCTTCGGTTGCGCCGTCCTGCTCGGCGTGGTCAATCGCGACACCGTCGGCCAGCTGCGCCGGCGCACACTCTAAGACGGAAAGATCATCATGCGGACGCTGTCGGGCATCCAGCCCACCGGAAACCTGCACCTTGGCAATTATCTGGGCGCGATCCGCAACTGGGTGCGGATGCAGGACGAGATGGAGGGCGACAAGCTCTATTTCCTCGCCGACCTGCACGCGATCACCGTCCACAACGACCCCGCCGAGCTGACCGCCAACACGCGCGAGATGGCGGCGGCGCTGATCGCGGCGGGGATCGACCCCGACCGCTCGATCCTGTTCAACCAGGCGCGGGTGCCGGCGCATGCCGAGCTCGCCTGGCTGCTGTTCTGCACCGCGCGCATCGGCTGGCTGAACCGCATGACGCAGTTCAAGGAGAAATCGGGCAAGAACCGCGAGGGCGCGAGCGTCGGCCTCTATGCCTATCCGGTGCTGCAGGCCGCCGACGTGCTGCTCTATCAGACGACGCACGTCCCCGTCGGCGACGACCAGAAACAGCATCTGGAGCTGGCGCGCGACGTCGCGGCCAAGTTCAACCTCGACACCGGCACCGAAACCTTCACCCTGCCCGAACCGACGATTCCGCCGGCGGCCGCGCGGATCATGAGCCTGCGCGACGGCGCTGCGAAAATGTCGAAGTCCGACCCGAGCGATGCGAGCCGCATCAACCTGGTCGACGATCCCGACACGATCATGGCGAAGATCCGCAAGGCAAAGACCGACCCCAAGCCGCTGCCGTCGGAAGCGGCGGGGCTGGAGGGCCGGGCCGAGGCGAAGAATCTGGTGTCCATCTATGCCGCGATGGCGGACGAGAGCGTCGATGCCGTGCTCGCACGCTTCGGCGGGCAGGGCTTCGGCGCGTTCAAGCCCGCGCTCGGCGAGCTGCTGGTCGAGACACTGGCGCCGATCGCGGCGCGGCTGTCGGAACTGAAGGCCGATACGGCGGCGATCGACGCGGCGCTCGATGCGGGCGCGGCGCGCGCGCGCGAGCTGGCGCAGCCGACGCTCGACGCCGCCTATGCGGCTCTGGGGCTGTGCCGCTGAAACGGGGCGTGAACAAAGATGCGACGAAGCGGGTTCAACCAAGGTTAAGTCGCTTTGGCATAGTCATGCTATAAAGAGCGACCCCTGTGCGCCCGAATCACGGAGCCGAGACGATGATGAACAAGATTCCTTTCCGCCGGCTGAGCCTCGCCGCGATGACCGCCGCGACGCTGGCGATCGCCGGCTGCGCCACCCCCTTCAAGGCCGACGTCGCGCGCTTCCAGACGCAGCTTCCCGCGCCGCAGGGGCAGAGCTTCACGGTCGAGGCAGGCAATCCCGCGCTCGCGGGCGGCATCGAGTTCGGCCAGTATGCGGGCCTCGTCGCGGGCGAGCTGACCCGCTACGGCTATCGCCCCGCCGCGCCCGGCGAGCGCGCCGACATGGTCGTCCGCCTGTCCTACGACATCGACAAGGGCCGCGAGCGCATCCGCAGCACGCCGGGCTTCGGCGACCCCTGGTATGGCGGCTATTACGGCCGCGGCTTCTATCGCCCGGTGATCGTCACCGGCCGCAGCGGGCGGCGCTATATCTACGGCTGGCGCGATCCCTTCCTGTGGGGCGGTTTCGGGCCGGGCTGGGGCTATAACGATGTCGAGAGCTACACCGTCTATACCAGCGGCCTGAATGTCGACATCAGCCGCGCCGCGGACGGATACCGCCTGTTCGAGGGCCGCGCCGAGGCGCAGTCGCGCGACAACAATCTGACCCAGATCGTCCCCAATCTGGTCGAGGCGATGTTCACCGACTTCCCCGGCAATTCGGGCGAAAAGGTGCGGATCACGGTGGCGCCGCCCGAAAAGAGGTGAGTTCGCCGCCATCGGCCAAGCAAAAGGCCCGCCTTCCATCCGGACGGCGGGCCTTTTTGCGGCTGTTCGCGAATCCGGGGATAAGTCCGGGATAATCCTGTGGATCAGCTGTTGAGGCTGCGCCGGATCGCGGCGATCTCCGCGTCGAGTTCGCTGTCGGCGACGCGCAGCGCCTCGACCGTGCGCACCGCGTGGATCACCGTCGAATGGTCGCGCCCGCCGAAACGGCGGCCGATCTCGGGATAGGAGCGCGGCGTGAGTTCCTTCGCCAGATACATGGCGACCTGCCGCGGACGGGCGATCGCGCGGACGCGGCGCTTCGACGCCATGTCCGACTTGTCGAGCTTGTAATGGGCGCAGACCGCGCGCTGGATCTCGTCGATGGTGATGCGCGGGCGCGCGCTGCGGACATTCTCCGCCAGCCGGTCCTCGGCCAGCGTCAGGTCGATGCGCGCGCCGGTGAGCGCGGCATAGGCGAGCAGCTTGTTGAGCGCGCCCTCGAGCTCGCGGATGTTGCGGGTGAAATGCTTGACCAGATAGGCGACGACCTCCTCCGGCACCGCGATCATCGGCATGGCGACGAGCCGCTGGCGGATGATGCGCTCGCGCAGATCGTCCTCGGGCGCCTCGATGTCGGCGACGAGGCCGCCCGACAGGCGCGACAGCAGCCGCGCCTCGACCCCGTCGAGCATCGCCGGCGGGCGGTCGGCGGTGACGACGAGGCGTTTGCCCGCGGTCATCAGGTCGTCGATCGTGTGGAGCAGTTCTTCCTGCGTCGAATTCTTGCCGATCACGAATTGCAGATCGTCGAGCAGCAGCAGGTCGGCGGCGCGCAGCCGCGCCTTGAACGCCATCATGTCGCCGCCGCGCATCGCGCCGACGAATTCGAGCATGAATTTTTCCGCCGACATCAGGATGATGCTGGCGCCCGGATGCGCTGCCGCATGATCCTGCGCGATCGCGTGCAGCAGGTGCGTCTTGCCCTGGCCGGTCCCCGAGCAGAGATAGAGCGGGCTGAACTGCGGCGTCTCGGCCATCGCCATGCGGCGCGCGGCGTTGGCGGCGAGGATGTTCGAACGTGCGACGACGAAACGGTCGAAGCAGAGACGCGGATCGAAGGGCGACGGCGCCGCCACGACGGGCGCGGCGGGGGTTTCGAAGGCGGGCAGCGGCGGCTGGGCGAGAATCGCCGCGCGGTCGGCGCTCGCCGCTCCGCCGCGCACGGTGACGCCGCGCACCGCGGGCAGATGCTGGCGCCACGCCAGTTCGAGCCGGTCCCCGAAGCGCTCGTTGATCCAGTTGGCCGAAAAGCGGCTCGCCGCCTCGAGCGTGACGACGCCCGACAGGTTGCAATAATCGGCGAAGCGCACCGGCTTCAGCCAGTGGTCGAAGGTGCGCGCGCCGAGATCGCGGCGCAACCCTTCGGCCACGCGCGGCCAGAGCGTCGCGGCGTCGCCGCTCATCGCTCCCTGATCCGCGCTGCCGCCATGCCGCTCCCCGCCTGAAATCACGCCTGCCCCCTGCCTCGCCGGTCATCGGTTCGCCCCCCGGCATCGCCGCCGCCGCGCATCCACCCGCGCCCCCTTTTCGCAGAGCGCAGTTTCCCGTTCCGCGCAAGCAGCGAAGGACGGCGAATCATGTGATGTGGCGGCCAGCGGCGAAGGCCGATGACTCCCTATGTCTAGGCAAGGCGTGGCGAGTCGATCAAGGGCCTGCCATGTAAAAATAGTGAAATAAAAATCTTGACTCGGGACAGTCGCCGGAATCGCGTAGAAAAGAAATTTTATGCTTTTCTATCAACATCTTGACTGCACCCAGCGAGTCCAAGGCGAACGAATCGCAGTAAATCCGTTACTTACCGCGATGCAACACTATTGCCACGGCGACGTCACAAAGGTGCCGCCGTCGCGCGCAACAAAAAGGACCCGCGGGGCGCGTCCCCGCGGGTCCTTCTGGTCCGAAACGGCGCAGAGCCGAATCAGGCGATGGCGTTGACGCTCTTCGTCAGGCGCGAATATTTGCGCGCGACGGTGTTCTTGTGCAGCACGCCCTTGGCAACGCCGCGCGCCATTTCGGGCTGCGCGAGCTTCAGCGCCGCAGCGGCGGCGTCCTTGTCGCCGGCGGCAACGGCATTCTCGACCTTCTTGACGAGGGTGCGGATGCGCGAGACGCGATTCTTGTTGACGACGGTGCGCGCCGTGTTGCGGCGGATGCGCTTCTTTGCCTGGGGCGTATTGGCCATAAATTCCTCGGTTTTTCAAACAGTCAAAGTCGGTCGGAGCACAGCGTCACCGAAGCAGCCGAATCGCGCGGGTGCGGCGAATCAATGTCCGGATGCGGCCGGTTCCGGTAGCCCGGACCCTGCTCGAAGGGTGCGCCCATAGCCAGCAAGGTCCGATTGGTCAATGGTTTTCGCGGGCGATTGCCCGCATCAGCGCTGGCACTTCGGGCAATAGAAGGTCGAGCGGCCCGACTGGACGATGCGCGCGACCGGAGCGCCGCATTCGCAAGCCTGGCCCTCGCGGCCATAGACGCGCCAGTCCTTCGCGAAATAGCCGAGATCGCCCTCGGGACTCAGGAAATCGCGCAGCGTCGAGCCGCCCGCGGCGATGGCGGCGGTCAGCACCGCCTTGATCGCCGGCACCAACGCGGCGAGCTTTGCCTTGGAAACGTCGGCAGCGGCTTTGGCGGGGTGGATGCGCGCCATGTTGAGCGCCTCGCAGACATAGATGTTGCCGAGGCCGGCGACGACGCCCTGATCGAGCAGCATCGCCTTGACCGGCGAGCGGCGGCCGCGAAAGGCGCGCGCCAGATGCGCCGCGTCGAAGGCGCCCGACAGCGGCTCCGGCCCCAGCGCGACGAAGGGCGCGAAGGCGGCAAGCGGGTCGCCCGCGACCAGATCGACCGAGCCGAAGCGCCGCGGGTCGTGGAGGAAGAGCCGGTGCCCGGCGCCGGTTTCGAGCAGCAGATGGTCGTGCTTGCCCGCCGCGCCGCCCTCGGTGCGCCAGCGGCCCGACATGCCGAGGTGGAAGATCATGTGATCGTCGCGGTCGGTCGACACGATGCCATATTTGGCGCGCCGCGACAGGCTGGTAACGGTCGCACCGGTCAGCCGCTGCGCGAGGTCGGCCGGGAAGGGGCGGCGCAGGTCGGGGCGGAAGGTGGTGACGGCGGCGAGGCGCTGCCCTTCGAGGAAGGGCGCGAGGCCGCGCACGGTGGTTTCGACTTCGGGAAGCTCGGGCATTTCGCGCCTGCGGTATCCGGCATTTGCGCGGGCGGCAAGGCCCGGCTAAAGGCCGGACACACTTCGTTTCTCCCCCCGCAAAGGCGCGCCTCCATGCCCACCCCCGACACGGTCAGCTTCGGTTACGAACAGGTCCCGGCGACCGCCAAGACCGCGATGGTCGGCGAGGTGTTCAGCCGCGTCGCGCGCAAATACGACATCATGAACGACGCGATGTCGGGGGGCATGCACCGGCTGTGGAAGGACCGCTTCGTGCGCCGCGTGAAGCCGCGCAGCGGCGAGGCGATCCTCGACATGGCGGGCGGCACCGGCGACATCGCGTTCCGCATGGAGCCGTCGGGCGCGAGCATCACCGTCGCCGACATCAACCCCGACATGCTGGCCGTGGGCATGCAGCGCGCGGCGGAGCGCGGCATCGACAGCCTCGTCTGGTCTGAGCAGAATGCCGAGGCGCTGAGTTTCCCCGACCGCTTCTTCGACGCCTATACGATCGCCTTCGGCATCCGCAACGTCACCGACATTCCCGCCGCGCTGAAGGAAGCGCACCGCGTGCTGCGCTATGGCGGGCGCTTTTTCTGCCTGGAGTTCTCGACCAACGAATGGCCGGGCTTTGCGCAGGTCTATGACGCCTATTCGCACCATCTGGTGCCGAAGCTGGGCAAGCTGATCGCCGACGACGAGGACAGCTATCGCTATCTGATCGAATCGATCCGCCGCTTTCCGCCGATGCCGGCGTTCGCGCAAATGATCCGCGAGGCGGGCTTCACTCAAGTCAAGGCCGAGCCGATCCTGGGCGGACTGGTTGCGATCCACAGCGGGTGGAAGGCGTGATCTTCGCCTTGTTCCTTAAACCCCTCCCCTTCAGGGGAGGGGCAGCGAGACTTGCGAGCTTGCTCGCTAGTCGCAGCGGGGTGGGACTAGCGGCGTCGCTCTATCCTGCGGCCCCCACCCCAACCCCTCCCCTGAAGGGGAGGGGCTTATCGTGACCCGCCCCGTCACCCATATCTGGCGCCTGCTGAAATGGGGCCGCATCCTCGCGCGCCACGGGGCGCTGCGCGGGATCGAGAGCGCGCCGACGACACCGCCCGTAGTCAAAAAACTGTGCCGGATCGCGCGGTTCGGCACCATCCAGCCACGCATCCCCGACTATGCCGCCGCCTTTCAGGCGATCGGCCCCGCCGCGGTCAAGCTGGGCCAGACGCTCGCTACCCGCCCCGACCTCGTCGGCGAGGAAGCGGCGCGCAACCTGCTGACGCTGCAGGACGCGCTGCCGCCGGTCACCTTCGAGCGCATCCGGCAGGAGATCGAGGCGGTGTTCGAGGCGCCGCTCGAAAGCCTCTATGCCGAATTCGACCCGGTTCCGGTCGGGTCGGCGTCGATCGCGCAGGTGCATGGCGCGGTGACGCCCGACGGGCGCAAGGTCGCGGTCAAGGTCCGCCGCCCCGGCATCGACAAGCAGTTCGCGCGCGACATCGAAACCTATGAATGGGCGGCCGCGCATCTCGAGGCGTTCGGCGGCGAGGCGGCGCGGCTGCGCCCGCGGCAGGTGATCGCCAATTTCCGCCGCTGGACGCTGCGCGAACTCGACCTCCGGCGCGAGGCGGCCTCGGCTTCCGAGCTCGCCGACGCGATGGCCGCGGTGCCGACCTATGAGGTGCCGGCAATCGACTGGGACCGCACCGCCAGCCGCGTGATGACGATGGGGTGGATCGACGGCATCAAGATCTCGCGCCGCGAGGCGCTGATCGCCGCGGGGCATGACATGGAAGCGCTCGCCTCGAACCTCGTCCACGCCTTTCTGCGCCAGGCGATCGCCGAGGGCTTCTTCCACGCCGACATGCACCAGGGCAATCTGTTCGTGAAGGGTGACGGGACGATCGCCGCGGTCGATTTCGGCATCATGGGGCGCATCGACCGCAAGGCGCGATACTGGCTCGCCGAAATCCTCTACGGCCTGACCACCGGCAATTACCGCCGCGTCGCCGAGATTCATTTCGAGGCGCAATATGTCCCCGACTATCACAATGTCGAGGAGTTCGCGACGGCGCTGCGCGCGGTCGGCGAGCCGATGCGCGGCAAGCCGGTGAGCGAACTCAGCGTCGGGCAGATGCTCGACGGCCTGTTCGCGATCACCCGCGATTTCGACATGCAGACCCAGCCGCACCTGCTGCTGCTGCAAAAGACGATGGTGATGGTCGAGGGCGTCGCAACGATGCTCGATCCCAAAATCAACATGTGGGACGTGTCGGGGCCGTTCGTGAAGAACTGGATTCGCGACGAGCTGGGGCCGGAGGCGGCGCTCGCCGACGGGCTGCGCGAACAGGGCAAGACGCTGGCGCTGATCCCCGACATCATCCGCCGGCTCGACGAACAGCTGCCGCGCAAGGGCGGCGCCCCGCCGTCGCCGCCGCTGCCCGAGATTCCGCTGATGTGGGAGCGGGGCCAAAGGCGCTGGTGGCGCTATGCGCTGACGGCGCTGCTTGGTGCGGCGGCGGGGGCGGCGTTGCTGAACTGGATGGGTTGAACCGGCATTTCAATGCGCATATCTTATGCGCAAGGAGAATGGCGATGAACCGTCCCGCGCGATTCGAGGGGTCGAAGAAGGCCGCCCTGAAGAAGGCCGCCTCGAAGAAGCCCACCAATGTGTCGCTGAGCGTCGCACTGGTCGATGAAGCCAAGAGACTCGGCATCAACGTCAGCGAAGCTTGCCAGGCGGGACTCGCGGCCGAGGTCAAAAAGGCGCGCGAAACGGCATGGCTGGAAGAGAACCGCGCCGCTATCGAGGCTTCGAACGAATATGTTCGCAAGCACGGACTGCCGCTCGCCAAATATCGGCTGTTTTGATGGCGCAGTTCGACGTCTGGCGCACGTTGGAGGGGGCTCTCGTCATCGATTGCCAGTCGAATCTGCTGCGGCATCTCAACACACGGCTGGTGGTGCCGCTCTTGCGCGCGGACCAGTTCGACGTAGTAGCCCGCCGGCTCAATCCTCTCTTCACCATCGAAGACACGGACTATGTCATGTACACCCAATTCACCGCCACCCTTCCGGTGAGCCAGCTTAGCGAGATCGTCATGAATCTGGACGACGACAGCCTGACCATCATCGGCGCAGTTGACATGCTGCTGACGGGGGTGTGACGATGGCCGCGAAACGCATCCTCCTCATCATCGGCGGCGGCATCGCCGCCTACAAGAGCATCGAGCTCGTCCGGCTGCTCAGAAAATCGGGGCACGGCGTGCGCTGTGTGCTGACCCGCGCGGGGGAGCAGTTCGTGACGCCGCTGACGCTCGCGGCGCTGTCCGAGAACCAAGTTTACACCAGCCTCTTCGACCTGAAGGACGAGGTCGAGATGGGGCATATCCAGCTCTCCCGCGAGGCCGATCTGGTCGTCGTCGCGCCCGCGACCGCCGATTTGCTCGCGAAGATGGCGGCGGGAATTGCCGACGATCTGGCGACCACGCTGCTGCTCGCGACCGACAAGCCGGTGCTCGCGGCGCCCGCGATGAATGTGCGCATGTGGCTACATCCCGCGACACGGCGCAATGTCGCGACGCTGCGCGGCGACGGGGTGACGGTGATGGAGCCCGCCGAGGGCGAGATGGCGTGCGGCGAATATGGGCCGGGGCGGCTGCCCGAACCGGAAGCGATCTTCGCGGCGATCGGGGAAGCGCTGGCGAATCCTCCCGCCCCCTCACCGCTTTCGGGCCAGCCTGATTTCGCGCCCCAAAGCCACCGTCCCCTTTTCGGCCGCCGCATCCTGATCACTGCCGGGCCGACGCACGAGCCGATCGACCCGGTGCGCTATATCGCCAACCGGTCGAGCGGGAAGCAGGGCTTCGCCATCGCCGCCGCCGCCGCCGAAGCCGGAGCGGAGGTGCTGCTGGTCGCTGGCCCCGTGCCGCTACCGACCCCGCCCGGTGTGATCCGCGTCGACGTCGAAACCGCGCGCGAAATGGCGGCAGAGGTCGCGGCGGGCCTGCCCGTCGATGCCGCGATCATGGTCGCCGCGGTCGCCGACTGGCGCGCCGCCGATACCTCGGCCCAGAAGATCAAGAAGGACGGCAGCGGACAGGTCCCGCCGCTCGCGCTTGCCGAGAATCCCGACATTCTCGCCAGCGTCGCGAAAAGCCCCGAGCGCCCGCCGCTGCTGGTCGGCTTCGCCGCCGAGACCAACGACGTGATCGCGCATGCGCAGGCGAAGCTGGCGCGGAAGGGGTGCGACTGGATCGTCGCCAACGACGTCTCCGCCGACCCGATGGGGGGCGAGACCAACCGGGTGCATATCGTTAGCACATCCGGGGTAGACAGCTGGGACCGGATTCCCAAGGACGCCGTCGCCCGCAAACTGATGCAGAAGATCGCCGAGGAGCTCGATGCCCGTGTCCCCCCTGCCCGCGCGCCCCTTTCCCATGATTGAGATCGCCATCCAGCGCCTGCCCAACGGCGGCGGTCTGCCGCTGCCCGCCTATGCCAGCGATGGAGCAGCGGGGATGGACGTGGTGGCGGCGGAAACGCTGACGCTGCGCCCCGGCACGCGCCACGCGGTCGCGACCGGCTTCGCGATGGCGATCCCGCCCGGCTACGAGGTGCAGGTGCGCCCGCGTTCGGGCCTGGCGCTCAAATACGGCATCACCTGCCTCAACACGCCGGGCACGATCGACAGCGACTATCGCGGCGAGGTGAAGGTGATCCTCGCCAACCTCGGCGAGGATAATTTCGAGATAAAGCGCGGCGACCGCATCGCGCAGCTAGTGCCGGCACCGGTGCAGCGCGCGAGCTTTGCCGAGGTCGAGGCGCTCGAAGAGACTGCGCGCGGCGCGGGCGGCTTCGGATCGACCGGGGTCGAGAGCGAGGGCGTAGAGGACGAGGAACCCGCGGGCGTCGCCTCGCTGTCGAGCATCAAGCCGCGGCGGCCGGGGGAGTAATTGCTCTCCGACGCCGAACTCGACCGCTATGCCCGCCAGATCGTGCTTCCGCAGTTCGGCGGCGCGGGACAGGCGAAGCTGAAGGCCGCGCATGTCGCGGTGATCGGCGCGGGCGGGATCGGCTGTCCGGCGATCACCTATCTGGCGGCGGCGGGGGTGGGACGGCTGACGATCGTCGACCATGACCATGTCGAGCTGTCGAACCTGCACCGCCAGCCCCTGTTCACCGATGCCGACATCGGAAAGCCCAAGGCCACGGTCGCGGCCGACGCGGCGCGGCGGATCAATCCGCATGTCGAGACGGTAGCGGTCGTCGAGCGGCTCGACGGCGGCAATGCCGAAACGCTGCTGACGGACGCGAGCCTGATCCTCGACGGGTGCGACAATTTCGCGACGCGGCTGGCGGTCAACGCGGCGGCGGTGGCGTTGCGCATCCCGCTGCTCTCCGCCGCGATCGGCGCGTTCGAGGGACAGGTCGCGCTCTATGAGGGCTGGCGCACCGACGCCCCCTGCTATGCCTGCCTCGTCGGGGCCGACCCCAACCAGGAAGGGATCAACTGCGCCGAAACCGGCGTGATGGGCGCGCTCGCCGGGATGGTCGGAACGATGGCGGCGCTGGAAGCGGTGCGCGCGCTGACCGGCTGGGGGACGCCGCTTGCCGGACGGCTCGTCATCGTCGATATGCTCGAGCGGCGCTGGCGCGAGGTCGGCGTCGCCAAGGACTCCGCCTGCCCGACATGCCGCGCCTGAACATCATCCTCGCCGCCGCCGACCCCGCGCGCCTCTATGCCGCGCTCGAAACGGCGCTGGCGTCGGCGGCGCTGGGGCATGGTGCGCGCCTGTTCCTGCAGGGCGAGGCGGCGGTGCTGCTGCGCGAGCCGGTGCGCTTCGCCGGCGATGCCGCGCGCCGCGCGGCGGGCCAGCCCGA
>CALMYE010000132.1 GCA_937873425.1 uncultured Sphingopyxis sp. | reverse complement strand
AGACCCCGGCAACGGGCGAGGGCACCTCGACCGCGACCTTGTCGGTTTCGAGGCTCGCGATCGGCTCGTCGAGCGCGACCGCATCGCCCGGCTGCTTCAGCCATTCGCCGATCGTCGCTTCGGTGACGCTTTCGCCCAGCGTGGGGACTTTGACTTCGGTGCTCATCTCTTCTTCTCTTTCCGTGTCCCTGCGAAGGCAGGGACCCATCATCAAACGGTGGGAGATGGGCCCCTGCCTTCGCAGGGGCACACCTCATGATCCTAAGCCTTGCTCTTTGTCCGCCGTATTTCCGCCCTGACCGACAGACCGAGCGCATCGGCGACCAGCGCCGCCTGCTCGGTCTGGTGGCGGCTCATCAGGCCGGTGGCAGGCGAGGCGGCGGCGGCGCGGCCGGCGTAGCGCGGGCGCATGCCCTTGTGTCCGGCTTCGTTCAGCGCGCCCTCGATGAAGGGTTCGACGAAGAACCAGCTGCCGTTGTTGCGCGGTTCCTCCTGCGCCCACACGACCTCTTCCAGCTTGGGCATCCGTTTCAAGCGGACGGCGAGCGGCTCGCCGGGGAAGGGATAGAGTTGTTCGAGGCGGATCACCGTCGTGTCGGTCAGGCCCGCGGCGTCGCGTGCCTCCATCAGATCGTAACCGACCTTGCCCGAGCAGAGCACCACGCGCTTGATGCCGGCGTCCTCGGGCGGGGTGCGGTCGGACATGATGCGCCGGAAATGCGCCTCGCCGACAAAGTCCGAACGCTGCGACAGCGCCAGCTTGTGGCGGAGCAGCGACTTGGGCGTCATGATGATCAGCGGCTTGCGGAACGGGCGCAGCATCTGACGGCGCAGGACGTGGAAATAGTTCGACGGCGTCGAAATATTGCACACCTGGATATTGTCGCCCGCGCAGAGCTGCAGGAAGCGTTCGAGGCGCGCCGAGCTATGCTCCGGCCCCTGCCCTTCGTAACCGTGCGGCAGCAGCAGCACGAGCCCGTTGGCACGCAGCCACTTGGCCTCGCCCGCGGCGATGAACTGGTCGATCATGATCTGCGCGCCGTTGGCGAAATCGCCGAACTGCGCCTCCCACAGCACGAGGCTCTTCGGATCGGCCATCGCATAGCCATATTCGAAGCCGAGCACGCCATATTCGGAAAGCGGGCTGTCGAGCACCTCGAAGCGGCCGTGCGGGACGGTGGTCAGTGGGACATATTTGCGCTCGTCCTTCTGGTCGACCCAGACCGCATGGCGCTGGCTGAAGGTGCCGCGGCCCGAATCCTGGCCCGACAGGCGCACCTGATAGCCCTCGCTGAGCAAAGTGCCGAAAGCGAGGCTCTCGGCGGTCGCCCAGTCGAACACCTCGCCGTCGCTCTTGTCGGCGAACATCGCGGCGCGCGCGTCGATGACGCGGCGCAGCGTCTTGTGCACCTCCAGGTCGTCGGGGATCGTCGTCAGCGTGCGGCCGATCGAGTCGAACAATTTGTCGCTGACGCCGGTCGAGATGTTGCGCCGCGCCCCTTCGGGATCGGTCGGTGCGTAGAGGCCCGACCAGCGGCCCGCGAACCAGTCGGCCT
This sequence comes from uncultured Sphingopyxis sp., assembly GCA_937873425.1. Taxonomy (GTDB): domain Bacteria; phylum Pseudomonadota; class Alphaproteobacteria; order Sphingomonadales; family Sphingomonadaceae; genus Sphingopyxis. The sequence goes on along the minus strand of CALMYE010000132.1, from coordinate 5,219 downwards.
TGTTGGGCTTGTAGCTCTTGGCGGCGTCGAACTCGCCTTCCAGATAGGCGACGAACTCAGCGCGCCGCGCGTCGGCCCAGCCGGCGTCGATCGCCCCCTCGGCCTCCAGCTTCGCGGCGCACAGCTGCGACACCGGCGGATGCTTGCGGATGCGTTCGTACATCAAAGGCTGGGTGAACGACGGCTCGTCGCCCTCGTTGTGGCCGAAGCGGCGATAGCACCACATGTCGATGACGACGTCGCGCTTGAAGCGCTGGCGGAAGTCGATCGCCAGCTTGCAGGCGAAGGTCACCGCTTCGGGATCGTCGCCGTTGACGTGCAGGATCGGCGCCTGCACCCCCTTCGCCACGTCCGACGGATAGGGCGACGAGCGCGCGAACTGCGGGCTGGTGGTGAAGCCGATCTGGTTGTTGACGATGAAATGGATGCAGCCGCCGGTGTTGTAGCCGCGGATGCCCGAGAAGCCGAGGCATTCCCACACGATCCCCTGCCCCGCGAAGGCCGCGTCGCCGTGGATCAGCACCGGCAGCACCTGCCCATGTTCGGCGAGGTCGCCGCGCGCCGCCTGCTGCGCGCGCACCTTGCCGAGCACGACGGGATCGACCGCCTCGAGGTGCGAGGGGTTGGGGACCAGCGACATATGCACCGACGCGCCGCCGAACTCGCGGTCGGTCGAGGTGCCGAGGTGATATTTGACGTCGCCCGAGCCGCCGACATCGTCGGGATTGGCGCTGCCGCCCGAAAATTCGTGGAAGATGACCTTGTAGGGCTTGGCCATGACGTTCGCGAGCATGTTGAGGCGCCCGCGGTGCGCCATGCCGTATACGATTTCCTTCACCCCGTATTGGCCGCCATATTTGATGATGGCTTCCATCGCCGGGATCATCGATTCGCCGCCGTCGAGGCCGAAGCGCTTCGTCCCGACATATTTGCGCGCGAGGAATTTCTCCCACTCCTCGGCCTCGATCACCTTGTTCAGGATGGCGCGTTTGCCCTCGACCGAAAATTCGATGATCTTGTCGGCGCCTTCCATCCGGTCCTGCAGGAACTGGCGCTCCTCGGTATCGGCGATGTGCATATATTCGAGGCCGACAGGGCCGCAGTAATTGGCCTGGAGGATCGCCACGATCTCGCGCACCGTCGCCTTTTCGAGCCCCAGCGCGCCGCCGAGATAGACGGGCCTGTCCTGATCGGCGCCGACGAAGCCGTGGAACTCGGGGGTCAGGTCCGCCGGCAGCTCCATCTTGCTGAGCCCCAGCGGATCGAGCTTCGCGGCGAGATGGCCGCGCACGCGATAGGTGCGGATCAGCATCATCGCGCGGATCGCTTCGTCGGCCGCGCGCTCGACCTCGACACTCGACAAGGGCGCGCCGGCCTTCGCCGCCGCGGCCTTCACCGCGACCTGCATCTGCTGCGGGTCGAGCGCGGCGGTCAGGTCGTCGCTGTCGATGAGCGGCCAGTTCCGCGGCGCCCAGCTCGGGCCGGCCTGCGGCTCGTCGACGTCGAAGCTTTGTCTCTCGAGGTTCATTGTCTTTTCCACGGGGAGAGGGGGTTATATCTTTATATGGGAAGCGGGAGGCCCACCGGCAAAGCGCGCCGGCGGGCCGTCCGGATCAGACGCGCTCCTTCAGCACCTCGGCGAGCGTGGTGCCGAGTTCCGACGGGCTCGCCGACACCGTGATGCCGGCGGCTTCCATCGCCGCGATCTTGCTTTCGGCGTCGCCCTTGCCGCCCGACACGATCGCGCCGGCGTGGCCCATGCGGCGGCCCGGAGGCGCGGTGCGGCCGGCGATGAAGCCGACCATCGGCTTCTTGCGGCCGCGCTTCGCCTCGTCGATCAGGAACTGCGCCGCCTGTTCCTCGGCGTCGCCGCCGATCTCGCCGATCATGATGATCGACTTGGTGGCGTCGTCGGCGAGGAAGAGCTCGAGCACGTCGATGAAGTTGGTGCCGTTGACCGGGTCGCCGCCGATGCCGACCGCGGTGGTCTGGCCGAGGCCCGCATTGGTCGTCTGGAACACCGCCTCATAGGTCAGCGTCCCCGAGCGCGAGACGACGCCGACCGAGCCCTTGGAAAAGATGCTGCCGGGCATGATGCCGATCTTGCATTCCTCCGGGGTCAGCACGCCGGGGCAGTTGGGGCCGATCAGGCGCGACTTCGAGCCCGACAGCGCGCGCTTCACCTTTACCATGTCGAGCACCGGAATCCCCTCGGTGATCGCGACGATCAGCTCGATCTCGGCGTCGATCGCCTCGAGGATCGAGTCGGCGGCGAACGGCGGCGGCACATAGATGACCGACGCGGTCGCGCCGGTCGCATGCTTCGCTTCGGCGACGGTGTCGAAGTTGGGCAGGCCGATATGCGTCGTGCCGCCCTTGCCCGGCGTCACGCCGCCGACCATCTGCGTGCCATAGGCAAGCGCCTGTTCGGTGTGGAAGGTGCCGGTCGCGCCGGTCATGCCCTGCGTGATGACCTTGGTATTCCTGTCGACGAGAATGCTCATTCTTCTGCTCTCCTGGGGTATTCGATGGATCGGGTCAGCTTTTCGGACGCTCGATCAGCGCCATGTGAATGCGATGCTCGCTGCCGCGCGACAGCGAACGGGCGAAAAGGACGCGCTCGCGGTCGGGCGCGGAGCCGGCGAACAGCCAATAGGGCCGCGTGCTGTCGTTGGGCTTGCCGTCGGGGCCGAACATCTCGGCATGGTTGGCGGGGTTGCCGAAACGCGCCGTCAGCACGGGGAACAGCTCGGCGGCCGGATAATGGGCCGCGGTCGCGACGGTCAGCACGCATTGCGGATTGGGCGAAAAGAAGACGTCCTTCGCCACGCCGAGCGAATGGTCTGCGCCCTGCCAGCCTCCGAGATCGACCTCGCCCGACGCCATCGCCATCATGCTGGGCATGTAGCGCCCGCCCCAGCCCGACCCGATGATCACGGGATTGACCTTCAGCTTGTCGAAATCGGTCTGCATGCACAGGAGGTCGAAGCCCTCGACGATCTGCTCCAGCGTCCGGTTGCCGGGCTGGAGCGGCACGACGGGTTCGCCCTCGACCCCGAGCCCCGAAAGCCCGCCGCCGGGATTGACCCACATGATGTCGGGCGCCGCCGCTGCAGGCGCCGCGAACGCAAGCGTCGCGGCGCCGGCCGCGAGGATGCGGATGATGGAATTCTTCATGTCCAATCCTTTCCTTCGCGACCCACGTTCGTGCCCCTGCCTTCGCAGGGGCGCAGCAACTTACGCCAGCGACGGCTCCAGACCCTTGCACGCGACCAGCAGTTCCTTGACCGCGTCGACGCTGACCTGGAAATTCGTCTTCGCCTCGTCGTCGAGCGCGATTTCGATGATTTCCTCGGCGCCGTCCGCGCCGATCATCACCGGGACACCCACGTAGAGGCCGTCGAGGCCGTATTTGCCATCGACATGGACCGCGCAGGGCAGGATGCGCTTCTGGTCGCCCAGATAGGCTTCGGCCATCGCGATGGCGCTGGTCGCGGGGGCATAATAGGCCGATCCGGTCTTGAGCAGCCCGACGATCTCGCCGCCGCCGCTGCGCGTGCGCTGGACGATCGCGTCGATCCGCTCCTTCGTCGAGCGGCCCATCTTGACGAGGTCGTCAACCGGGATGCCCGAAACGGTGGTGTAGCTGGTCACCGGCACCATCGTGTCGCCGTGGCCGCCGAGGACGAAGGCGTTCACATCCTTGACCGACACGCCGAACTCCCAGGCGAGGAAGGTCGCGAAGCGCGCCGAGTCGAGCACGCCGGCCATGCCGACGACCTTGCTCGCCGGAAGCCCTGAGAATTCGCGCAGCGCCCAGACCATCGCGTCCAAGGGATTGGTGATGCAGATGACGAAGGCATCGGGGGCGTGCGTCTTGATGCCTTCGCCCACCGCCTTCATCACCGACAAGTTGATGCCGAGCAGGTCGTCGCGGCTCATGCCGGGCTTGCGCGGCACGCCCGCCGTCACGATGACGACGTCGGCGCCGGCGATGTCGGCATAGTCGTTGGTGCCCGTGATCGCCGCGTCGAAACCCTCGATCGGGCCGCACTGCGACAGGTCGAGCGCCTTGCCCTGGGGAATGCCCTCGGCGATGTCGAAGAGGACGATGTCGCCCAGTTCCTTCTTGGCGGCGAGGTGGGCGAGCGTGCCCCCGATCATCCCGGCCCCGATCAAAGCGATCTTCTTGCGTCCCATGGCGCGCGGCACTCCCTTCCTGGCAAGCCCGGCAATCGGTTCACGGACCGGCGGGCGCACGGGCTTCAAAGCGCGGGCCGGTCCCAAGACTGGGCGCCGCCCTACGCCGATTCCCTTACCGAAACAACCGCGAAAAAGGCGAAAATCCGGGTTTTTTTGCAATTGGTTCGCAATAGCTATTAAACCGGCGGAACGGGCGAATATGACGATTATGTGACAATGCGCTTGGCGGAAAACCGGTCGCCCGCTAAAGCTTCGCGGCGGTAGGGCCAATACGGCGTCCTTGCGGGCGCCGGTCCGGAGATGCGCCATGAAGAAACGCCGTTTCGCCGCCATCCTTCCGCTGGCGTTCGCCGCCGCCGTCCCTGCCCAGGCCAGCGAAAAGGGCTGGGACGATGCCGGCACCGTCGCCAAGAACGCGCTGGTCGTCGCCGCCTTCGGCGTCCCCGCGGTGCAGGGCGACTGGGAGGGCGTGCTCGAGGCGGGCGGCAGCATCGGCGGGACGATCCTGATCACCCAGGGTCTGAAGGAAGCCTTCCCCTCGCGCCGCCCCGACGGCAGCGACAACAAGAGCTTTCCGTCGGGCCATACCTCGACCAGCTTCGCCGCCGCCGCGACGCTGCACAACCGATACGGCTGGGAAGCGGGGCTGCCCGCCTATGTCGTCGCTTCCTTCGTCGGCCTTTCCCGCGTCGAGGCCCGCAAGCACCGCGTCGGCGACGTACTGGTCGGCGCGGCGATCGGCACCGCGACCGGCCATCTGATCACGACCAAGGCGAACGACCGCGTCCGGATCTTCCCCTGGGGCGACACGAAGAGCGCCGGGGTCGATGTGACGCTGCGTTTCTGAATATCTTTCAACCCCTCCCCTTCAGGGGGAGGGGCAGCGAGACTTGGTTCGGCGGAGCCGGACCTAGTCGCAGCGGGGTGGGTCCATCGGCCTCGCACTACCCCGCTGGCCCCCACCCCTCCCCTGAAGGGGAGGGGCTTCATGGTGCCGATTAACCATCCCTTATCCC
>CALMYE010000131.1 GCA_937873425.1 uncultured Sphingopyxis sp. | reverse complement strand
GGGCGCTGGTCGCGACCGAGCATCGCGACCTGTTCCGGCGGCCGCTGGTGCCGGCCGAACTCAACCGCTTTGGTGCGGTGATCCTCGACCCGCCGCGCGCGGGGGCCGAGGAGCAGGTGAAGCAACTCGCCGCGTCGGACGTGCCGGCGATCGCCTATGTCAGTTGTAACCCCGCGAGCTTCGCGCGCGATGCGAAGCTGCTGGTCGCGGGCGGCTACCGGCTCGACTGGGTGCGGCCGGTCGGGCAGTTCCGCTGGTCGACGCATGTCGAGCTGGCGGGGCGGTTCAGCCGCTGATCAATGCAGCACGAACCCCATGAAGGCATGCACGCACAGCGCGATCAGCGCGAGGCTCGCCAGCGCGAACACGGCGAAGCGCCATAGCACGCGGTTGACCGTCGCCTGAATCAGGCTGTGCAGGATGCGCAAACCGACATAGGCCCAGGCAAGCTGCGCGTTGAGCCCGCCGCCCATGCCGCCCACCGCGAGCGCGATGGCGACGGCATAGAAGACCGTCGGTTGCTCCATCAGATGGTTGTAGTTGTGCGCTTTCCACTGCACCTCGGGCGGCAGCACGTCGTCGAGCGCCTTGCCGGTGCCGCCGACCATCTTCGCGGCGTCGATCTTGGCGCGGCTCATGGCAGGGATGCGCGTCGCATACATCCACAGCCACATCAGCATCGACCAGAGCGCGAGCGTCGCGACTGGTCCCAATATCGGGTTCGTATCCATCCTTCTTCTCCCCCTTCGGTTTTCAGCCGAGCGTCGCGATCACCGCCAGCAACGCCAGCGCGAACAGGCACAGCGTCGACAGGATGAAGATGGCGAAGCGCACCGGGATGCGGTTCACCGTCGTCTGCCAGATGCTGTGGACGATGCGGAGCGCGACATAGGCCCAGGCCAGCCAGACGACATAGGCCGGATAGCCGCCGACCGCGTGCAGGATCAGGATGACCGCGTAGAAGAGCGTCGGCTGTTCGAGCAGGTGCGTGTAATTGTGCGATTTCCAGTTGGTCTCGGGCGGCAGCACGCCCTCCAGGTCGGCGCCGCGACCGCCCGGCGGCGCGGTCTTGAGGTCGATGCCGGATTTGGCGAGCGCCCGGAGGCGGGTCACCGCGACCCAGACGAGGATGACGAGCGTCCACAGCGCGAGAACGGCGCCGGGTGCGAGCAGGCTTTCGGACATGGCTTCCCCCCTTTTGTTATCGGCGGGCGATGCTAGCCGCTGGCGCGCGTCATGCAAGCCTTGGCCGTCAATCCGTTCCGGCATCCAGTTCCGCGCGGATCGCGGCGCCGTCGCCGTCGATCCGCGGCGCGAAGCCGAGGTCGCGCGAAGGCGCCGCGCCATATCGCACCGGCGGTCGCATCTCCCAATAGCCGCCGACGTCGGGATGGTCGCGGCGGCGAAAGAAGCCCGTGGCGGCAAGGTGGGGATCGGCGCGGATGTCCTGCAGATCGCGCACCGGCATCGCCGGAATGTCGTTGGCGGCAAAGATTTCGAGCCATTCGGCATTGCTCTTCGCCGGGGTCTTCGCGGCTATCTCGTTGTAGATGAGCGCCATATGCTCACCCCTCGCCCTGGCGGCTTCATATTCGGGCGAGGCCAGAAGCGCCCCGCTGCCGAGCAGCGCCATCAGCCGTGCGGTCGAATCGGGCGTGTAGGGAACGATGGCGAGATAGCCGTCGGCGGTCCGGAAGGGCTGGCGCGTCGGGTCGAGCTGGCGCGGATAGCCCGCGGGGCCGATCGGCGGGTCGAGCGTGTCGTCGCGCAGATGCTCGGTGAGCATGAAGGCGGCGAAACATTCGAACATCGGCACCTCGACCGCCTGGCCCTCGCCGGTGCGCAGCTTGTGGACGAGCGCGGCGAGGATCGCCTGCGCGCCGAACTGGCCGGCGATCTTGTCGGCGATCAGCGACGGGAAATAGCGCGGACGCAGGTCGCCGTCGACGCGCGGCAGCAGGCTGGTGGTGCCGGTCGCCGCCTGGATGACGTCGTCATAGGCCTGCAGGTCGGCATAGGGGCCGTCCTGGCCGAATCCGGTGCCGTGGACATAGACGATGTCGGGTTTCAGCGCCTTGCAGGCTTCATAGTCGAAGCCGAGCCGGGCGATCGCCTTGCCGCGCACATTGTGAAAGAAGATGTCGGCGTCGGCGATCAGCCCGCGCAGCACCGCCGCGTCCTCCGCTTTTTTCAGGTCGAGCGCGATCGACTTCTTGCCGCGGTTCACCGTCAGGTGGATCGACCCCATCGTCGGATCGGGCGCGCCGCTGCCGAGATAGCGCGATACGTCGCCGATGCCGGGCGCCTCGACCTTGATCACCTCGGCGCCGAGATCGGCGAGCATCTGCGTCGCATAGGGACCGAAGATGACCGTGGTCAGGTCGATGATGCGGATTCCCTCCAGCATGGTCATGCGGCGCCGGCTCCTCTCCCGTGGACCGATCCGCTTTCGCCAAGCGCTTCGGCGGGCGCAACAAAAATCGCTTAGCTGGCTAAGCCTCCCCGAGCGCGGCGATGAAATCGTCGGCCCAGCCGAGGACGTCGGCATCGCGCACCACCGTATGGAGCTTTTCCCAGCGCGCCTTGCGTTCGTCGAGCGGCATCCGCATCGCGGTCCAGACGGCGCGCGAAACCTCGTCGCCATTGTGGGGATTGACGAGCAGCGCGTCGGTCAGCTGCTCCGCGGCGCCGGTGAAGCGCGAGAGGATGAGCACACCGGGGTCCTCGGGGTCCTGCGCCGCGACATATTCCTTGGCGACCAGGTTCATCCCGTCGCGCAGCGGCGTGACGAGCCCGATCTTCGCGGCGCGGTAGAAACCGAACAGCTCGGCGCGGCCGAAGCCGCGGTTGACGTAACGGATGGGGACGAGATCGACGTTGGAATGGGCGCCGTTGAACTGGCCCGTCTTCTGTTCCAGCGTCGCGCGAATCTGCTGATAGGAGCGGACGTCCTCGCGCGAGGGCGGGGCGATCTGGACGAAGAGCAGCTGGTTCACCATATCCTCGTGGCCGGCGAACAGCCGCTCGAGCGCGTCGATGCGTTCGGGTAGGCCCTTGCTGTAGTCGAGCCGGTCGACGCCGATCGCGATCGTCCGGTTGCGCGCGCTGCCGGCAAGCCGCGCCTCCGACCTGCGGGCGACCTCGGTCTTGCCCAGCGCCATGAATTCGGCGTGGTCGATGCCGATGGGAAAGGCGCGCGCAATGACGCTGCGATTGCCGATCCGCACCGTGCCGCTATCCTCGTCGACTTCGGCATCCAGTTCCTTGCGGCAATAATGAAGGAAGCTTTCGAGCCATTCGACCGACTGGAAACCGATCACGTCATAGTGCAGCATCGCCCCGACCAGCCGCTCGTGATAGGGCAGCGAGACGAGCAGACGCGTCGGCGGCCAGGGGATGTGGAGGAAGAGGCCGATCCGGTTGCCGACGCCATGCGCGCGCAGCCGCTCGGCCAGCGGCAGGAAATGATAATCCTGCACCCAGACGACGTCCTCCTCCTCGATCAGCGGGAAGAGGCTGCTGGCGAAGCGTTCGTTTACGCGCTCATAACCTTTGCCGAACTCATTCTCATATTCGGCGAGGTCGATGCGGTAGTGGAAGAGCGGCCACAGTGTGCGGTTGGCGTAGCCGTTGTAATATTCCTCGACGTCGTGCGGTTCGAGGTCGATCGTAGCGGTGGTGAAGCCATTGGCGCGCTCCATCGTCAGCTGACCGGTGAACCGGTCGACCTCCTTGCCCGACCAGCCGAACCAGATGCCGCCGCGCCGGTGCAGCGCCGCGCTCATCGCGACCGCGAGTCCGCCCTGCGCGCCGGCCGCTCCGCGTCCCTTGGCGACCGACACACGGTTCGAGACGACGATGAGCCGGCTCATCGCACCGTGTCCCAGCCGCGCGAAAGCAACCCCGCGCAATGGATGATGCCGACGAGCGAATAGGTCTGGGGGAAATTGCCCCACAGCTCGCCGGTCTCGAAATCGAGATCCTCGGACAATAGGCCCGACGGCGTGCGGTGCGCGAGCATCTTTTCGAACAGCGCGCGCGCCTCGTCGCTGCGGCCGCACAGGTGGAGCGCCTCGATCAGCCAGAAGGTGCAGAAGTTGAAGGCGGTTTCGGGCAGGCCGAAATCATCCTCGCTGTCGTAGCGCAGCATATGCTCGCCGCGGCGCAGCGCCTTCTCGATCGCGGCGAAGGTCGCCTGAAAGCGCGGATCGCCGGCGCGGATGTAGCGCAGCTCGACCATCTGCAGCAGGCTGGCGTCGAGGTGGGCATGGCCGAAGGCGGCGCCGTAATGACCGGCCTCCTCGTTCCACGCCTCGCGCTCGATCGTCGCGCGGATCGTCGCGGCGCGCTCGTTCCAGAAGCTTTCGCGATCGGGCCGGCCGATGCGCGCGGCGACATTGGCAAGGCGGTCGCACGCAGCCCAGCTCATCACCGCCGAATAGGTATGGACGAGCTGGCGCGTACGGAACTCCCACAGGCCGGCATCGGGCTGGTCGTGCATCCGCCACGCGACCTCGCCGACGCTTTCGAGGCTTTCGAAATCGCGCTCATCGGCCATGCGGAACAGCCGCTGGTCGAAAAAGCCCTGCACCGTCGGCAGCACGATCTGGCCATAGGCGTCGTGCTGGACCTGCTTGTAGGCGGCGTTGCCGATACGCACCGGACCCATGCCGCGATAGCCCGACAGATGCTCGGCGACGCCTTCGTCGAGTTCGGCGACGCCCATCGCCGAATAGAGCGGCTGTATCTGCCCGCCCGCCGCGCGATCGACGATGTTGCGCAGATAGGCGAGATATTTTTCGAGCACGTCGAGCGCGCCGAGCCGGTTGAGCGCCTGCACCGTGTAATAGGCGTCGCGAATCCAGCAATAGCGATAGTCCCAGTTGCGCTCGCTGTGCGGCGCCTCGGGGATCGAGGTGGTGAGCGCGGCGACGATCGCGCCCGTCTCCTCATGCTGGCAGAGCTTCAGGGTGATCGCGGCGCGGATCACTGCATCCTGCCAGTCCATCGGCGTCGCCAGTCCGCGCACCCAGCCGCGCCAATATTGCCCGGTTGCTTCTTCCATGCCGCGCACCGTTTCGCGGACATTGCCGGTAAAGGGCTCGTCGGGGCCGAGGAAGAAATGCAGGTCGGCCTCGACGCGGAAGGCAAGGTCCTCGATCACATAGCCGACCGGCGCGTCGGTGGTCAGACGCAGCGGCTGGGTGCCGACCAGATAGCGGACATGGTTGGTTCCGCGCGTCGTCGGCGCAAGCTCGGCGCCATGGTCGCGCATCGGCGACAGCGTCATGCGAAGCCGCGGATTGCCCGCGACGGGCCGCACGATGCGCGCAAAGGCGACGGGACGGTACATGCGTCCCGAGCGTTCGGAGCGCGGGCAGAAATCGATGATGTCGACCGCGCTGCCATCGTCGGCCTCGAGGCGGGTGACGAGGATCGGAGTGTTGCGGCTGTAGCGCGGGGTGGCGCGGACCTGTCCCTCGAGCGCGAAGCGCCACACGCCATCGCCCTGGCGGTCCCCGTTCATCAGCGCGCAGAAGGTCGGATCGCCATCGACGCGCGGGACGCAGCCCCAGACGAAGCCCGCCGCACCATCGACGAGCGCGCTGACCTGGCAATTGCCGATCGGCCAGAGCGAGAGATCGCTTAGAGGTTCAGCCATTCATGGACCTCCGGCGTGCCGGGAAGGCGATAGCAGGCGGCGGTCGGGCGCACTTCCCCGACCAATATGCCGTGACCGCCCGCGATGGCGGCGGCGGCGAAACCGTCCTCGTCGGTCACGTCGTCGCCGACGAACAGCGGCATCGCGCCGGCATAGGGCGCTTCGCGCATCAGCCGCGCGACCGCTTGCCCCTTGTTCGCCTCGGCCGGGCCGAGCTCGACGACCATCTTGCCGCGCCGCACGGCGAGACCCTCGCGTGTCGCAATGCCATCCATGACAGACAAGACGGCTGACTCGGCGCCGGGTTCCTGCCGATAGTGCATCGCGACCCCGTGCGGCTTGGTTTCGACGAGCAGGCCGGGCCATTGCGCCGCGAGCGCGGCGATGTCGGCGGCGGAGACCGCCGACATCGCGCCGGGCGATGCCCCGTCTTCGCCGAACTCGGCGCCGTGCGAGCCGATGGTCATGATCGCGATGCCGCCGAGATGGCCGTGAATGTCGGCGCGGGCGCGACCCGAAACGAGCGCGAGGCGCCCGTCGAGGCGCGCGGCGAGCGTTTCGAGCCGGCGCGCGAGCCCGTCGGGGACATGGATGCCGCCGGGGGTTTCCGCGATCTCGACGAGCGTGCCGTCGAAATCGAGGAAGAGCGCGATCGGCTGCCGCGCCGTCCACTCACAGAGCGGCGGCGGGAGAGGAAGGCCGGCCTCTTTGTGCATTGCAACAAAGACTAGGGGCGGTGACCCCGCGGGTCAACCGCCCCCTTGATGTCCGGTGCCGGCGCCCCGTTCAGAACAACTTGGTCACCGTCGCGCTGCGGCGTTCCGGCTCGGCTTCGCCGGTGTAGAGGCTCGCCATCGGTTCGTCGCTGACGACGTGGATTTCCTCCGCGCCGAAACCGTTGAACCTGGTTCGCATCGCGCAGCCATAGGCGCCGAGCATGCCGATCTCGATGAAATCGCCCGCCTTCACGTCCGCCGGAAGGAAGAAGGGGCCGGCCATATGGTCGAGGTCGTCGCAGGTCGGGCCATAGAAGCTGAACGGCACCAGTTCGGCCTCGCTCTCCGGCTCGCGCAGCAGCGAGACGGGGAAGCGCCAGCCGACATGCGCGGCGTCGAACAGCGCGCCGTATGCGCCGTCGTTGATGTAGAGCTCGTCGCCGCGGCGCTTTTCGACGCGGACGATCAGCGAGCTGTATTCGGCCGACAGCGCGCGGCCGGGCTCGCACCACAGCTCGGCCGAATAGCTGATCGGCAGGCTTTCGAAGCTGCGGTGGATAGTGTCGAAATAGGCGCCGAGCGGCGGGGGTTCCATCCCCGGATAGGAGGAGGGGAAGCCGCCGCCGACATCGACGATGTCGACGGTCACTGCCGCCGCGACGATCGCGGCGCGGACGCGCTCCATCGCCTGGGCATAGGCGTGCGGGGTCATCGCCTGGCTGCCGACGTGGAAGCAGATGCCGAGCGCGTCGCTGGCCTGGCGCGTCGCCATCAGCAGGTCGGCGACATCCTCCGGCTCGGCGCCGAACTTGGCGGCGAGGCTGAGCTTGCTATGATCGGACGAGACGCGCAGCCGCACGAGCAGGTTGAGATCCTGCGCGCCCTCGGTCGCACGGACGATCTTTTCGAGCTCGTCCATCGTGTCGAGCGAGAAGGTGCGCACGCCATGCTTCCAATAGGCCTCGGAAATCGCTTCCTCGGCCTTCACCGGATGCATGAAGCAGAGCGTGGCTTCGGGCAGGGTGCGCGCGACCAGCCGTACCTCGGCGATCGAGGCGACGTCATAATGGGTCACGCCCGAATCCCACAGCACGCGCAAGAGGTCGGGCGAGGGATTCGCCTTGACCGCATAAAGGGTCGTGCCGGGAAAATGGTCGATGAAGAAACGCGCTGCGCGCCGCGCGGCGTGCGGGCGGACAAGCGTGACAGGTTCGACCGGCGAAAGTGCCCGAATCAGCCCGTGGGCGCTATGATGCTGGTGCAACTCAAGGGACCCCCAAAAAAACGTTAAACATCCAAGGCTGCCTTGCGGTTATTGGAAGTCCCCCTGGGGCAGCGGAGGGCGATATATGCAGGGGGGTCCCCCCTGTAAAGACCCTTTGGCGCAATTTTGTAACGTGGCGGTAACGGAGGCGGCGAAGCGGGGCGGGAACGAGATGACGGTAAAGGGCTATCCCAGCCGGGTCTTGAAATCCTCGTAGCCAAAGCTGCGGACTTCGCGCAGTTCGTCGCTCTCGCTGTCCCACAGCCAGATCGAGGGCAGCGGCACCCCGTTGAAGGTGTTGGTTTTGACCATCGAATAATGCGCCTGGTCGAGGAAGGCGAAACGCTGGCCGATGTGAGCGCCGCCGCCAGTTGATTTGTCGGCATCCGCCGACGGGGGCAGGCGATAGTCGCCGATGACGTCGCCCGCGAGGCAGGAGGGGCCGCCGAGGCGGGTGACGGAGCCGTCCGCTTCCTCGCCCAGCATCGCCGGGCGATAGGGCGCCTCGATCACGTCGGGCATGTGGCAGGTCGCCGAAATGTCGGTGATGGCGATGGGCATGCCATTGTCGAACAGATCGAGGATTTCGCCGACGAGGATGCCGGCGTCGAGCGCCACCGCTTCGCCGGGCTCGATCATCACCTCGCAGCCGGTGGTTTCGCGGACCCTCTTGAGGAAGGCGATGAGGTCGTCGATCTGGTAGTCGGCGCGGGTGACATGGTGGCCGCCGCCGAAGTTGAGCCATTTGAGCTGGTCGAAATAGGGAGCCAGCAGGGGCTCGACCGCGGCCCAGGTGCGCGCGAGCGGCGGGAAATCCTGCTCGCACAGGCTGTGCATGTGGATGCCGTCGACGCCCTCCAGATGCTCGGGACGCAGCTGGGTGACCGGGAAGCCGAGGCGGCTGCATGGCGCGGCGGGGTCGTATTTCGCGACCTCCCCCTCGCTGTGCATCGGGTTGATGCGCAGGCCGATGTCGAAACTTTCGCCCCCGGCGCGCAGTTCGTCGAGCAACGGACGGAAGCGCGTGATCTGGCCCGGCGAATTGAAGATGAGGTGATCGGACAGCGCCGCGATCTCGGGCAGGTCGTCGGCCTTGTAGCCCGCGCAATAGGTCGCGACCTCGCCCCCATATTCCTCGCGCCCGAGCTTCGCCTCATAGAGGCCCGAGGCGCAGACGCCGTTGAGATAGCGCGCGACCGTGGGCCCCAGCGACCACATCGAAAAAGCCTTGAGCGCCGCGAGCACGCGCGCACCGGATGCATCACCGATCCCGCGCAGCACCGCCAGATTCGCCCGCACCTTCGCCGCATCGACGACGAAGGCGGGCGAGGGCACGCGGGTCAGGTCGAAACGGGCAAAGGCCCCGGGGTCACCGGCACGGGTTTCCATTACTTTTGCGACTCCCGCTCAATGAAGCTAAGTTGGACATTCCACCATTGTATCGCCTCATCGTAGACATCCCGAGCATCTTCACCAGTTTTATAACCGTATTCCAGCGGTTTAAATAAGCATTCGCCGATTTTTCGGCTTCCGTCCCAGATTCCGTCAATGCTCAGAGTCAACGGAATAGTGTCGCCATCAAGGGGGTCGGTTTCATACTCGTGGAGGGCTCTATCTCTTGAATCTTTGATGAACTTCCAGAATATTTCATTATCCTCTTTAATAGAGATATTTTTCCAGTTTTTCTCAATCGCGTCCTTGAAGTAATCGTCATTTTTGTCGACGCGATCCAACACACTCCCTACCATTCGAAGCAAAGCCAATGCACCGATCCAAAGAACGCGCCACTGATCATTGCGAGTCTCGCGCTCCAGTAGATCGTGTGCGATCAAGCAATCGTTCAACACACTTCGAGCAAGCAGCGCCTTCACGGACTAAAACCCCAACGGCCCGTCCAGTTCCTTCACCTGCCACGGCAGGCCGTGCCTGTTCAGCATGTCCATGAAGGGATCGGGGTCCATCTGCTCCATGTTGAACACGCCGTCGCCGTCCCATGTGCCCGTGACCATCATCGCGGCGCCGATCATGGCGGGGACGCCGGTGGTGTAGCTGACCGCCTGGTTGCCCGTCTCGGCGAACGCATCCTCATGGTCGCAGATATTGTAGAGATAGAGCGTCTTTTCCTTGCCGTCCTTGCCCAGGCCGGTGGCGATGACGCCGATGTTGGTCTTGCCCTTGGTCGTCTCGCCGAGGCTCGACGGTTCGGGGAGCACGGCCTTCAGGAATTGCAGCGGGATGATCTCGCGGCCTTCGTAGATCACCGGATCGATCCGCGTCATGCCGACATTCTGGAGGACGGTCAGATGCTGGATATAGGCGTCGCCGAAGGTCATCCAGAAACGGATGCGCCTGATCTCCGGCAGGTGCGTCTTCAGGCTTTCGATTTCCTCATGATACATGAGATACATGTTCTTCGGCCCGACTTCCTCGAAGTCGAACGACTGCTTCACCGACATCGGCGGGGTTTCGACCCAGTCGCCATCTTCCCAGTGGCGCGCGACCGCGGTCACTTCGCGGATATTGATCTCCGGGTTGAAGTTGGTCGCGAAATGCTGGCCGTGGTCGCCGCCGTTGCAGTCGAGGATGTCGAGCGTGTCGATGCGCTCGAAATGATGCTTGCGCAGCCAGGTGGTGAACACGCTCGTCACGCCGGGGTCGAAACCCGAGCCGAGCAGCGCCATCAGTCCCGCATCTCTGAAGCGGTCGTGATAGGCCCACTGCCAGTGATATTCGAACTTCGCCTCGTCGCGCGGCTCGTAGTTGGCGGTGTCGAGATAATGCGCGCCGGTCGAGAGGCACGCCTCCATGATGGTGAGGTCCTGATAGGGTAGGGCGAGGTTGACGACATGCGTCGCGCCGATCGAGCGGATCAGCGCCGCGGTCGCGTCGATATGGTCGGCATCGACTTCGGCGGTTTTGATCGTGATGCCGGTGCGTTCCTTCACCGATTCGGCGATCGCGTCGCACTTGAACTTGCGGCGGCTCGCGAGCGTGATGTCGGGGAAGATGTCGGGGTTCATCGCCATCTTGTGCACCGCGACCGAACCGACGCCGCCCGCGCCGATCACCAATACCTTGCTCATCGAAAAATCTCCTGTCCGCCAACCTATGCGGCTTGCCTTGTATGGGCCGCCCTATAGGACGAAGCCATGACACAGCAAAGCCCCGAACCCCTGCGCGATCCGGCGCGCGCGCCGACCCTTGCGGGGGTCGAACGCGCGGCGGCGAAAGTCGCTGCGATCCTGCCGCAAACTCCGCTTCTACCGCTCGAAGTCGACAACCGGACGATCTGGTGCAAGGCCGAATGCCTGCAACCCGTCGGCGCATTCAAGATCCGCGGCGCCTGGCATCGCCTGACCGACCTGACCCCCGAACAGGCGGCAGCGGGCGTCGTCGGCGTGTCGAGCGGCAACCATGCGCAGGGCGTCGCCTGGGCGGCGAAACGGCTGGGCATCGCCGCGACGATCGTCATGCCGAGCAATGCGCCGCAGATGAAGCTCGCCGCGACGCGCGCGCTGGGGGCCGAGGTCGTCCTCTACGACCGCGTCACCGAATCGCGCGACGCGGTGGCGGCGAAGCTGATCGCGGAGCGCGGCGGCACGCTCGTCCACGCCTATGGCGATCCGTGGATCATCGAGGGGCAGGGGACGGCTGGGATCGAGGGGCGCGCGCAGCTTGCGGCGCGCGGGCTAGCCGGGCCTGATCGGGTCGTCGCCTGCTGCGGCGGCGGCGGGCTGTCGGCAGGCCTCGCGCTCGCACTACCCGAGGCGGAGCTTTTCGCGGTCGAGCCCGAAGGCTGGGACGACATCAAGCGCAGCCTCGAAGCGGGCGAGATATTGCCGGTCGAGGACCTGACTTTCCCGACCGAATGCGATGCGCTCCAGACGCCGGAAACGCGGCCGATCAACTTCGCCGTGCTGCAGGCGCGCGGCGTGCGCGCGGTGGCGGTGACGCGCGAGGAGGTGCGCCATGCGATGCGCGTGGCGTTCGAGAAGCTGCATCTCGTCGTCGAGCCCGGCGGCGCGGCGGCGCTTGCGGCGGTGCTCGCCGGCAAGGTCGAACCGGGGGAGGCGACGCTCGTCACCCTGTCGGGCGGCAATGTCGATCCGCAGAAATATGCCGAGATACTGGCCGGAAACTAATTCGACCCCGTGCGTTGAAGGGGCGAAGGAGATGCGAGATGCATAAAGGCATGATGCTGACGGCTGCTGCCGCTACGGCGCTGCTGCTGACCGGCTGCGAAAAGGCCGAAGCGCCCGCGCCGGTCGAGATGACCGAGGTTCCGGTCGAGACGGTGCCCGACGAAAGCGCCGACGCCGTCGATCCCGCGACCGCGCCGCACCGTTTTGCGAGCCTGGCGGGCCGATGGACGGGCGTGGAAGGCATGTATGTCGTGGTCACGACGGCCGCCCCCGGGAAATACAGGTTGGAGATGCAATCCGATCTCGACACCAAGGGCACCTATGACGGCGCCGACGGCGAGCATGGCATAAGGTTCACGCGCGGTGGCGAGCAGCTAACCCTGCGCCGCGGCAACGGCGACGAGACGGGGCTCAAGCATCTCGCCGGCAAGCAGGACTGCCTGGTCGTCAAGGACGGCGAGGGCTATTGCCGCGATTGATCGTCATCCCCGCATTGCGAACGAAGCAATGGTGAGGGGTTGCTCTGCTGGCAGGAAACCGCCCGGCAGCGAGCCGCATTTTGGGGGATGATGCGCCCCGTGCGCTGAGGATCAGTCCTCGAACCCGACGAAACGCACCGCTTCCTCGACGCTCTTGCGGTTCGACACCACCGCATTCGCCGGAAATGTCTCGTCGGGCCAGCCGAGCGCGACGCAGATCATGATGACCTGATCGTCGGGAATGCGCGCATGCTCGCGCACCACCGGCGATTGCATGATCCCCTGGCTGTTGATCACGCAGCCGAGCCCGCGCGACCAGGCCGCGTTGACCAGCGCGTTGGTCACCGCGCCGCAGTCGAACGGCGCGATGTCGCTGCCCAGCAGCACGCGGTCATAGGTGACGACGATGCTGACCGGCGCGTCGAACTGGCGGAAACCGCGCAGCACCCAGTCCTGCCGCGCATCCTTGTCATCGCGTGCGATGCCCATCGCGCCGAACAATTGCTTGGCGATCTCGATCTGGCGCGCGCGATGGTCGTCGGCGATGCCGTCGAAGCGGCGGAATTCGCGGCTGTCCGGCTTGCCGGCGAGGATGCCGTCGGTGTTGCCACGGCGGATCGCGTCGAGCGGCGCGCCGGTGACGACCGAGAAATTCCAGCACTGGTTGTTGAAGGAGGAAGGCGCGCGCATCGCCACCGCGATGATCTCGGCGATCAAGTCCTTGGGAACGGGCTTGTCGAGGAAGCCGCGGATCGAGCGTCGCCCGACGACGACCTCGTCATAACCCTGCCGACCGCTCACGCCGCCTTGCGCAGCTCCAGCCGGTCCCAGATCTCGACGAGCGCTTCGGTCAGCTGGCGCATCATCGCCTCGTCGTGCGCGGGGCCGGGGGTGAAGCGCAGGCGTTCGGTGCCGCGCGGGACGGTCGGGAAATTGATCGGCTGCACATAGACGCCATATTCGGCGAGCAATATGTCGCTGATCTTCTTCGCGCGCACCGGGTCGCCGACCATCAGCGGGACGATGTGCGTCGTCGAATCCATCACCGGCAGGCCCGCGTCGCGGAAGCATTGCTTGAGATAGGCGGCGGCTTGCTGCTGCGCGTCGCGCTCGACGCTCGATTGCTTCAGGTGGCGCACGCTCGCCAGCACGCCCGCGACGAGCACCGGCGACAGACTGGTCGTGAAGATGAAGCCCGGCGCATAGCTGCGGATCACGTCGATGATGTTGCGGTCGGCGGCGATATAGCCGCCCATCACGCCGAATGCCTTGCCCAGCGTGCCTTCGATGATCGTCACCCGGCCCGCCGCTTCGTCGCGGTCGGTGATGCCGCCGCCGCGCGGGCCGTACATGCCGACCGCATGGACCTCGTCGCAATAGGTGAGCGCGTTATATTTCTCGGCGAGGTCGCAGATCGCGTGGATCGGCGCGACGTCGCCGTCCATCGAATAGACGCTCTCGAAGGCGATCAGCTTCGCGGTGTCGGGGTCGTCGGCGGCGAGCAACTCTTCCAGATGCGCTAGGTCGTTGTGCCGCCACACGCGCTTTTCGCAGCCCGAATTGCGGATGCCCGCGATCATCGAGGCGTGGTTCAATTCGTCCGAATAGATGATGCAGTTGGGCAGCAGCTTGCCGAGCGTGCCGAGCGTCGCCTCGTTCGAGATATAGCCCGAGGTGAAGAGCAGCGCGCCGTCCTTGCCGTGCAGGTCGGCGAGTTCGGCTTCGAGGTCGATATGATAATGGGTGTTACCGCCGATGTTGCGCGTGCCGCCCGAACCGGCGCCGACGTCGTGCAGCGCCTCTTCCATCGCGGCGATGACCTTGGGATGCTGGCCCATGGCGAGATAGTCGTTCGAGCACCAGACGGTGATCGGCTTCGGCCCGTTGTGGCCCGCGAAGCAGCGCGCGTTGGGGAAGGCGCCCCGGTTGCGGAGGATGTCGATGAAGACGCGGTAGCGCCCTTCCTCGTGCAGCCGGTCGATGGCGCGTGCGAAGATATCGTTGTAGTTCACGTGTCAGCCCCGCAGTCAGGTGGCAGTCCAAAGCCGTGGCGCCGCTCCCTCCGGCGGCTGTTAACAGGCGGGCCAATAACGCCGAAAGCGGCGGAAAGCCAGTGCGAACGATTCGCAAATCATGCGCTAAATCAGTGTAATCGAGCGCTCAGATCGTCTCGATCCGGTCGAGGCCGTAAGGTGCCAGCGCGGTAAGCGGGGCCGGCGGACGGTCGTCGCTGCGGGTGAAGACGGCGAGGCCTGGGGATGCGGCGGCGGGCCAGGGCTGACCCTCGGTCAGGTGCGCGATGCGCCGCGCGATGCCCGCCGATCCGTCGATCAGCCGGACGCCGGGACCGAACGCCGCCTGCAACTCCGCTTCCAGCAGCGGGAAATGGGTGCAGGCGAGGACGACGACGTCGAGCGCATCGCCGCCGGGCTGATCGCGCAGGCCGGAGACTGCGCGCGCGATGACCGAAGGGTCGACGGCCTCTCCGCGCAGCCTGGCCTCGGCGCCGGTCACGAGGCCGGGGCTGCCGTGGCGCAGCACGATCTTGCCGCCGGCGAAGCGCGCCGAGAGGTCGTCGACATAGGGCTGGCGCACCGTCGCCTCGGTCCCGAGCACACCAATGACGCCGGTGCGCGTCGTTTCGGCGGCGGGCTTGATCGCGGGGACGGTGCCGACGATCGGCAGGTCGAGCGCGGCGCGGACGTGGGTCAATGCGATCGTCGAGGCGGTGTTGCACGCGATCACCGCGAGCCGCGGCTGATAGCGCTCGACGAGCCGCCCGAGCAGCGCGGGAACGCGCGCGGCGAGCTCGGCCTCGCTCTTCTGCCCATAGGGCAGGCCGGCATAGTCGGCGGCATAGACAACCGGCGCGGTCGGCAGCAGCGCGCGCGTCGGCCCGAGCACGGTCAGCCCGCCGAGGCCGGAGTCGAAGAAGAGGATGGGGGCGTCGGGGGCGGGGGATTGCATGGCGGGGCGTTAGCAGGGGGAAAGGCCCGGCTCAATCGCCTCGCATCAACGCGACCGTCATGCCGGAGAAAGCCGGGATGACGGTCGGGAATTCAACACTATTCGTCACCCTGAACTTGTTTCAGGGTCCATGGTCTGCCGCCTCCCTCGACGCGGCGTTGATCGAGAGGAACGGCCATGGATGCTGAAACAAGTTCAGCATGACGAAGGAATGGAGAACAGGTTTCGATCCATTTCGGCGATCATTCACCCGAATCCGTTGATTGCTTTCCGCAACCCCGCCAAAAGGGCCGAAAGGGAGCAGGGAGCCTCATGACCGTCTACCTACTGATCGCCGCGGCCTATCTGCTCGGCTCGATCCCCTTCGGCGTCGTCCTGACGCGCCTGTCCGGCGCGGGCGATTTGCGGCAAATCGGATCGGGCAATATCGGCGCGACCAATGTGCTGCGCACCGGGCGCAAGGGGCTGGCGGCGGCGACGCTGATCCTCGACGGGGCGAAGGGCGCGGTGGCGGTGCTGCTCGCGCGGCATTTCGTGCCCGAACTGGGCGACGACGGCGCGATGATCGCGGGCGCGGCGGCAATGATCGGGCATTGCTATCCTGTCTGGCTGAAATTCCGGGGCGGGAAGGGCGTCGCGACCCTGCTCGGCCTGTCGCTCGCGCTGTTCTGGCCGATCGGGCTGGTCTTTGCGATCGTCTGGCTCGGCGCGGTGCTGGCGTTCCGCATTTCGTCGCTCGGCGGCATGATGGGCGCGGTCGCGGCGCCCGTCGCAGCGCTGCTGATGGGCTATCAAACCTATGCGATCGGCCTCGCCGGGCTCGCGGTCATCGTGCTGTGGCGGCACCGCGAGAATATCGCGCGGCTGCGCGCTGGCACCGAGCCGCGCGTCGGCGCGAAGAAGGCCGACGCGTGACCCACGCCGAGCGGCTGGCGCGGCTGCGGCTGATCCGCACGCCGCAGGTCGGCCCGGTCAGCTGGCACCAGTTGATGCAGCGTTTCGGTTCGGGCGAAGCGGCGGTCGCGGCCCTGCCCGATCTCGCCGCGCGCGGCGGCGGCAGGCTGCGTCTCGCGCCCGCCGATGTCGCGACACGTGAAATGGAACGCGTCGCCGAGCTCGGCGCGCGCCATGTCTTCAGCGACGAGGCCGATTATTCGCCGCTGCTGCGCGAGGTCGAGGGCGCGCCGCCCGCGCTGATCGTGCGCGGCGACATGGGCATGCTGCGGCGCCCGTGCGTCGCCATCGTCGGCGCGCGCAACGCCTCCGCCGTCGCCTGCCGCTTTGCGCGCCAGATGGCGGCGGATCTCGCGGCGCGCGATATCACGGTGGTCAGCGGGCTGGCGCGCGGGGTCGACACCGCCGCGCATGTCGGCGCGCTCGGCGGCGCGACCGCGGGCGTGATCGCGAGCGGCATCGACATCGCCTTTCCGCCCGAAAATGCGCAGCTTCAGGAGAAGCTGGCGACCGACCAGCTGTTGCTCGCCGAGCAGCCGCCGGGGACCGAGCCGCTCGCGCGCCACTTCCCCTCGCGCAACCGCATCATCGCGGGCCTCGCGCACGGGACGCTGGTGATCGAGGCGGCGCCGAAATCGGGGTCGCTGATCACCGCGCGCCGCGCGGGCGACTATGGGCGCGAGGTGATGGCGGTCCCCGGCTCGCCGCTCGACCCGCGCGCGCAGGGCTGCAACCTGCTGATCCGCGAAGGCGCGACGCTGATCCAGACGGTGGACGACGTGCTCGAAGCGCTCGGCCCCATCGACGCGCGGATGGTGCGCGAGCCGGCGTCGCGCTTCGTCCCGGCGCCGGTTTCCGACGATCCCGGCGATGCCGACCGCCGGCGCGTCGCCGAACTGCTCGGGCCGACACCGGTCGCGATCGACGAGCTGATCCGCCAGTCGGGCCGGCCCGCCGCGACGGTGCAGCTCATCCTGCTCGAACTCGAGCTGGCGGGCCGGATCGAGCGCCACGCCGGGGCGCGAATCTCGCGCCTGTGACCGCCGGCACTGCCGGCTCATCCCCGACAGTCCAACCTTTCGTCGCGGTTCAGCCACGGTTCAGCGGCGCAGGCCGAGTTTGATGATATTGTATTACATGGCCGGGGAGTGTGACGATGCGCAGCCGATTTCTGACCGGGACGATGATGCTGGCGCTGTTCGCCACCGGCTTCCCCTCGGTGCCGACGACCGTCGCCAAGACGAGGCCCGCGCCGCAGCAGGGCTTCTGCCGCAATGCCGACCCGTTGCCGCGGCTCGATGCCGAAGCGCAGGCCCGGCCGCAGCAGAGCGGGCGCCCAGGATCGGCGCGCGGTGACTTCGCCCGCGACGGCTCCGCGCCTCCTCCTCCTCCGGCACCTCCGCCACCCCCGGCCTATGTTCCGTCTGCCGACACGGCCGCTGAATCGGTGGTCGTCACCGGATCGCGCGTGGATAGCGGCAGCGCGAAGACGGCAGCGCCGGTCAGCGCCGCGCCGCCGGTTCCGGGCTCGTCGGCCGAATATCGCACCAGCCCGCCGATTATTCCGCCGCGGCCACCGCGCCCCTATCCCCAGCCGCAACCGCAATCGGGCATATTGACCGCGGGCGAGCATGACGATCTGCTCAATCCCGAGCTTTACGCCGCCTATGTGAACCGCAGCGATCTGGGGCAGCATATCCGCGCCCTGCCGCGCGTCGACACGATGCGCGTCGTCACGGTGAAGGTGAATGACCGCAACGGCCAGCCGGTCCCCTTCGCCGACGTGAAGGTGACGTGCAGCGACGGCAACAGCATCACTATGGCGACGCAGGCCGACGGCACCGCGGTCTTCTTTCCCGGCCTCGACCGGCTGAGCGCGCGGATCAGCGTGTCGGCGAGCAAGGCGGGGCGGGCGATCGCCGATGCGCGCCCGGTGCTGGTGGCCGATGCGCCGGGCGGGCAGACCGTCGGGCTGACCGCGAGCCAGATGGCGGCCAGGGCGACGAAGCTCGACCTGATGCTGGTCATCGACACGACGGGCAGCATGGGCGACGAGATCCGCTATCTGCAGGCCGAGCTGCGCTCGATCATCGCCGCGATCACCGCGAAGCACCGCGACCTCGACATCCGCGTCGGCTTTGTCTTCTATCGCGACGAGGGCGACGAATATGTCACGCGCACCGTCGCCTTCGACCGCGACATCGGCCGCGCGCAGGGCGTGCTGGCGCAGCAATATGCGAGTGGCGGCGGCGACTATCCCGAAGCGATGGACCAGGCGCTGATCCGCGCGGTCGGGCAGGAATGGCGGCCCGACGCAGTGAAGTCGCTGCTGCTCGTCGCCGACGCGCCGCCGCACAATCATCTGTTCGGACGGACCTGGACGGCGGCAGAGGCCGCGCGCGCCAAACGCATCCATGTCACGCCCGTCGCCGCTTCGGGCGTCGGCGACGAGGCGGAATATGCGATGCGAGCGATGGCGGCGGCGACCCAGTCGCGCTACCTGTTCCTGACCGACGACAGCGGCGTCGGCAATCCGCACGCACCGCCGGCGATCGACTGCTATCTGGTCACCCGCCTCGACGCGCTGGTGCGCCGCGTGATCGACAGCCAGATCAGCGGCCGCCGCATCGAGCCGGAGGACCGCGAGATCATCCGCAGCGTCGGGCAGTATGACGCGGGCAAGTGCATTTTGCCGCGCGATTTCAACTGGCAGAGTTGAGCGCCGGCGGCTAGGCGAGCCGGGGGACGGGCATTCCAAATCCCTCTTGACGGGACGGCAGGGTGTCCGCAACCCTCGCGCGTATATGCGTAAGGCCGTTCGGGGATCGAATTTTTCATGCAATTGGTAATCGTGGAATCGCCCGCCAAGGCGAAGACGATCGAGAAATATCTCGGCCGTGATTTCAAGGTGCTGGCCAGCTATGGCCATGTCCGTGACCTGCCGCCGAAGGACGGGTCGGTCGATCCCGACGAGGGCTTCGCCATGCAGTGGCAGCTCTATCCCGACAAGGCCAAGCGGATGAAGGATATTCAGGACGCGGCGAAGCAGGCCGACCGCCTGATCCTCGCCACCGA
>CALMYE010000130.1 GCA_937873425.1 uncultured Sphingopyxis sp. | reverse complement strand
GCCTTCCGGGCGCGATATGCAAATGCTTAGGGGGCGCAGGGGTGAAGAAATCGGGTGGCAGGTGCGGGCGCAACGATCCTCCCCCTTGGGGGAGGGGACCATGCGAAGCATGGTGGAGGGGCACCATCGGTTTACGCGACGCATCGGCGGAGCGGTCAGGACGCACCTGCCCCTCCACCACCCTTCGGGTGGTCCCCCTCCCCGTGCCGGGGAGGATCAAACGGTCACTTCTTCCCGCGGTTCGCGTAGAGCAGCGCCGCCAGCACCGCGGCGGAGCCGATGCCGATGCCCGCCGCGGCGGCGGTCTTCCAGCCGATCTTCTTGCCGTCCTTCGCCGCATCCTTGTCGGCGGCCTCGGTCGCCTCGGCGGCTTCCTTCTGCGCCTGCAGTTCGCGCGCGGCGCGGATCACTTCATTCTCGGTTTCTTCGCCGGTTCCGGTTTCGGGGAGGTCCTCGTTGGTCATCGCTCTTGCTTTTCCTTGTCGTCAGGCGAGTGCCTGTTCGACAGGCACATAGTCGGTTCCGACCGCTTCCGCTACGGCTTCGAACGTCACCTTGCCATTCCATACGTTCAAACCCTGCAAAAGATGCGGGTCGCGGCGCAGCGCCTCTTTCCAGCCGAGGTCGGCGATGCGCAGCGCGTGCGGCAGGGTGACGTTGTTGAGCGCATAGGTGCTCGTGCGCGCAACCGCGCCGGGCATGTTGGCGACCGCATAATGGACGATCCCGTCGACGATATAGGTCGGATCGGCATGGGTCGTCGCATGGCTGGTCTCGAAACAGCCGCCCTGGTCGATCGCGACATCGACCAGCACCGATCCGGGACGCATCGTGCCGAGCATCTCACGACTGACCAGCTTGGGCGCCTCGGCGCCGGGGATCAGCACCGCGCCGATGACGAGGTCGGCCTCCGCCACGCATTCGGCGAGGTTGGCGCGGTTCGAGAAGCGCGTCTTGGCGCGCGCCTCGAAAAAGGTACCGACGCGTTCCAGCACTTCGGGATCGCGATCGAGGATGGTGACATCGGCGCCAAGCCCCGCCGCCATCTGTGCCGCGTTGAAGCCGACGACGCCGCCGCCGATCACGCAGACCTTGCCCGGCGCCACGCCCGGCACGCCGCCCAAGAGCACGCCGCGGCCGCCATGCGCCTTTTCGAGCGCGGTCGCGCCGGCCTGGATCGACATGCGGCCCGCGACCTGGCTCATCGGCTTGAGCAAAGGCAGGCCGCCGTGCGGGCTGGTGACGGTCTCGTAGGCGATGCACACCGCACCCGATTTCATCAGATCCAGCGTCTGGTCGGGGTCGGGCGCGAGGTGGAGATAGGTGTAGAGGATCTGCCCTTCGCGCAGCATCGCGCGCTCGACCGGCTGGGGCTCCTTGACCTTCACCACCATGTCGGCGCCCGCGAAGATGTCCTCCGCCGCCGGAACGATCTCTGCCCCCGCCGCCTCGTAGAAGCGGTCGTGCGCGCCGATCCCCTCGCCTGCCCCGCTCTCGACCAGCACGCGGTGGCCGTGGACGACGAGTTCGCGCGCGCTTTCGGGGGTCAGGCCGACGCGATATTCGTGATTCTTGATTTCGCGGGGGGTGCCGATGATCATGCGTCGCTCTCCAACTGGTTTCAGTTGCAACCATTAACCCTTGCACGGGTCATCTGTATAGCGGGAAGCAGGCCCCGGCGCGATTTTTCGTTGCGACGGTTAACGCCGAATTTACCCTTTCCCGAGATAGAAAGCTCATGATTTTCGCCGGTGACAGCGGACGGCAGCGCCGCGCGCCACGTCGAATTGGGGAAGCAGGATCATGGTGAAGGACAATCCGATTCACAAGCAGCAGATCGATCCGATCCTGATGGCGGACCGCTTTTCCTTTTACGATCTCGACGGCCGGCTCGCGGCGAACGGCGCCGAAATCCACGCGATCATCGCGGGGCGCGAAGAGGCGATCGCGCGCGCCTATTGGGATTCGTTCAACACCCTGCCCTCGGTCGACCGCCGCATCGAGGGCGAGCTCTACGACAGCTATGTCCGCGGCAGCGCGCGCCACACGTCGGTGAAATACAGCGACGCTGCGGGGCAGGAGGTCGCGACGATCGCCTGCCAGAACACGCATATGGCGCGCCGCGTGAACCTGTCGCTCGCCTCGGTGCTGTCGTGCATGGCCGAGAGCCAGCGGCTGACCTTCGAATATATCGTCGAGGCGTGCGGAGGCGACCGCGAGCGGCTCGTCCGCCTGTCGAGCGCGCTGAACCGGCTCGGCCTGCTCGAATATGACATCATGCAGCGCTATGCCGAAAAGCTCGACCGCGCGGTCGTGTCGTCCGAGCGCCAGGCGCTCGCGGGCGATTTCGACCGCTCGATCGCCTCGCTGGTGCAGGACACCGACGGCGTACGGCAGCAGCTCGTCCAGCAGGCGGCCTCGGCCGACCAGGCGGCGAAGGGGATGATCGCCAAGACCAGCGAGGTCGCCGCCGCGTCCGAACAGTCGGCGATCGCGATGCGCGAGGCGGCATCGACCGCCGCGGGCCTGATCCGCGCGATCGAGGATGCCCGCAGCGAGGTCGAGGCCTCCGCCGGCGTCGCGGTGCGCGCGTCGGAGCAGGCGGGCGAAGCGGTCGCCATGTCGGAGGCGCTGTCGCACCATGCCGAGGCGATCGAATCGATCCTGGGCCTGATCCGCGAGATCGCGGGGCAGACCAATCTGCTCGCGCTGAACGCCACCATCGAGGCGGCGCGCGCGGGCGAATCGGGCCGCGGCTTCGCGGTCGTCGCGCAGGAGGTGAAGAGCCTGGCCAACGAGACGGCGCGCGCGACCGACGACATCGCGGGCAAGATCGCCGCGATCCAGCAGGCGACCAAAGGCACCGTCGCCGCGAACCAGTCGATCCAGGCGACGATCGTCGAGGTGCAGCAGTCGGCGCAGCGTATCCGCGACGCGATGGACGCGCAGGCGCAGACGGTCACCTCGATCACCGCCGCAGTCGACGAAACCGCGCTCGCCGCCGACTCCATGTCCTCGACCATCGCCAGCATCCGCAACGATTCGGGCATGGTCGCGGGCGAGATCAGCACGCTGTCCGAGGAATTCGCCAGGATGGGCGAGCGGCTCCAGTCGCTCGAACAGGCGGCGAGCGAGTTCAGCCGCCGGGTGGCGTAGGCCGGAGCGAGATCATTCTTTAGAAAAAGGCCCGTGTCCCCGCGAAGGCGGGGACCCATCTCCTGCCGGTTCGAGATGGCACCCGCCGGAGATGGACCCCCGCCTTCGCGGGGGTGCATGGTTATTTCACTTGCCGTCGATCATGCTCCGCAGGGAGAAGGGTTCAGGAGACGCAAGCTTTGCGCTAACTCTCGCGTCTCGTTAGAGACGCCGAGCATGACCACCCATATCCTGATCACCGGCGCGAGCCGGGGCATCGGCGCGGCGACCGCCGACGCACTCATGGCTCACGACACGAAGATCGTCGCGCTGTCGAGCGCCGACGGCGATTTCGCCGATCCCGCGACCCCGGGCCGCGTGTGGAGTGAAAGCCTCGGCCGGCTGGGCGGCCGCATCGACGTGCTGGTCAACAATGCGGGCGTGTTCGAGGCCAATCCGGTCGATGCGGAAGGTGCCGAATGGCTCGGAAGCTGGAACCGCACCATGCAGGTCAACCTGACCGCGAGCGCGCAATTGTGCCGGCTAGCGGTACTCCATTGGCAGGAACGCAAGTCCGAAGGCCGCATCGTCAACATCGCGAGCCGCGCCGCGCATCGCGGCGACAGCCCGGCGCACTGGCATTATGCCGCGTCGAAGGCGGGCATGATCGCGATGACCAAGACGATCGCGCGCGCCTATGCGAAAGAGGGCATATATGCCTTCGCCATCTGCCCCGGCTTCACGATGACCGGCATGGCCGAGGAGTATCTGGAAAGCCGCGGCGGCGACAAATTGCTCGCCGACATTCCGCTGGGGCGCGTCGCCATGCCCGAGGAAGTGGCGGAAATGGCGCGCTGGTGCGCGCTCGACGCGCCGGCGTCGATGACCGGCGCGGTGCTCGACGTCAACGGGGCAAGCTATGTGCGCTGAGCGATGAGCTGGGTCGTCTCCCTCCCCTGCACGCGCGCCGAAGCCGAGGCGCTGTCGGGGGAAATCCCCGAACTCGACGCGATGCCCGAGGCGCCCGTGGTCGTGACGCGCGAGGTGGATGAGGATGCCGGCGAATGGCGGATGGACGCCTATATGGAGATGCCGCCCGGCAAGGCGCTGATCGCACTGCTGCGCTCGCTGGTCCCGAGCGCGAAGGGTGTGGCGCCGGTCGTCGAGGAACTGCCCGACGAGGATTGGGTCACCCTGTCGCAGCAGGGGCTGGAACCGGTGCGCGCGGGACGATTTTTCGTCCACACGACGGCGCATGCCGACCGGGTGCCGGCGGGCACGACGCCCTTTCTGATCGATGCGAGCCAGGCGTTCGGCACCGGCGGCCACGACACCACAGCGGGGTGCCTTGCGATGCTCGACCGGCTGGCCAGATCGGGAATGCGACCGCGCAATATCGCCGACATCGGGACGGGGACCGGGCTGCTCGCCTTCGCCGCGCTGGCGCTGTGGCCCCGCGCGCAGACTATCGCGTCGGACATCGACCCGACGAGCATCCATGTCACGCGCGAGAATGCAGAGATCAACGGCGTTCCGCTGGGGCGCGGCGGCGGTCGGCTGGCCCTCGCAGTCGCGCCGGGGACCGACCATGTGGCGATCCGGCATCGCGCGCCCTATGATCTGGTGATCGCCAATATCCTCGCCGGACCGCTGATCACGCTGGCCCCCGACATCGCCAGCGTGACCGCGCCGGGCGGGCGCATCATCCTCGCCGGGCTGATCGCGCGGCAGATGGAACCGGTGCTTGCGGCGTATCGCGCGCAGGGATTCCGCCTCGCCGCGCGCGGCGGGAGCGCGGAATGGCCGTGCCTGATGCTGGTCAAGCGGCGGCGCCATGGCTGGCGCCGCAAGGAACGCGCGCTGCACCGCGCCGACCCGGCTGATGCGAGTTTCGGGAGCTGGTGAGGTCGGCGGTCAGGCTTTCGCCGCCGCATAATCCTGTGTGCCGCGCGTTATCACCGCGTCCTCCGGCAATATGTCGGCGATCGGGATCGGCGGCAGCGCGGCGTTGGCGGCGTAGAGCGGTGCGAAGTCGGTGTTCACCGTTGTGTCCAGCAACTGGTCCAGACTGTCGATGACGAAATAATTCTGCTGGAAATCGTCGATCCGGTAATCGGTGCGCATCACGCGCGCGAGGTCGAAGCCGATGCGGTTGGGGCTATCCGAATCGAGCGCGAAGACGCTCTCGGCGTAGGAGGAGACGATCCCGGCGCCATAGATGCGCAGGCCCTCGGCCTCGCGGATCAGACCGAATTCGACCGTATACCAGTAAAGCCGCGCAAGCTGCTTCAGCGCGTCGAACTTCAGGCTGCGCAGGCCGCCCTCGCCATAGGCGACCATATAGTCGGCGAACACCGGGTCGGCGAGCATCGGGACATGGCCGAAGACGTCGTGGAAAACGTCGGGTTCCTGCAGATAGTCGAGCTGGTCGGGGGTGCGGATGAAATTGCCCGCGGGAAAACGCCGGTTGGCGAGATGGTCGAAGAAGACATCGTCGGGGACCAGCCCCGGCACCGCGACGACCCGCCACCCTGTGGCGTCCATCAACCTGGCATTGAGTTCGCGATAGTCGGGGATGCCCGGCTTTTCGAGCCGCAGCACGTCGATACCGCGCAGGAACGCCTCCGACGCGCGGCCCGGCAGCATCGCCGACTGGCGCGCGAACAGCCGGTCCCACATCGCATGCTCGTCGGCGGTGAAACCGTCCCAGTCCTGCGCTATCGTCCAGTCGGGCGCCGCGCCCGGCGGCGGGGTTTCATGGACGTGGGTGAAGCCGTCTTTCATGTCCGCGGGCCTAGCATGATATGGTTGCAAATGAAACCGGTCCGGCGATTCCACCGGGCCGGTTTCCTTAGCATATCGAACGCCTAGAAGCGCGCGCGCAATCCCGCCGATACGGCGCGGCGCTCGACGGGGTAGTAGATCGCCGACGCGGGCGCGGCGCGGATCGCCGCGCTGATGTCGCCGATGGCTCTTTTGCCCGCAATGTTGCGGACATCGACGAAGGCGTCCACGCCCCCGGCGACGCGCGCGCCTGCCGTCACACCGATCAGCGCATAGCCGGGCGTCCGCACCCGATTGAAATAGTCGGCGAAGGGACCGTCGGGCACCCATTCGAGGTTCGGCGCGACATGCAGCGCGTCGCCGCCGATCCGCACCTCGGCGCGGTAGACATGGGGCGGCACCACCGGCAGGCGGTTGTCGCCATAGGCCGCGTCGTCGCGGAAGCGGAAATTGCTGTAGGTGTAGACCTGCCGCAAGCGCAGCCAAGCGGTCGCATTCCATTCCAGCGCCGCTTCCACGCCTTCGTGCAGCGTCCGACCGGCGTTGAAGGTGGCAGCCGGGATGCCGGGACCGACGTCGAACTGCAAAAGCTCGCCCCGGATCGTGCTGCGATACAGGGTCAGATCCCAGTGGAGCGGCCCGGCGCGCCCACGCGAGCCGACCTCGGCCGTCCGTGCGCGCTGCGCCGCGAGCGGCACGAAAGCAGCAACCTGTCCCAATTCGCCGAAGCCCGGAAATTCCACCGACCGGCTGACATTGGCATAGAGCTGGACATCCGGAGCCGGTTCATAGAGCAGCCCGAACTTGGGCGAAAAGGCGTTAAAATCGGCGCGGCCGACAGTGCCGTTCTGCGCGGGCGACGCGGCATTGAGGTTCATCGTCTGGCGCCGCTTGCCGTCGGCATAGATGCCGCCGGCGATCAGCGAGAGCCGCGCCACCGGCTTCACCCGCACCTCGCCATAGAGCGAGGCCGCGCGGGCGTGCTGGTTAGCATCGATGCGCACCCCGCCGCGCTTGCCGGCGACATTGACGAAGCGCCTGACCCGCGTGTCGCCGACACGCAGCTCGCCGCCCAGCGTCGCCTCGACCGGGCCCGCGGCATAATCGAAGCGGAAATATCCGCCGCGATCGACGCCCTTCTGGTCGATTACCTCGAAGATGGGATGATAGAGCGATTTGGCGTTGACGAAGGCGCCGACGTCGAGCGTCGCCGCGCCCCAGTCGAACCGCGTGCGGTTCTGGATGCGGATCGAATCGATGTCGCGTGCATAGTTGCCGGCGACCACCCCCGAACCGGCCTTGCGCGGCGTCGCGAGCGCGTCGGCCAGCGTCAGCGCTCCGGGGAGTTCCTGCCGGATATGGTTCAGGCTGACATAGAGACGGTTCGAGACGGTATCGCTCAATTCCATCCCGACATTGCCGTGAAAGCGCAGGCTGCTGCGCTGCACATGCTCGCGGTCGCCGTCCGATGTGTCGGCACTGATCGCGCCCCAAGCATCGACGCGGTCGCCCGCAACGCCCGCCGACACCAGTCCGCGATAGCTGTCGAAGCTGCCGACATCGGCGCGCAGATAGACACCCCCGGCGGTGCGCCCCGTCGGCGTCACGCCGTTGACCGCACCGCCGAGCGTCCCCGATCCGAAGCGCAGCGCGTTCGAGCCGCGATAGACCTCCAGATGGTCGAAGAAGATCGGCTCCAGCTCCTGAAAATCGCCATTGTCGTCGGCGAGGTTGATCGGCACACCGTCCTGCAGCAGCGTCAGGCCACGCATGTGGAAACCGCGCGACAGGCCCGAGCCGCGGATCGAAATGCGCACCTCCTGCCCGTAGCGCGGCTGGAGATAGACGCCGGGCGAGAAGGCAAGCGTATCGCGCAGCGAGACGATCGACTTGTCGGCATAATCGGCGTGGCCGACGACATCGGCGCCGCCGGGGGTGCGCCAGACGCGATCCTCGGCTTCGTCGGTGGCGATGGGGGCGGTGACGATGATCGTGGTTTCTTCCTCCGCCGCGTAAGCAGCGGCGGGCGGACAGAGGGTGGCGAGCGCCAGCAAGGGCGCCGCGCGATAAGCGTGATTCTTCATTGGAAAATCTTCCCCGGATACAGGCATGGGTCCGCGCGCACGCAAGCGCGCGGCGGTTCAGGCTGAATCAGGCGAAGGCGGGCGGTCCGGTGCTGGGCGGCAGCGGCGAGGCGATGCCGGGCGCAAAGCCGAGCGACGGGATCGCGAGCGGTGCGGGCTCGGCGGCGGCCGGAGCGGCGAGCAGCACCGGTTCATCGGGGACGATCGGCGCGACGGCGAGCGCGCCCCACGGGCAATGCTGCTGCGCCTCCGCGCCGTCGTGACTGCCGGCCTTTTCGACCGGAATCTCGATCGTGCCGCCGGGATTGGCGGGGTCCGAACAGATGCGCACGGTGATCGTGCCGCTCGCGTCGGTCTCGATCATCCATCCCGGCGCGACGGCCATGCGCGCCGCGACCGCGAGGATCAGCGGCAGGAGCAGCAGAATGCCCGGACGGCGAAAGGCGGCGAGGATGCCCATGCGGCGGGCCTTATGCCTGCATCGCGGGAGTGGCAAGTATGGAACCGTAGCCCTGAGCCTGTCGAAGGGCGCCTATCCGAGAAGCGCCCTTCGACAGGCTCAGGGCTACGGTGATAACCGGTTTGACGTCATTCCGCCGGCGTCTCGTCGGTCTTCTTGCCCGTCCGCGTCCAGGGATAGAGGAACTGCCCCCAGTAATTGCGCGGGACATCCTCGGGGATGCCGTAATTTTCGGGCCAGCGGTCCTTGGGCAGGTGGAAGGTGCCGAACAATTTGTCGATCCACGGGAAGTGGATCGCGAAATTGACGTCGAACGCCTCGCGCTCCAGCCCGTGGTGCCAGTGGTGGAAGCGCGGCGTCGTGATCCAGTGGCCGATGCGGTTGAAACTGCCCCCGACATTGGCGTGGAGCAGCGACGACCAGACATAGACGAAGCCGATATAGGCCTGCATCACCGACGGACTGAAGCCGAGGGTGAAGAGCGGCAGCGAGGTCACCGCGCGCAGCAGGATGATCTCGATGAAATGCATCCGCGATCCCGCGAGCCAGTCCATCGACTTCGCGCTGTGGTGCACCGCGTGGAAACCCCACAGGAAGGGTATCTTGTGGAACAGGCGGTGGAACCAATATTGCGCCATGTCCGACGCGATCAGCACGATGACGAATTGCACGCTCCACGGCAGCGCGGCGACGGCGGCGCGGAACGCCTCCCAGTTCGAGGTATTGTCGTTGATGACGGTCGAAGGCGCGAGCGCGAGGAAGCCCAGCACCTGCACGAACATCGTGCTGACGAGATAATAGAAAAGGTCCTCGCGCCATTCGGGCCGGAACAGCCGCTGCGCGCGGCGGTGCGGCACCGCGCGTTCGAGCGGCGCGAACATGAAGCCGGTGACGAGCAGGTTCACGACAAAGAAATCGAGCCCGAAGAAAATGCCCCAGTCGCGCGTCTCCTGTGGCTGGACGTTCGCGCCGCCGATCAGGATCGCGGCGAGCCCGATCATCAGCGCGGTCAGTCCGAGCACCTTGCGCGGGCGGAGCAGCAGGCTGAGCAGCGCGAGCGCATAGCTCGCCAGCAGGGTCAGGTGGACGAAGCCGCGAAAGCCGGTCCAGTCCTTGACCACTGCCAGTTCGGGGGTCGCGAACCAGTCGGGAAAGCGCAGCGCGATCACCATCAGCAAGCCGGCGATGGCGAAGAGCAGGCCGAAGAAACCCGACAGCCAGCCGCTGCCGAAGCGGCGCACCTCGGTATGCGATTCGAGATCGCGCATGAGATTGTCGAGATAGTCGCGTTTTGCCATGCCCGCCCCTTCACCGCATTTCGCACGCGCCGTCTGTGACGGGGCGCACGGTTTCGTCCCTAGCCGATCCTCCCCGGAACGGGGAGGGGGACCATGCGCAGCATGGTAGCGGGGGGCGTGCAGTCGTGCGCCGTGTTTGACCTCCTGTGCCCCTCCACCACCCTTCGGGTGGTCCCCCTCCCCCTGCGGGGGAGGATCTACCCCGCCGCCGCCACGATCTTCGCCCATTCGGCTTCGTCGATCACCGGAATGCCGAGCGCGGCCGCCTGTTTCAATTTCGACCCCGCGCCCGGCCCCGCGACCACCAGGTCGGTCTTGGCGCTCACGCTGCCCGCGGCCTTGGCGCCGAGCGCTTCGGCCTGCGCCTTCGCCTCGTCGCGGCTCATCGTCTCCAGCTTGCCGGTGAAGACGACGGTCTTGCCCGACACCGCGCTGTCGCGCGTCTCGACCACATAGAGGGGCGGCGAAACCTCCGAGAGCAGATCGTCCCACAGCTCGCGGTTGTGCGGTTCGTGGAAGAAGTCGTTCAGCGCCTCGCCTACCGCGGGGCCGATGCCGTCGGCGCGCACTTCGAGGATCGTCTTGATCGCGTCGAGCTTGCGCGCCGCATATTTGCCGGCGGATTCGCCCTCCGCCTGCGGATTCGCGTCGAGCCAGGCGCGCAGTTCGGCGGCCTTTTCGGGGAGCCGCGCAATGTCGCCGAGCCCCTTGAGCAGGTCGCGCGCGGTCACCGCGCCGACATGGCGGATGCCGAGCCCGAACAGCAGGCGCGCCGCGTCGGGCGCGCGCTTCGCCTCGATCGCGGCGAGGAGATTGTCGACCGACTTTTCCTTCCAGCCCTCGCGGGCCAGCAGGTCTTCGCGGTGATCGCGGAGGCGGAAAATGTCCGCCGGCCCCTTGTCGAGCCAGCCGAGGTCGAGGAATTCCGCGATGCTCTTTTCGCCCAGCCCCTCGATGTCGAGCGCGACGCGGCTGACGAAATGGCGCAGGCGCTCGAATTTCTGCGCGTTGCAGATCAGGCCGCCGGTGCAGCGCACATCGACCTCGCCCTCCTCCGCGACCGCCTCGCTGCCGCAGACCGGGCAATGGTCGGGGAAGACATAGGCGGGGCGGTCCTCGTCGCGGGTGAGGTTCTCGACCACCTGCGGGATGACGTCGCCGGCGCGCTGGACGACGACGCGGTCGCCGGGACGCACGCCGAGGCGGCCGATCTCGTCGCGGTTGTGCAGCGTGACGTTCGACACCACGACGCCGCCGACGGTGACGGGGGTGAGCCGCCCGACGGGGGTGAGCTTGCCGGTGCGGCCGACCTGGATGTCGATCGCCTCCAGCGTCGTCTGCGCGCGCTCGGCGGGGAATTTATGCGCGACCGCCCAGCGCGGCGCCTTGGCGACGAAGCCGAGGCGGCCCTGCCAGTCGAGCCGGTCGACCTTGTAGACGACGCCGTCGATATCATAGGGCAGTTCGGCGCGCGCCGCCTCGATCGCGGCATAATGGGCGAGCAGGTCGGCGAGGTTTTCGAAGCGGCGGAGCAGCGGCGAGACGGGGATGCCCCAGCCTTCGATGCGCTTCATCATCGCATATTGCGTCGTCTCGGGCAGGCCGCTGACCTCGCCCCAGCCGTGCGCGAGAAAACGCAGCGGGCGCGATGCGGTGACGCCGGCATCCTTCTGGCGCAGCGAGCCCGCGGCGGCATTACGCGGGTTGGCGAACTGGCGGACGGTCGCGGGGTCGAACTCCTGTTCGCGCTGCGCGGCGAGCGCCCTGCCCTCCGCCATCAGCCGGTCGTTGAGCGCCGTGAAGTCCGCCTTGGCCATATAGACCTCGCCGCGAATCTCGAAGATGTCGGGGACGTCGGCAAGCCCCTCCCGCCTGCGGGAGGGGTTTGGGGAGGGCATGTCTGAGTCCGCGCTCTCCGCAACAGGCCCTCCCCCGACCCCTCCCGCAAGCGGGAGGGGAGAAAGGGTTTCCGGAATATCGCGGATCGTCCGCACATTGGCGGTCACATCCTCGCCCACCGTGCCGTCGCCGCGCGTCGCGGCCTGGACGAGCACGCCCTTCTCATAGCGCAGCGAACAGGACAGGCCGTCGATCTTGTCCTCGGCGGTCAGCGCGACGCCCTCGCCCTCCGGAAGGTTGAGGAAACGGCGCACGCGCGCGACGAACTCCTCGACATCTTCGGCGGCGAAGGCGTTGTCGAGGCTCATCATCCGCTGCGCGTGGGTCACCTTGGCGAGCGGCGACGCCTCGACCGCGGCGCCGACCAGCCGGTTCGGGCTGTCGGCGCGGACCAGATGCGGGAAAGCCTCCTCCAGCGCGTTGTTGCGACGGACGAGCGCGTCGTAATCGGCGTCCGAAATCTCCGGACTGTCCTCGGCATGATAGAGCTTGTTGTGATGCGCGATGGCTTTCGCGAGGCGCATCAGTTCGTTGGCGGCGTCGGCTTCGGAGAGGGATTCGATGTCGGTCATGATCAAAGCCCCTCCCCTTCAGGGGAGGGGTTGGGGTGGGGCCATCGGTCCGCGCAAGCGTCGAGTTCCATCAGCAGATATCGCAGCACTCCATCCATATTCGTCAGCACGTCCACGTTCGTCACTCGCACCACTTTTATGCCCTTTTTCCCCAGCGCCTCATCCCTTGTAGCATCGGCTTCAGGGACGTGGGTATCGCCGTCGATCTCGACCGCCAGATTCTTCTGCGGACAATAGAAGTCCGCAATATAGGGGCCAAGGATGGCTTGCCGCCGAAACTTGTGGCCATCCAGCCCGGCCCCGGAGAGATGGCGCCAAAGCCGCTTCTCCGCTTCCGTCGGCTGACGGCGCATCTTGTGAGCATAGCTCAGCATGATGTCGCTACGTTTCGTACGACTCATAGCCCCACCCCAACCCCTCCCCTGAAGGGGAGGGGCTTATTCAGCTTCTTGCCATCGGCGCGAACTCGGCGCGCGTGCCGAATCCGGCGATCAGCGGGCGGCCCTTCGCGATGGCGGCCTGCACCGCGGGGAGTGTAAGCGAGGCGGCGTGCGATTCCTTGCTGTCCCACAGCTCGACGATCCAGATCGCGTCCGCGTTCGCGCTGTCCTCGCCGATCAGATAGAGGAAGTTGCCGGGCATCGCGCCGGTGCCTTCGGCAAGGATCGCGGCCAGCGCGGCGCGCTGGCCGGGCTTGGCAAGCAGCTGGCCGATCAGGCCATATTCGGGAACGACGTCTTCCATCCGCGCCTCCAGCGCCTTGAGTTTGCGAGCCGGCAGCACGACCGCCGCGAGTGCCAGCAGCGCCGCGAGATGTTCGCGGCGGTTCACACCACCTCCAAAAGCCGTTCGGCCTGTGCCCTTGCCTCTTCCGTGACCTCCGCGCCCGACAGCATGCGGGCGATTTCCTCGCGGCGGCCGGCGGCGTCGAGGGCGCGGACGCAGGTGCGGGTCACCGTGCCTTCGCTCGACTTGGCGATCATGAAATGCGAGGCGCCCTTGGCGGCGACCTGCGGGCTATGCGTCACCGCCAGCAACTGCTTGCCGGCTCCCGCGAGCCGTGCCAGCCGCTCGCCGATCGCGCTCGCCACCGCGCCGCCGACGCCGCGGTCGATCTCGTCGAAGATGATCGTGTCGGCGCCGCCCTCTTCCGCAAGCGCGACCTTGAGCGCGAGGATGAAACGCGACAATTCGCCGCCGCTGGCGATCTTCATCAGAGGCGCGAAGGGCGCGCCGGGGTTGGTCGAAATCAGGAATTCGACGCGGTCCATGCCATCGGCGCCCCAGCGTTCGGCGGGCAGGCGTTCGACCAGCGTTTGAAAACGCGCGGCGTCGAGCTTGAGCGGCACCAGTTCGCCCGCGACCGCGACATCGAGCCGCGCGGCTGCCTTCGTCCGCAGATCGGAGAGCGCCGCAGCGGCATGGGTGTAGGCGGCGGCGCTTTCGGCAACGGCGGCCTCCAGCTTCGCGAGCCCCGCGCTGCCGCCCTCGATCGCGTCGAGCCGCGCGGCGAGGTCGCCCGCGAGCGTGGGCAGCTCGTCGGGCTGCACCCCATGCTTGCGCGCCATCGCGCGCAGCTCGAACAGCCGCGTTTCGGTCGCCTCCAGCCGGTCCGGATCATATTCGAGCGCGCGCGCGGCTTCGCGCAGCTTCGTCTCGGCTTCGTCGGCGTCGATTATCGCGCGGTCGAGGCTCGCCAGCGCCTCCGCCAGCAGCGGGTGGTCGCCCGCCAGCCGGTCAAGGCGCCGCGCCGCGCCGCGCAGCAGCGCGGGGCCGCTGTCGCTGCCCTCGAACGCTTCGAGGATCGTGCCGAGGTCGCCGGCGATCCTTTCGCCCTTCTGCATCGCGGCGCGCGCCTCGGCGAGCTCGGCCTCTTCGCCGGGTTGCGGCGAAAGCGCGGCGAGTTCGGCGACGCAATGGCCCAGCCATTCGCGGTCGCGTTCGGCCTCCGATATCGCGGCCTTTGCGGCGGCGAGCCGGTCTTCAGCGGCGCGCCATGCAGCGTGGGCGGCGGCGACCGCGCCGGTGTCGGCGCGCGCATAGGCGTCGAGCAGCGCGCGATGCCCGGCGGGGGCGAGCAGGCCGCGGTCGTCGTGCTGGCCGTGAATCTCGACCAGATGCCCGCCGACCTCGCGCAGCAGCGCCGCCGAGCAGGGCTGGTCGTTGAGGAAGGCGCGGCTGCCGCCGTCGGCCTTGAGGCTGCGCCGGATCAGCAATGGTTCGCCGGGTTCGAGCGCGATCTCATTGTCGGCGAGCAGCACGGCGAGCGGCGTGCCGGGCGCCGGCGGCGCGAAGCTCGCGGTGACCTGCGCCTTGTCCGTCCCCTGCCGCACCAGCGCGCTGTCGGCACGCGCGCCGAGCGCGAGGCCGAGCGCGTCGAGCAGGATCGACTTGCCCGCCCCCGTCTCGCCGGTCAGCACGCCGAGCCCGGCGGCGAAATCGAGGTCGAGCCGCTCGATCAGCACGATATTGGCGATGGACAGGGCCGTCAGCATGGCCCGCTCTTAACGCAGAACAAAATGCGAATCTATTGGGGAGTGGGGTCATCGGAGGCGGGAATGGAGGATTCGCGCAGAGGTGCCGAGACCGCAGAGGGAAAGATATGGGATTCACGCGGAGACGCGGAGAACATCCGGGCCGCAAGGCCCCTTTATTTTCGCAATCTCGACTTCATCGCGAGGTGGCAGGAGAGAGGCCGCTTCGCGGCGAGCATCTTTTCTCCGCGTCTCCGCGTCTCCGCGCGAACCAAAATCTCCGCAGTCTCTGCGCGAATCCCCTGTCCGCCCTCACGCCGTCGGCGCGTGCTTCTGCATCAGCGTATAGGCGCGGCTGTACCATTTGCTGCCCGGATAGTTGGCGCCCAGCACCGCCGCCGCCTTCTTCGCCTCCGACGGCACGCCGAGCGCGAGATAGCATTCGGTCAGGCGATAGAGCGCCTCGGGCGTGTGGCTGGTGCTCTGGAACTTCTCGCTCACCTCGCGGAAGCGGATCGAGGCGGCGAGCCAGTTCGACCGGCGCTGATAGAAGCGGCCGATCTCCATCTCCTTGCCCGCCAGATGGTCCTGCACCAGGTCCATCTTCAATCGCGCGTCGGCGGCGTAGCGGCTGTCGGGATAGCGGCGGATCACCTCGCCCAGCGCGGCGCGCGCCTGGTCGGTGATCTTCTGGTCGCGGGTGACGTCGCTGATCTGCTCATAATAGGAAAGGCCGATCAGATAATAGGCGTAGGGCGCATCCTTGTTGCCCGGATGGATCGACAGGAAGCGCTGCGCCGCCTCGATCGCCGGGGTATATTCGCGGTCCATATAATAGGAAAAGGCGCCCATCAGCTGCGCGCGGCGCGCCCAGGGCGAATAGGGATGCTGGCGCTCGACCTCGTCGAACAGCCC
This sequence comes from uncultured Sphingopyxis sp., assembly GCA_937873425.1. Taxonomy (GTDB): domain Bacteria; phylum Pseudomonadota; class Alphaproteobacteria; order Sphingomonadales; family Sphingomonadaceae; genus Sphingopyxis. Next base: position 3,606 of record CALMYE010000130.1, on the reverse strand, counting down.
GGCGGCGAGACGGTACTGGCCGCGGTCGAGCCGGTCCTGCGCCGCGCGGTAGAGCGTGCTGACGTCGCGCGCGACATAGCGCGTGTCCTTCTTGACCCCGCTCCCCCCGCCGCAGGACGCCAGCAGCGGCGTGATCACAAGGGCGGCGGCGAGCAGGCGCGTCGAGGCGCGCAGGGAAGAAGGCTGAGTCATGCGCGCGGTATAGCCACAGCGCGGATGAACGCAAAATAAATGATAGGGGTGCCGGCGCGGATTTACCGCGCTTTGACGACGCAGCCCGCGGGTGCCTCGGCGGGCGCGGCCACGCGGCGCGCGGTGCGGATCGTCACCTGCGGTTCGAGCATCTGGCCCCGCATCACGCCCTCGCCCGCGGTCGGCGAGACGGGGGCGGCGAAGATCGCCTCCGCGACGTCGGCGCCCGCGACGACTTCGCCGAACACCGCGAAGCCGATGCCGTCGCCGCCCGGCGCGTCGGCGTCGAAGCCCTTGATGTCGGACAAGAGCAGGAAGAAATCGGTCGTCGCGTCGCCGGGGTTCAGCCGCGCCATGACCAGCGCGCCCTTGCAGTTGGTGAGCCCGGTAGCGGTCGTCGGCTCGTGCGCGATCGGCGGATAATTCCGGCGCGCATCGCCGCGGTTGCCCGCCTGGATCAGCTGGTTCGACGGCCCCCAATTCTTCGTCGAGCGATAGAATTTGAACCCGTCCATCCGCTTCGCATCGACATAGCGCAGGAAATTGGCGGCGGTGACCGGCGCGCGCCCGTCCTCCAGCCGCACGGTGATGCTGCCGAGGTCGGTGACGAGTTCGACATGCGGCCGCGCATCGACCACGACCGGCGGCGTCTCCGGCGCGGGGATCGGCGGCGGGGATGGAGGCAATTGCGTCGCCTGCGGCGGCACGGCAACGGTCTGGACGGCGAAGATGAGCGAGAGGAGAGCGGTCAGGGTCATCTCCTCTGCATAAACGAAAAGGGGCCGCTTTCGCGACCCCTTTCCTTTTGGCGTGGCGAAGGATCAGTCCTTCAGGAAATCGGGCACATGGCCCTGATCTTCCGGACCCGCGTCGGCGCGTTCGCGGCGGGGGCCGCGGTCGCGGTCGCCATCGCGGCGCGGACCACGGTCGCGGCCGCCACGGCCTCGGTCGCCACGGTCACCGCCGTCGCGGCGGGGGCCGCGGTCGCCTCGGGGTTCGCGCGGCGGGCGGGTGTCTTCGAGTTCTTCACCCGTTTCCTGATCGACGACGCGCATCGACAGGCGGACCTTGCCGCGCGGGTCGATCTCGAGCACCTTGACCTTGACCTCCTGGCCTTCGCTCAGGACGTCGGCGACCTTCTCGACGCGTTCGTTGCGGATTTCGCTGACGTGGACGAGGCCGTCCTTGCCGCCCATGAAATTCACGAACGCCCCGAAATCGACGAGGTTGACGACCTTGCCGTCATAGATTTTGCCGACTTCGGCTTCCTCGACGATGCCGGCGATCCACTTGCGCGCCGCCTCGATCTGGTCGAGGTCGGACGAGCTGATCTTGATCAGCCCTTCGTCGTCGATGTCGACCTTGGCGCCGGTGGTCGCGACGATCTCGCGGATCACCTTGCCGCCGGTGCCGATGACGTCGCGGATCTTCGCCTTGTCGATCTGCATCGTCTCGATGCGCGGCGCATGCGCCGACAGCTCGCTGCGAGCCTCGCCGAGCGCCTTGGCCATTTCGCCGAGGATGTGCGCGCGGCCTTCCTTGGCCTGCGCCAGCGCGGCTTCGAAGATTTCCTTGGTGATGCCGGCGATCTTGATGTCCATCTGCATCGTGGTGATGCCTTCGGACGTGCCCGCTACCTTGAAATCCATGTCGCCGAGATGATCCTCGTCGCCCAGGATGTCCGACAGGATGGCGTAGTCCTTGCCTTCGAGGATCAGGCCCATCGCGATGCCCGACACCGGCCGCTTGATCGGCACGCCGGCGTCCATCATCGCGAGGCTGCCGCCGCAGACCGACGCCATCGACGACGAGCCGTTCGACTCGGTGATGTCGCTGGTCAGGCGGATCGTGTAGGGGAAATCGTCCTTCACCGGCAGCACGGGGTGCAGCGCGCGCCAGGCGAGCTTGCCGTGGCCGACTTCGCGGCGGCCCGGGGCGCCGAAGCGGCCGACTTCGCCGACCGAATAGGGCGGGAAGTTATAGTGGAGCATGAAATTCTGATACGACAGGCCGTTGAGGCCGTCGATCATCTGCTCGCTTTCCTTGGTGCCGAGGGTGCAGGTCGCGATCGTCTGCGTCTCGCCGCGGGTGAACAGCGCCGAGCCGTGCGCGCGCGGCAGGAAATGGGTTTCGGCGACGATCGGGCGAATCTGCGTCGTCGTGCGGCCGTCGATGCGCTTGCCGTCCTTCAGGATGGCGGTGCGGACGATCTCGGCCTCCAGCTTCTTGACCAGCTTGATGCCGGCCATGACGCTCTGCGGGTCGAGCCCGTCGGCGACGAACTGTTCCTTCGCCTTCGCGCGCGCCTCGTTCAGCGCATTCGAGCGCGCCGACTTGTCGGTCAGCTTGTAGGCGGCAGCGATGTCCTTGCCGATCAGCTTCTTCAGCTTGTCCTTGATCGCGGCATTGTCGTCCGACGACGCGATTTCCCACGGGTCCTTCGCGGCCTGTTCGGCGAGCTTGACGATCGCCTTGACGACCTCCTTGCACGCGTCGTGCGCGAACAGGACGGCGCCGAGCATGACCTCTTCCGACAGCTCATTGGCTTCGGATTCGACCATCATCACCGCGTCGTAGGTCGCGGCGACGACGAGGTCGAGGTCACCCTCGGCGACCTGTTCGTCGGTCGGGTTGAGGATATATTCGCCGTCGACATAGCCGACGCGCGCGGCGCCGATCGGGCCCATGAAGGGCACGCCCGAGATGGTCAGCGCGGCCGACGCCGCGACCATCGCGAGGATGTCGGGCTCGTTGTGGCCGTCATAGCTCAGCACCTGCGCGATGGCGTTGATCTCGTTGTAGAAGCCTTCGGGGAACAGCGGGCGGATCGGGCGGTCGATCAGGCGGGAAACCAGCGTTTCCTTTTCGGTCGCGCCGCGTTCGCGCTTGAAGAAGCCGCCCGGGATGCGCCCGGCGGCCGAATATTTTTCCTGATAATGGACGGTGAGCGGGAAGAAGTCCTGCCCGTCCTTCACCGACTTGGCGGCGGTCACGGCGCACAGGACGACCGTTTCGCCCAGCGTCGCGATGACGGCGCCGTCGGCCTGGCGGGCAACCTTGCCCGTTTCGAGGGTCAGCGTTTCACCGCCCCACTCGATCGATACTTTTTTCACGTCAAACATGGTGTTTCCTTCGCCCGCCGGGCCCTATGCCGGGCGGGGCCTCTGTTCCGGGCAATCCGGCCCGGGCGGGTCGGGGCGTTTTCCTGCCCCTTCCAAGGACGCCCCGCCGGATGCGGGATGCCCCCTTTATGTTCCCCGGCGAAAGCCGGGGTCCAGTTCCACGGCGCGGCTCAAGGCCGCCCCGGGTCCCGGCTTTCGCCGGGATGCACAAAATGAAAGCGGCCCCGGTGGTCCGGAGCCGCCCTCGCATTCTTACTTGCGAAGACCCAGCTTCGCGATCAGCGCCTGATAG
>CALMYE010000129.1 GCA_937873425.1 uncultured Sphingopyxis sp. | reverse complement strand
TGCTACGATTGGCGGCGCGACTGGAACCACGGGATCAATTCGCACAAATTGCTCGAATATTTCGCGACCGGCGCAGAGGTCGTCAGCAGCTTCATCGCGGCGCAGGCCGATGCGCCCGGCGTCTTCATGGCGCCCCGCGATGCCCCCGGGCGACTGCTGGCGCTGCTCGACGACGCCATTGCGGCGGTCCTCGACGGTCGCGATACCGGCTGGCGCCTGCGCATCGAGCGGGCGCTTGCGAACAGCTATGCGGAGAATGCGCGGCGTATCGCCGATCGCCTGGCTCGCCGCTGAGCGCTGGCGGCTTATGCGGTGCGCCGGAAGCGCCGCAGGAGCCGGCGACCGAGGAATTGCGAGCGGCCGAGCTTCATGACGGTGATCGGCTGACGGAACATGTTCCGTTCGTCCTTCGGCATGGCGGCGGTGTCGGCATGCGTTTCCAGCATCGCGCGATAGTCGGCGGCGGCACCCTTGCGGCAGACATAGAGTTTCGACCGGGTGATCAGGAAGGGTTCGATCCGGTCTGCATATTCGGTCAGGAAATGCATCGCGGCGACCGTCACGTCGGGCCAGCCGATCCCGAAGATATCGTCGATGATGATCACGCCGCGGTCGCCCAGCACCGATTCCGCCGTGCGCAAATCCGCCGCGACATGATGATATTCATGGCCGCCATCGACGCTGAACAGCCGGACGTTGCCGACCTTTTCGGCAATCTGCGCCGGCGTGATCGTCGTCGAATCGACCTTCCAAATCTCCGCGTCGGAAATGTCGATGCCCAGCCGGTCGGCGTTGCGGTGGAGCATGATGTCGCGGCGGGCGTGCGCGCCGACGTTCATCGCATCGTCCTCGAACAGGTCCATCGCCAGCGCCTTTTCGCTGGCGCGGCGCAGCAGCGCGAGGATGAAATAGAGTTTGCCGTGATGGACGCCGATCTCGGCGAGGTCGCCGCCGATGCCCTGCTCGGCCTGCCACTCGCCGATGGCCTTGATCGCGAAGATGTCGACGTCGCCCAGCCAGCCGTTCACCGTTTCGATCTGGCCGTTGACATAGCTATCCAAATCGATCGAACCGCTCTTCACGCCGTCGCTCCTGCCATTTCCGGTCCCGGCCATGGCCGATCCGCTGGGCGTTTATGGCATCGGGACGCGTCGCGCAATCGGGCTGTTCATCCTTTGCGATCCGCAGCTTGCGCTGCGAGGTGGTGCGGTTAGAGACGGTTCATGCGCAAGATATTCGGAATCGGGTTTCACAAGACGGGCACGACGTCGCTGGCGTCGGCGCTGCAGCTGCTCGGCTATCGCGTCACCGGCCCCGACAATGTCTCCGACCCCGATATCGGCGAGACATATGTCGAGCTGACGCGAAGCCTGTCCGCGCAATATGACGCGTTTCAGGACAATCCCTGGCCGCTCGTCTATCGGGAGATGGATGAACTATGGCCCGACGCGCTGTTCGTTCTGACCGTGCGCGATTCCGGCGCGTGGCTCCGCTCGCAAGCCGGCCATTTCGGCACGGAGACGACCCCGATGCGCGAACATATCTATGGCGCAGGCCGCGGCGCGCCCGTCGGCAACGAGGATCATTATGTCGCGGTGATGGAGGCGCACAATGCCGCGGTGCGCGCCTGGTTCCGCGACCGCCCGGGCAAGCTGCTCGAAATGGATTTCTCCGCCGGGGACGGTTGGGACAAATTATGTCCCTTCATCGGCGTGCCGGTCCCGGACCGGCCCTTTCCCCATTCGAACCAGGCGAGCGCGCGCACTCCGATCGGCCGTGCGATCCTGAAAACCAAGATGGCGCTGAAGGCGCTGCTGACGCGCTAGCCCGCGAGCGGGCGCTGTTCCTGTTCGGCGGCCGCCTCGTTCACCTCCTCGGCGGGCCGGTATTCGGGCACCAGCTCGTGCAGGATCGCGACGCAATCCTCCGCCCTGCCCTCGTCCATCGCGGTGCGCAGCGCGTCGAGCTTCGCCGACAACCCGGTCCATTCGAGCATCGTCTCGCGCGCCTGCATGATGCGGGCGTGGCCGGTCGGCTGGGGATCGTCGCCGATCAGCAGCTCCTCATAGAGCTTCTCGCCGTTGCGCAGGCCGATCTCGGCGATCTCGATGTCGCCGTCGGGGTGGTCCTCGTCGCGCACGGTCAGGCCCGATAGGTTGATCATCGTGCGCGCGAGTTCGATGATCCGCACCGGCTTGCCCATGTCGAGCACGAACACCTCGCCGCCCTTCGCCATCGCGCCCGCCTGGATGACGAGCTGCGACGCTTCGGGGATGGTCATGAAGAAGCGCGTGACATTGCGGTCGGTGACCGTCACCGGCCCGCCGTTCCGGATCTGCTCGCGGAACAGCGGCACGACCGAACCGCTCGATCCCAGCACATTGCCGAAGCGCACCATCGCGAAGCAGGTGCGGCTGCCGCGCGCCGCCAGCGCCTGCAGCACCAGCTCGCACACGCGCTTCGATGCGCCCATGACATTGGTCGGGCGCACCGCCTTGTCGGTGCTGACCAGCACGAAATTGGCGACGCCCGCCGTTTCCGCCTCGCTCGCCATGAACAATGTGCCGCAGACATTGTTGCCGATGCCGGCGATCGGGTTCGCCTCGACCAGCGGCACATGCTTGTAGGCGGCGGCGTGGAAGATGGTTTCGGGCCGCCAGCGCGCGAGCAGGCGGCGCACCGTCGGCTGGTCGGTGACACTGCCCAGCTCCTCGACCAGTGCCGGACGGCGGTCCTCGGGCAGCTCGGTGATCGCCGCCTGCAATTCCTGGCCGATCGCATAAAGACCATATTCGGACGATTCGACCAGGATCAGCTTGTGCGGGCGCATGGTGACGATCTGGCGGCACAGTTCGCTGCCGATCGAGCCGCCGGCGCCCGTGACCATCACCGTCTTGCCGACGATCGTGCGGCCGAGCAGCAATTCGTTGGGCGGCACCGGGTCGCGGCCGAGCAGGTCCTCGATCTGCACGTCGCGCAGGTCGCTGATCGACACCTGTTCGTCGATGATCTGCCGCATGCCGGGCAGCATGCGGACACGGATCGGCCAGTCCTCGAGCGACTGCATGATCCGCCGCCGCTTCGAGCGGGTGACGTGGGGCAGCGCGAGCAGCACGTCGGTCACGCCATAGGTATCGACCAGATAGGGCAGCTTCGGGCGCGAGAAGATCGGCACGCCGTCGATCAGCTCGCCCTCTATCTTGCGGTCGTCGTCGATGAAGCCGACGAGCCGCATCGCCGGGTCGGCGCGCAGCGCGACCGCGAGCTGCTGCCCCGCCTCGCCCGCGCCATAGATGAGCACCACCGACGCCTGCCCGACGTCGCGGCGTTTCAGGAGGTCGACGACCGCATAGCGCGCGACGATGCGCATCATCGCGAGCAGGAGGAGGAAGATGATCGGCTGGATCACCGAAACGGTGCGCGGGACGCCCTCGATGCCGATCACGCCGACGATGCCGACGATCGGGATCGCATAGAGGGCCACCGAATAGGCGAGCCCGACCATCGTCCGCCCGCCCGAAAAGCGCAGGATCGAGCTGTATGTGCCGCGCATCAGGAAGATCGGCAGCCAGCAGGACAGTGCGATCACCGCGGCCAGCCCCACCTCGCGGTCGAAGACCTCCCACCGCCCGAGCCGGAGCGAAAAGGCGATGAGCACCGCGGCGACGCACAGCAGCGCGTCGCCGACGATCAGGATCGCGCGCTTTTCGCTGCGGCCCAGCCCGACGAGCGACGCCAGCGTCGCCAGGATGCGCTCTTCGACCACCCCCCAGGCGCGCGCAAGGATCATGCCGCGACGGCCTCCCCCGTCTTGAGGAAACGCCGCGTCGTGCCTTCGAGCGCGAGCGCGGTCAGCACGCCGCTGGCATAGGCCCCGGTGTCGATGCCGATGCGGTTGGCGCGGCAATCGACGTCGCGTGTGATCGTATGGCCATGCACGACGATCACGCCATGATCGCTTTCGTCTTCCAGAAATTCGTCGCGAATCCAGCGCAGATCGTGCGCCTGCTGCTGATCGAGCGGCCGCCCGGGGAAGATTCCCGCATGAACAAAGAGATAATCGCCGATCTGCACATAATCCACCATCGAGCGGAACAAACGGACATGCGACGCCGGTATGCCGGCATGGATTTTAGCGACCAATGCCTCTCTATCGCCGAAAATCGACGCGTCTTCAAGTCCATAGCTTTGCAGCGCCTGTTCGCCGCCATAGCGAATCCAGCCCGGAAGCTGCGAATGGGCGCCGTCGAGGATTTCGAGCAGCGCCTCCTCGTGGTTGCCCATAAGAAGGTGCATCTCGTCCACGCCCTCGGGCACGGTCAGCAGCCGCTCGACCACCTGCGCCGATTGCGGGCCGCGGTCGATCAAGTCGCCGAGCATGACGAGATGCACCGTGCCGACCGGCGCGCGGGCGCGCTCGTCGGCGATGCGCGCGAGCAGCGCGTCGAGCAGGTCGCGCCGGCCATGCACGTCGCCGATGGCATAGACGCGCGTGTCCTCCGGCACCTGCGGCCAATCCTCGGCAACGGCTTCGGGAGCCGGCTTGCGGCGGAAAAGTCTCTTTATCATCATCTTACCGAATGAAACTGACGCCCTTCCCCAACCGTCGGTCTGTCGCCGCAGCGCGCAGACAACGCACAAACCGCGATCGGGATGCATAGCAATGGCGCATTTACCCGTGCGGCGCGCAATGACAAGGATCACTATGGCAGATTTCCGTGCGCGGTTAAGCCGATAACAACCAAAATCGCCTAGCGGTGGAGCAGGACCGGCCGATAGAAGAGCGCGCGATGAAGGTGATGACGGTGTTCGGGACGCGGCCCGAAGCGATCAAGATGTTTCCCGTCGTGCATGCGCTGCGGCGCCGCGCGGACCTCGACGTGCGCGTCTGCGTTACCGCGCAGCATCGCGAAATGCTCGACCAGGTGCTCGAGATCGCGCGCATCGTCCCCGACGTCGATCTCGACGTGATGACCGCCAACCAGACGCTCGACGGCCTGCTCGCGCGGCTCGTCACCGGGCTGGGAGAGACGTTCGACGCCGAAAAGCCCGACCGGGTGCTGGTCCACGGCGACACGCTGACGACGATGGCGGCGACGCTGTCGGCCTATTTCCGCAAGATTCCGGTCGGCCATGTCGAGGCGGGGCTGCGCAGCGGCAATATCTATCACCCCTGGCCCGAGGAGGTGAACCGCAAGGTCGCGGGCGCGGTCGCCGACCTGCATTTCGCGCCGACCGGGACGGCGGCGGCGGCGCTGCGTGCAGAGAATGTCCCGGCTGAGCGCATCCATATCACCGGAAATACGGTGATCGACGCGCTGCTCGCCACCAAGGCGCGGATCGACGAGGAGCCGGCGCTCGCGGCGGGCCTCGACGCGCTGGTCGCGCGCTTTGCGGGCAAGCGCATCGTCGCGGTGACGTCGCACCGGCGCGAGAATTTCGGCGACGGCATGAAGGCGATCGCCGAGGCTATCGCCGCCATTGCGGCGCGGAGCGACGTTGCGGTCGTCTTTCCGGTCCATCCCAACCCGCATGTGCGCAGCGCGATGGAGCCGATCCTCGGCGGCCTGTCCAACGTCGCGCTGATCGACCCGCTCGACTATCCGCATTTCGTGCGTCTGCTCGCGGAAAGCGAGCTGGTGCTGACCGACAGCGGCGGGGTGCAGGAGGAGGCACCCTCGCTCGGCAAACCGGTGCTGGTGATGCGCGAGACGACCGAACGGCCCGAAGGCATCGAGGCAGGTACCGCGAAGCTGGTCGGCACCGACAGGGACCGCATCGTTTCCGAAATTTTCAGCCTTTTGGACGATGAAGGCGCCTATGCCGCCATGGCGCGCGCCCACAATCCTTTCGGCGACGGCACGGCAGGCGAACAGATTGCGGAGATCGTCGCGCGTGCCCGTTGATATCGAACAGAAAGTCACCGTCGTCGGCCTCGGCTATATCGGCCTGCCGACCGCCGCGCTGATCGCGCGCTCGGGCTGCAAGGTCACGGGCATCGACGTCAGCGCGCATGTCGTCGAAACGGTAAACAACGGCAAGGTGCATATCGAGGAAGTCGACCTCGACGGCCTGGTGCAGGGCGTCGTGTCGCGCGGCGCGCTGGTCGCCTCGACCGAGATGGCGGCCGCCGACAGCTTCGTCATCGCCGTGCCGACCCCGCACGACGCCGAGCATCGTCCTGACATCAGCTATGTCCTCGACGCCGCGCGCGGAATCGCGAAGGTGCTCGAACCCGGCAATCTGGTGATCCTCGAATCGACCTCGCCCGTCGGCACGACCGAGAAGGTCGCCGAACTGCTCGCCGCCGAGCGCCCCGACCTGAAGGTGCCGGGCCGCTGCGCCGGCACGCCGGACATCTTCATCGCTTATTGCCCCGAACGTGTGCTGCCCGGCCGCATCCTCGTCGAGCTGGTCGACAATGACCGCTGCATCGGCGGCATCACCCCGCGCTGCGCGCGCCGGGCAATGACCTTCTATCGCCAGTTCGTGCGCGGCGCCTGCGTCACCACCACCGCGCGCGCCGCCGAAATGGTGAAGCTGGTCGAAAACAGCTATCGCGACGTCAACATCGCCTTCGCCAACGAATTGTCGATGATCGCCGACAGCATGGGCGTCGATGTGTGGGACGTGATCCGCCTCGCCAACCGCCACCCGCGCGTCAACATCCTGCAGCCCGGGCCGGGCGTCGGCGGCCATTGCATCGCGGTCGATCCCTGGTTCCTCGTCCACGGCGCGCCCGAGCAGAGCCGGCTCATCCGCACCGCGCGTGAGGTCAATCTGGCGAAGACGTCGCACGTCATCGCCGCCACCGCCGCGCTGGTTGCCAGCCATCCGCAGGCGAAGGTCGGCGTGCTCGGCCTCGCCTTCAAGCCCAATATCGACGATTTCCGCGAAAGCCCCGCGGTCGAGGTCGCGGCGGCGCTGGCGCGCCAGTTCGGCAAGCGCATCCGCATCGTCGAACCCTATGCGCGCGGCCTGCCGATGGAATTCGCCGGCAGCGGCGCCGAGCTTGTCGAACTCGACGATGCGCTCGCCGATTGCGAGGTGATGATCGTGCTCGTTGACCATGACGTGTTCAAATCGGTCCCGCTTGAGGAACGCAGCGGCAAGATCGTCTACGACACGCGCGGCCTTTGGCCCGACCAGAGCTGGCCGACGGCGCCCCCTGCCCCGCGCGCGGTGGCATAGCCCTCCCCTTGCGGTGGGGCGGGGCATCGCCCATATCGCGCCGCATGACCGATCCTCATGCGCACAGTGCCGCGCCCTGGCACGGAACCACGATCCTCTCCGCCCGCAGCGCCGACAAGGTCGTCGTCATCGGCGACGGTCAGGTGTCGATGGGCCAGACGGTGATGAAGCCCAACGCGAAAAAGGTGCGCCGTCTGCACGACGGCAGCGTCATCGGCGGCTTCGCCGGCGCGACCGCCGATGCCTTCACCCTGTTCGAGCGGCTCGAGGCCAAGCTGGAGCGCCACAACGGGCAATTGCTGCGCGCCGCGGTCGAACTCGCCAAGGACTGGCGCACCGACAAATATCTCCGCAACCTGGAGGCGATGATGATCGTCGCCGACAGGGAGGCGACGCTGGTCATCACCGGCAACGGCGACGTGCTCGAACCCAAGGGCGGGATCGCCGCGATCGGATCGGGCGGCAATTTCGCGCTGTCGGCGGCGCGCGCGCTCGTCGATTATGAAAAGGACCCGGAGGTGCTGGCGAAGAAGGCGATGGAGGTCGCGGCCGATATCTGCGTCTACACCAACGACCAGTTCACTTCCGAAACCATCGAAATTCAGGCGTAAGCATCCATGAACAAGGATTTGACCCCGAAGGCGATCGTCGCCGCCCTCGACACGCACATCATCGGCCAGGACGCGGCGAAGCGTGCGGTCGCGGTGGCGCTGCGCAACCGCTGGCGTCGCCAGCAGCTTTCGGCCGACCTGCGCGACGAGGTGAGCCCCAAGAATATCCTGATGATCGGCCCCACCGGCTGCGGCAAGACAGAGATTTCGCGCCGTCTGGCGAAACTCGCCGACGCGCCCTTTATCAAGGTCGAGGCGACCAAGTTCACCGAGGTCGGCTATGTCGGCCGCGACGTCGAACAGATCGCCCGTGATCTGGTCGAGGAGGCCGTGCGCCTTGAAAAGGACCGCCGCCGCGAGGCGGTGCGCGCCGCCGCCGAAGAGGCCGCGATGGAGCGGCTGCTCGATGCGCTGACCGGCAAGGGCGCGAGCGAGGCGACGCGCCAGAGCTTTCGCCAGCGCATCCGCGAAGGCCATCTCGACGACAGCGAGATCGAGATCGAGGTTGCCGACACCCCGTCGATGCCGTTTGAACTGCCGGGCCAGCCGGGACAGATGAGCATGATCAACCTGTCCGACATGCTCGGCAAGGCGATGGGCGGCCCGCCGAAAAAGCGACGCAAGCTGACCGTCCTGGAGGCCGCGACGCGGCTTATCGAGGAGGAACAGGACAAGCGCCTCGATCAGGACGATGTCGCGCGCGTCGCGCTCGCCGATGCCGAGGCGAACGGCATCGTCTTCCTCGACGAAATCGACAAGATCGCGGTCAGCGACGTGCGCGGCGGTTCGGTCAGCCGCGAGGGCGTGCAGCGCGACCTGCTGCCGCTGATCGAGGGCACCACGGTGGCGACCAAATATGGTCCGATGAAGACCGATCATATCCTGTTCATCGCGAGCGGCGCCTTTCATGTGGCGAAGCCCAGCGACCTGCTTCCCGAATTGCAGGGGCGCCTGCCGATCCGCGTCGAACTGGGCGCGCTGACGGAGAGCGATTTCGTCCGCATCCTCAGCGAGACCAAGGCGGGGCTGCCCGAACAATATGCTGCGCTGCTCGGCACAGAGGGCGTGACGCTGAACTTCGCGCCCGATGCGATCGCGCGCGTCGCCCGGCTCGCCGCCGAGGTCAACGAGAAGGTCGAGAATATCGGCGCCCGCCGGCTCCAGACGATCATGGAGCGGCTGGTCGAGGAGGTGAGCTTCACCGCCGAGGATATCGGCGGCACCATGATCGACATCGACGCCGCCTATGTCGATCGCCAGCTTGCCGACGTCGTCGGCGACACCGACCTCAGCAAATATATCCTCTGAACCGACCCTGCTCGGGCGGGCGCAATAACGGGCCTTTTCAGCCGTCCGCCCGCCGAACTTCATTTGACTTTCGCGCGCCGTCAATGCGATGAACGGGGTGCACGGTCGAACCGGGTTGCAAACGGCCGGCTTGGAGACAGGAATGGCAGACGAGGCGGACGCCCCGGAACAGGGCGAACTGGCGATTACGCGTACCGGCGACCGGCTGCGGCTGGCGCGCGAGGCGGCGGGGCTTTCGCTCGCCGATGTCGCCACGCGGACGCGCATCACCCAGCGCCACCTTCAGGCCGTCGAACAGTCCGATTTCGCGGCGCTGCCGGGGCGGACCTATGTCACCGGTTTCGCGCGTGCCTATGCCCGCGCGGTCGACCTGCCGGAGGCAGAGGTCGGCGCCGCGGTGCGGCAGGAACTCGCCGAAGAGGAATATGGCCGCCCGGCCTATGAAGCCTATGAACCGACCGACCCGGCGCGCCTGCCGACGGCGCGGCTGGCCTGGACGCTCGTCGTCGTCGCATTGCTGCTCGTGTCGGCCTATGGCGTGTGGCGCTTCCTCTCGGTCGAACCCGACGAGGCGCTGATCGCCGCGCAGAACCGCGCCGCCGAGGAATCGGAGGCTCCGGCGCAGGCGGCGGACACGGCCCAGGCCGCCGGGACGGCGACGAAGGCCGGCGCGATTCCTGCCGACGCGCCGGTGATCCTGACCGGCCTGTCCGAAGTGTGGATCGGCTTCGACGATGCGAGCGGCAAGACCGAGAATTGGCGCACGCTCGACGCGGGCGAAACCTATGAGGTGCCGCCGGCCTATATCGAGCAGTTCACGCTGCGCACCAGCATTCCGCAGGCGCTGAAGGTCACCGTCGGCGGCCGCGACATCGGGGCGATCGGCCCCGCCGATACGCTGGTCAAGAACATCTCGCTGAAACCCGCCGACCTGATCGCGCGCGCCGATGGCGCGGGCGCCGCGCAGACGCTGCCGCCGGTCGCACCCAGGCGCTGATCCGCCTGCACCCGACCGTCCGCTCCGCTTGCGCTGGCGCCCCTTGCCGCGTTATGGGGTTTGCGATGGTTAACTGGGTGTGGGGGCCGAAAGGCAGATGAAGATGCGTCACTATCATTTCCTGGGCGCCGCAGCGGTCGTGCTGGCGGTGGCGATCCCGGGCGCGGTTCAGGCGCAGGACGGCGCGATCGACAAGCGCGTCGATCGCCTCGAAAGGGAGATGCGCGCGGTGCAGCGCACCGTCTTTCCGGGCGGCAGCCCCGCCTTTTTCGAAGGTGAGATCGCGCCCGACAATCAGCCGGGCGAGCGCGCCCGCAGCAATTCGCCGGTGATCGACCTGACCGCGCGGGTCGATGCGCTCGAGGCGCAGCTCCAGACGCTGACCGGCCAGAGCGAGCAGAACGCCTATCAGCTGCGCGAGCTCGAAAAACAGTTCACCGCTTATAAGGCCGATATCGAAAAGCGTCTCGCCGCCCCGCCCGCGGCGGCGGCTCCCGCGACCACGCCGGCGAGCTTGCCCGTCACGCCGGCGGTGAGGCCGCCCGCCACCACTGCAACAACCCCTGCCGCGGCCACCCGGCCCGCGGCGACGCCGACCCCTGCCCCCACGTCCAACGCGGCGCGGCTCGCGCTGGTCAAAAAGGTGGAGATTCCCGCCACCGGTAACGAGGTCGAGGACAGCTACAACTACGGCTACCGTCTGTGGGAGGCGAAGCTCTATCCCGAGGCGCAGACGCAGCTCAAGGATGTGGTCGCCAAATGGCCGAACCACCGCCTCGCGAGCTTCGCGCAGAATCTGCTCGGCCGCGCCTATCTCGACGAGGGCAAGCCGAGCCTCGCCGCGGTCGCTTTCTACAATAATTACAAGGATCGGCCGAGCGGCGCGCGCGCGTCGCACAGCCTGATGTACATGGGCGTCTCGCTCGACCGGCTCGGCCGCAAGGCCGACGCCTGCAAGGCTTTCCGCGAACTCGAGGAAGTCTATGGCGACAAGGCTCCGCAGGATGTGCGCACCGATGCTGCCGCCGCAAAAGCAAAAGCCGGCTGCTGAGGCCGACGCGCCGGCGCGGCTTGGCCGGCAGCTCGAAGCGCTCGTCGGCCCCGACTGGCAGCAGCACGACTATGGCGTCGCCGTGTCGGGCGGTCCCGACAGCATGGCGCTGCTCTGGCTGATGGTGTCGCTGCTGCCGGGACAGGTGCGCGCGGCGACGGTCGATCACGGCCTGCGCCAGGGTTCGGCCGACGAGGCGCGCATGGTCGCGGGTTTCTGCGCGCGCGACCATATTCCGCATGCGATTCTCCACCCGCCCGCTCCGATCCGCGGCTCGCTGCAGGCGGCGGCGCGCACCGAACGCTACCGGCTGCTCGAACAATGGCGCGAGGCGCAGGCGCTCGATTTCATCGTCACCGCCCACCATGCCGACGACCAGCTCGAAACGGTGATCATGCGGCTCAACCGCAGCAGCGGCGTCGGCGGGCTGGCGGCGATCCGCGCGCGCAACGGCGCGGTGCTGCGCCCGCTGCTCGGCTGGCGCCGGTCCGAACTGGTGGCGCTCGCACTCGATGCCGACCTGCCCTTCGCCGACGATCCGTCGAACGCCGACGTCCGCTTCGACCGCGCCCGTCTGCGCAAGGAATTGGGATCGCAGCGTTTTCTGGATGCTCAGGCGACCGCCCGGTCGGCCCAGTGGCTCGCCGAGGCCGATGTGGCGCTCGACTGGGCGACACAGCGGCTGATCGAAGCCTGGCCCGACGCCGACGACCGCGCGGTGATCCGCGATCAGGGCTATCCGGCGGAAATCTTCCGCCGCATCGTCGCGCTGCGGCTCACCGCCTATGACTCGCGGCTGACGCTGCGCGGGACGACGCTCGACGGCGTGATCGCGGCGATGCGCGAGGGACGGCGCGCGATGGTCGGCAGCCTGCTGATCGACCGCCCGCGCGGGGCGGAGGACGGACTCTGGCGCATTTCCGCGGCGCCCCGGCGAAAAGCGCGGCGCTAGCGGCCATCTGCTCATTGTCATTTAACGCGAAGCGCCTATCTTGGGCGCATGGGCCGCTCCCCGGCCCCCAAGGTGGAAACGGACAAGATGCAGGACGACAAGGAACCGCAGGGCAATCCCTGGATGAAGAGCGTGATGATCTGGAGCGGCATTTTGCTCGCCATGCTCCTCGTCGCCTCGATGTTCGGCGGTGCGGCGCAGCCCGCGGGCAACCCGCTGACCTATTCGGAATTCCGCCAAAAGGTTCAGGAAGGCAGCGTCAAGGAAGTCGTGCTGACCGAAGATCGCGCGACAGGCACGCTCGCCAACGGCGAACGTTTCAACGCCAATCTGATCCGCGACCCCGAACTGCTCAAGATGCTCAACGAAAAGGGCGTCAAATATGACGGCAAGCCGACCGAGCAGGGCAATATCTGGGTCTATCTGCTGATCCAGTCGCTCCCCTTCCTGCTGATCCTCGGCATCGCCTTCTTTGTCTTCCGTCAGGTGCAGAAGAACAACGGCTCGGGCGCGATGGGCTTCGGCAAGTCGCGCGCCAAGATGCTCACCGAAAAACAGGGCCGCGTGACCTTCGACGATGTCGCCGGCATCGACGAGGCGCGCGAGGAACTGCAGGAAATCGTCGAATTCCTGAAGGACCCCAGCAAATTTTCCAAGCTCGGCGGCCAGATTCCGAAGGGCGCGCTGCTCGTCGGTTCGCCCGGCACCGGCAAGACTTTGCTCGCCCGCGCGATCGCGGGTGAGGCGGGCGTTCCCTTCTTCACCATTTCGGGTTCGGACTTCGTCGAGATGTTCGTCGGCGTCGGCGCCAGCCGCGTGCGCGACATGTTCGAACAGGCCAAGCGCAACGCGCCCTGCATCGTCTTTATCGACGAAATCGACGCGGTCGGCCGCCATCGCGGCGCCGGTCTCGGCAACGGCAATGACGAACGCGAACAGACGCTGAACCAGCTGCTCGTCGAAATGGACGGGTTCGAGGCGAACGAGGGCATCATCATCGTCGCCGCGACCAACCGCCCCGACGTGCTCGACCCCGCGCTGCTGCGCCCAGGCCGCTTCGACCGTCAGGTCGTCGTGCCGCGCCCCGACATCGAGGGCCGCCAGAAGATCCTGGAGGTGCATACGCGCAAGAAGCCGCTCGCGCCCGACGTCGACCTGCGCCGCATCGCGCGCGGCACACCGGGCTTTTCGGGCGCCGACCTCGCCAATCTCGCCAACGAGGCCGCCTTGCTCGCCGCGCGCAAGGGCAAGCGCCTGATCGCCAGCGACGAGTTCGAGGAGGCCAAGGACAAGGTGCTGATGGGCGCCGAGCGCCGTTCGATGGTGATGACCGAGGACGAGAAGAAGGCCACCGCCTATCACGAGGCCGGCCACGCGCTCGTCTCGCTCCATGTCGAGCATAACGATCCGCTGCACAAGGTGACGATCATCCCGCGCGGCCGCGCGCTGGGCGTGACGTGGAACCTGCCCGAACGCGACCGCTATTCGATGAACATGAAGCAGATGAAGGCGCGCCTCGCGCTCTGCTTCGGCGGCCGCATCGCCGAACAGCTCATCTACGGCAAGGACGAGCTCAACACCGGCGCCTCCAACGACATCCAGCAGGCGACCGACATGGCGCGCTCGATGGTCATGGAATATGGCATGTCGGAAAAGCTCGGCTGGCTGCGCTACCGCGACAATCAGGACGAGGTGTTCCTCGGCCACAGCGTGTCGCGCGCGCAGAACATGTCCGAAGAGACGGCGAAGCTGATCGACGACGAGGTCCGCCGCCTCGTCGAAGAGGGCGAAAAGACCGCGCGCAAGGTGCTGACCGACCATCTCGACGAGTTGCACCTGCTCGCCGAAGCGCTGCTCGAATATGAGACGCTATCGGGCGAGGAGGCGCGCCGCGCGATCAAGGGCGAGGATATCGGCCGTGAGGACGAATCCAACCGCCCCGGTACCCCCGTTTCGGGTCACGCCGGCGGCCTGCCCCAGATCAAGCGCCGCCCGCGTCCCTTCGGCGACGCCAACCCGCAGGGCGCATAGCCTCCCCCGCCCCGACCGGATGAAAGCGATCATGACCGTAGCCCTGAGCCTGTCGAAGGGCGCTTCTCGGATAGGCGCCCTTCGACAGGCTCAGGGCTACGGTTCCATTGGACATGTTGCGGGTCGCAACCGAAAAACCCTGTCCGCCGCGTTCGCAGGCGCCCTGCTCTGCGGCATGGCGCCGGGCGACATGAGCGTCGCCGCCTTCCTTGCGCGCGCGGACAGTGTCCTGCATCTCGGGCCGCTCGCCACCGCGACGCCCGAGGGGCTGCGGCTGCGCGACGAGGTGATCGCGGCGGGCAAGCG
>CALMYE010000128.1 GCA_937873425.1 uncultured Sphingopyxis sp. | reverse complement strand
TCACGCAACCGCCCTCTTGAGCCGCCCCACCAATCTTTCCCTTACCGCCAGCAAGTCGCGGTTGCGCCCGTCGATCAGGTCGCGGTCGAGGAAATGGCCGGTGATCGCCAGCCCGTCGAGCACATCGGCCAGCGACGGCCCGGCGTCCGCCCCGCGCAGGAAAGGCGGCAGGCGCAGCAGTCGCTCTTCATAACCGGCCGCGGCCCCGACGCCGACCGCCCCGCCCGACTTCGGGCTGACGAAGGCGAGATGATCGCGCGACGCGGTCACCACGCATTCCTCAAGGTTCAGCCCGAACCCCAGCTCGGCGAGCAGCAGCAGCTCGTAGCGCGCCAGCGCCGCCGCCCAGTGCCGCGCCGACGGCGCCACCGCGATCGCGTCCAGTACCGCCGACAGCGCGGAGTAGAGCGCCGGATAGGGCTGATTCTCGGGCAAAGTCGCCGCGGTCAGGCTGGTCGCCCAGTCGATCGCCGCCGCCGCCAGCGGCTCGGCGAGCAAAGGCGCGCGGCTCGCCAGCAGTTCGACCGTCGCGCCGCCGAGCTGCTCCTCGGTCCGCGCGCGCAGTTCGAGCGCGACCGCATTGCCCGGCATCAGGATCGGCCGCAGCCTTCGCGACCGCCCGCCGCGCACATAGCCCGCGACTAGCCCCGCCTCGCGCGTCAGCGCGCGAAGGATCGCGCCATGCTCGCCATGCGCGCGCACCGCGCAGACGACGGCCTCGGCGCTCAGTTCGGCCAAAGCACCATCTGCGTCTGCGTCACCAGCGCGACCTCGGCGCCCTCCTCGGTGCGGATGCGCGTCTGCCAGACCGAAACGCGCTTGCCGATCTTCACCGGTGTCGCCTCGCCGACCAGCACCGCGCCCTCCGGCCCGGCGCCAAGGAAATTGCTCTTGCTCTCGATCGTCGTCGTGCCGCTCGCCCCCTCGGGCAGCGTCAGGAACGCGCCCACCGCGCCCAGGCAGTCGGCAAAGGCCATGATCGCACCGCCATGGACGATATGCCCCGCGGTGCAGATGTCCGGCCGCACGGGGAGCCTGCCCGCGACGCGCTCCTTCGTGCCTTCGTGGATGGTGATGCCGAGCGTCGCGGCGAGCGGCATGGCGGCGGCGAAATCCATATGCTTTCCTCTCATCTCTAAACCCCTCCCCTTCAGGGGAGGGGCAGCGAGACTTGGCGGCTTGCCGCCTAGTCGCAGCGGGGTGGGCCAAGCGGCCTCGCGTCAGGCCGACAGCCCCACCCCAACCCCTCCCCTGAAGGGGAGGGGCTCAATTGTCCCTATCCTCCCGGATTATAGAAATCATACACCGCCTGCGCGACCCCCGCGCTCACCCCCGGCGCGCGCTTCAGGTCCTCCAGCGACGCCCCCCTGATCGCGCGCGCGGTGCCGAAGTGCATCAGCAGCGCCTTCTTGCGCGCCGGGCCGATCCCCGGCACCTCGTCGAGCGGCGACGATCCCATCGCCTTCGCCCGCTTCTGCCGGTGCGCGCCGATCGCGAAGCGGTGCGCCTCGTCGCGCAGCCGCTGGATATAGAAGAGGACGGCATTGTTGGGCGGCAGCGTGAATTCGCGCCCGTCGGGCAGATAGAAGGTCTCGCGTCCCGCATTGCGGTCCGGCCCCTTGGCGACACCCACATAAGGAAGATCGTCGATCCCCAGTTCGGCGAGCACCGCGCCCGCCGCCGACACCTGTCCCTTGCCGCCGTCGATCAGCACCAGATCGGGCCACTCGCCTTTCGTCCGCTCGGGGTCCTCCTCGATCGCGCGCGCGAAGCGGCGCTGGAACACCTCGCGCATCATCGCGAAATCGTCGCCCGGCTGCGTTTCGGACCGCTTGATGTTGAATTTGCGCCAGGCGCCCTTGATCCACCCCTCCGGCCCCGCGACCACCATCGCGCCGAGCGCGTTGGTGCCCTGAATATGGCTGTTGTCATAGATTTCGATCCGCTGCGGCGGCGTGTCGAGATCGAACAGCTCGGCCAGCTCGCGCCCCAGCTTCGCCTGGCTGCTGCTTTCCGCCAATCGCCGGTCGAGTTCCTCGCCCGCGTTGCGCACCGCCTGTTCGAGCAGGCGGCGGCGATTGCCGCGCCGCGGCACGCCGATCTCGACCTTGCGCCCCGCCACCGCGCCCAGCGCCTCGGCGAGCAGGTCGCATTCATCGGGCTCGCGGTCGACGAGAATCGTCTTCGGTGGCGGCACGCCTTCGTAGAATTGCATCAGAAAGCTTGCCATTACCTCGCTTTCCGGCACCCCAGCGACATGCGCGGGAAAGAAGCTGCGATGCCCCCAATTCTGCCCGCCGCGGATGAAGAAACCCGCGACGCACAACTGCCCACCCTTCGCCGCGAGCGCGAAGACGTCGGCGTCGCCCAGCCCCTCGGCGTGCACCGACTGGCTGCCCTGAATGAAGGTCAGCGCCTTCAGCCGGTCGCGCAGCACCGCCGCCTGCTCGAAATCCATCGCGTCGGCCGCGCGCGTCATCGCATCGCCGAGCCGCTTCTGCACCGCGGTCGAGCGGCCTTCGAGGAAATCCTGCGCATCGCTCACCAGCCCGGCATAATCGTCCTTCGAGATGCGATCGACGCACGGCGCCGAGCAGCGGCGGATCTGATAGAGCAGGCACGGGCGCGAGCGGTTGGCGAAGAAACTGTCGGTGCAGCTGCGCAGCAGAAAGGTCTTCTGCAGCGCGTTGAGCGTGCGGTTCACCGACCCCGCGCTCGCGAACGGCCCATAATAGCGCCCCTTCGCCCGCCGCGCGCCGCGATGCTTCTGCACGCGCGGGAAATCATGGTCCATGCGCAGCAGGATGAAGGGAAAGCTCTTATCGTCGCGCAGCAGCACATTGTAGGGCGGGCGGTAGCGCTTGATCAGCTGCGCCTCGAGCAGCAGCGCCTCGGCCTCGCTGCCGGTGGTGACGATCTCCATCGCGCGCGTCTGCGCGACCATGCGCTGCAGCCGCTGCGGCAACCGCGCGACCTGCGTGTAGTTGGTGACGCGGTTCTTCAGCGCGCGCGCCTTGCCCACATACAGCACGTCGCCGCGCGCATCGAGCATGCGATAGACGCCGGGCCGCACCGGCAATTTCTTCACGACGTTGCGGATCGCCTCAGCGCCACGTTCGAGATCGGGTCGCTCCGCCCCCTCCCCTTCGCCGCGCACGACATAGGTCGCCTTCTCTTCGTTGAAACGGTCGGGAGCGTTGGGGCGAACCATGATTTTGCATGTAGGCGAAGGCGCCGCGGCCCGCCATAGTGCGCGCGGTAAAAGCGTCATGGGAGGGGTCACATGGATGTTCGCGGAAAGCTCGCGCTGGTCACCGGCGGCAGCGACGGCATCGGGCGCGAGATCGCGCTGCAATTGCAGGGCGCGGGGGCCGAGGTCATCGTCACCGGGCGCTCGGCGGAGAAATTGCAGGCGATGGCCGCGCTCGGCTTCGGCACCATCGCCGGCGATCTTTCGAGCCGTGAAGGCATCGACGCGGTGGTAAACGGCGTCGCGGGCAAGCCGCTCGCCTTGCTCGTCAACAATGCCGGGGTCGGCAGCGATTACGAACTCGACGACACCGCCTCGCTCGACGGCGCGGCGCAATGCATCGGCACCAACCTCTATGCGCCGGTCGCCGTCATCACGCGGCTGCTGCCGCAATTGAAGGCGCAAGGCGAGGCGGCGATCGTCAACGTCACCTCGGGCCTCGCCATCGCCCCGCGCGCGGGCGGGCCGATCTATTGCGCGACCAAGGCGGCGCTGCGCAGCTATACGCAGGCGATCCGTTACCAGCTCAAGGACAGCGGCGTCCGCGTGATCGAGGCGCTGCCGCCGCTCGTCGCGACGAACATGACCGCGGGCCGCGGCGGCAAGATGATGACCGCCGCCGACTGCGCGGCGGAAATCGTGCGCGGCATCCGGACCGGCCGTGCCGAGGTCGCGGTGGGCCAGACCAAGCTGCTGCGCCTCGTCCACAGCATCTCGCCGGCGCTCGCACGGCGGATCATGATCAAATATTGACGGGATTATTCGCGTGGACCACCGCTGAACACGCGCGCTGGAGCGGAATGCGGACGATCCTCCCCGGCACGGGGAGGATCGTCACGTCTGCAACCGGCCGAAAGCCGAGCCCCAAAAGCGAAGCGCCCGCGGAAATCCGCGGGCGCCTTGTGTCAGCCATGCCGGAAAGGCGTCAGCCCTTCGCCACCGCCGCGATTGCCTGATCGACCAGCGCCTTGTCGGCCGATGCGTCATGCTTGTCGGCGATCAGCTTCGCCGCCGCCTCGGTCGCGGCCTTCGCCGCCGCCGAGCGGACATCGGCGAGCGCGCCGGCTTCGGCCGCGGCGATGCGGTCCTCGGCCATCTGCTTGCGCCGGGCGATCAGCGCGGTGGCGTCGGCTTTCGCCTTGGCGACCAGCGCTTCGGCCTCGGCATCGGCGCGGGCGCGCATCTCGTCGGCTTCCTTGGCCGCACGGGCCAGCTTCGCCTCATATTCGGCCTTCAGCGATTCGGCTTCGAGCCGCAGCGCCTCGGCCTCGTTCAGCTGCCTCGAAATCTCGGCGATCTTGTTGTCGAGCATGCCCGCGATCAGCGCCGGCACCTTCTTCCACAGCAGGATGGCGATGAAGGCGAGCATCGCGATCGATACCCACACCGTCGCATTCATGCCGAACGCGGTCGGCTCGTTCGCACCTTCGGCCAGGATCAGGGTCAGATCAGTCATGAAGCACCGCCTTTACCGCTGCCTTGGCGTCCGCCGCGGCGACTTTCGCCCCCGACAGCTTGGCGACAAGATCGCTCGCCGCTTCGGCCGCGACCGATTCGACCTCGGCCATCGCCGACGTGCGCGCGGCGGCGACCTCGGCTTCGGCGGCCGCCAGCTTGTCCGACAGTTCGGCATCGACCTTGGCGAGACGCTTTTCGGCGTCCTTCGCGGCCTTGTCCTTGGCGTCGGATACCGCCTTCTGCGCGGCGGCGCGGCTCGCGTCGCTCTGCTGGCGATAGCTTTCCTCCAGCGCGTCGGCCGCGGCATGAGCCGCCTTTGCCGCCGCCAGATCGTCGGCCACCTTGCGGTCGCGGGCGTCCACCGTCGCTTCGATCTTCGGCAGCATGCCGCGGCCGATGACGATATAGATGCCGGCAAACACGACCAGCAGCCAGAAGATCTGCGAGGCGAGATACCAGTTGTCAGCGGTGAGCTGGGCGATCTGGGGCATGAAAGGCGAACCTTAAACGTTGAAAGAAGCTGCGGTCGGCGAAGCCGGCCCCTTGGCGGGGCCGGCATCGCCACTTCGCCCGAATCAGACGACGAAGAGCAGGATCATCGCAACGACGAACGCCAGCAGGCCGAGAAGCTCGGCAGCGGCGAAGCCGATGAACAGGCGGCCCTGCTGGCCGTCAGCGGCCGCCGGGTTGCGCAGCGCGCTTTCGAGGAAGCTGCCGAAGACATTGCCCACGCCGATGGCGGCCATGCCGGCACCGATAGCGGCCAGACCGGCACCGATCAGCTTTGCTGCTTCTGCGTCCATTATCGTAACTCCTTGAGGTAATCGTTTGGTTTGAAACGGGATTAGTGAAGATTGACCGCGTCGTTGATATACAGCGAGGTCAACAGGGCGAAAACATAGGCCTGGATGCCGGCGACCAGCAGTTCGAGCGCGCTGATGCCGATCATCAGCGTAAAGCTGAGCAGCGAGACGACCGAACCGATCACGATATTCTCGGCATTGAAGCCGTTGATGACGAAGCCCGACAGCACCTTCAGCAGCACGTGGCCGGCGGTCATCGCGACGAAAAGACGCAGGCCGAGGCTGAACGGGCGGATCATGAACGAGATGAACTCGATCACCGCGATGAACGGGATCATCGGCACCGGCGTGCCGTGCGGCACGAACAGCGAGAAGAAGTGCAGCTTATGCCGCCAGAAACCGACGATCAGCACGATCGAGAAGCTGATGACGGCGAGAACGGCGGTGATCGCGATATGGCTGGTGACGGTGAAGGGGTGCAGCCCCAGCACGCCGAGCGGTAGCATGCCCGCGAGGTTGCAGAAGAGGATGAACATGAAGAGCGAGAAGACATAGGGCGTATATTTGCGCCCTTCGCTGCCGATGTTCGACGTCATCATGCTCGAAATGAAGCCGGTGAAGCCCTCGACCGCGGCCTGCCAGCGGCCGGGAACGAGCTGACGGCGCATCCCGCCCCACATGAAGAGGCCGAGCCCCAGCGCCGCAACCACCATCCACAGCGCGCTGTTGGTGAACAGAATCTCTTGCCCGCCAAGGTTGAAGCCGCCGCCGAGCGGGGTCACCTCGAACTGGTGCATCGGGTCGATCTTGCCGGATTCCGCCGCCACTCTTCACTCCACGCGCATTGCGGGGCGGCTGTCCGGCCGTCCCGTAAAAATGTCTTTTTGCCCGCTATTTAGGGGGCGTCTTTGTCAGCCTTATGATGTTCCGGAAGGCCACGACGATCCCCAGGAACAGCATCACCAACAGGCCCCAGGGAGAGGTGTCCGCGAAACGGTCGATCAGCCAGCCGAACAAGGCCCCGCCGATCATTCCGCCCAGCAGTTCCGCCAGAACGCGGTTGCCGAGCCGGTAATTGGCGTCGGATTCCGGTCCGGCGTTCACCGCGGTCCGTTTCGCTTCTGCGGCTTCGGCCCGGTCCAATCGCTCTTCGAGCGAGACCAGGCGCGAATCCTCCGAGCCAAGTTCCGGATCGCTGCCGTTCCCCGTCATCTTGCGCCATCCTCCTGAAACGGAACCGGAAATCATCCGATTCCGCCTGCGAAAAAAGGCCCGAAAAATCGGGGGACCCCTAAGGCGCGGTCCGTTTAGGAATGCCGCCCCGTTAAGTCAATGCCCGTGCGCAGGTGCACAAAAGCGAACGCCGCGCGGGCGCACAAAAATGCCGCCGCGTTTAGGGGCGCGGCGGCATATGGCGCCCGCGGGCGCCCTTGCTGCTGTCCGTTACGGGCAGCGGGAATCGCGGACCGGTGCGCCGGCATCGCGGGTGCGCCACGTGCCGTCGGGCGCCTTGTATTTCTCGCCGGGCTTGGTCTTGGCGATCAGGTTGCAGCCGGTGACGAAGGCGAACTGCTCGACCGTGCTGCCCTGCGGCGCGCCGCTGGTATAGGCTGCCTTGCGCTTGATGTTGATGTCGTTGACGATGTCGCGCACCGCCGGCGTCGGGGTCGAGACGAAGCCGAGATAGCCGTCGGGCTGCTCGCCGATCTGTCCCGCCGTGCGCGCGGCCTCATAGGCCGGGTCGCGCTGCGCGTTCGCGGGCGATACCGCCAGCGTCACCGCGGCGGTCGCGGCCACGGCGGCCATCGCCAGTCCCGCCGGTTTCCACATTCGCTTGTTCATCATCTTCATTCCCTGTCAGAATATTCCGCTATTCTCTTCGATCAGCTTCTTGGCGTCGCCGTCCAGCCTGTACACGATCTCCTGCCGGATGTTGATGTTCAGGTTGATCTCGATCGGCTTGTCGGGGGTTTCGATCTGGACGCATCCGGCCAGCGCCGCCGCTCCGGTCATCGCCGCCAGACACCGCCCACCGATGGCTCGCCTCCTTGCTGCTTTCGTCGATATCTTCATTGCACGGGCTCGCTTGCTGGGGGCTGAACGGTGGAAGAGCGGGCTTCGGCCTCTTCCTGCGCCTGGATCAGGGCCGACAGATTCTGCTCGATCAGGATCGTCGGGTCGTAAAATCCCTTGGCCGATGTGATGAGCTGGCGAAAGGGCGCTTCGATCTTCACGTTGAAGACCAGCGGGATCTTGGCGATCTGGTTGGTCAGGAAATTGCGCGTCGCACCCTCGCCCTGACCCACGCCGCCGAACCGGATGTCCGTCACCATTTCCCCGTCGAGATTCCCGTTCAGCACGATCGAGAGATCGTCATATTTCAGCGAGCGCAGCGCGCCAAAGGCAAAATTGGCGATCGCGCCCAGATTGTGGTTCGTGAGCTCGCCGACATAGGCGATGGTGCCGCCGCCCGGCCGCGCGTCGATCCGCCCGCCGACGATCCGCCCGCCAAGCCCGTCGAACTCGACCGGCAGCGTCCCGTCGAACTTGCCGGTCGCATGGATGTTGTCGAACCCGAAATTGAGCAGGAACACCGCCGCATCGACCCCGACGAGGTCGAAGGTCAGCCGCCGCGGCCGGTCGGCGTTGAAATCGATCGTCGTCGGATGGAGTTGAAGCTCGCCGCCCGCGAAAGGCCAGCGGCCGCCGTGGATTCGCACACGATTGTCGCCGAGCAGCTGATATTCGATTTCGCCGTCGCGCACCGGGATGCCGGGATTGACCTCCGTCAGGCGCACCGTCTGGCGCGGCGCGGAGCGGAGCCCGATCAGATCGTCGAAGGTCAGCGTCGCGGTCACCCCCGTCACCGGGCCGAAGGCGGCGGCGAGGTCGGTGCCGGCGGTGGTGAAGCTGCCGCGGCTGGTCACCCCGTCGGGCGACCAGTCGATCCGCCCGTCGCCGGTCACCGTCCCCTGCACATTGGCGACGACGCCGAGCGCGAGGCGGGTCAACTGATCGGGCTGGAAGGCATCGCCGAAGCGCAAATCGGAAACCTTGAGGTCGGCGAAGCCCGTGCCGCTGCCCAGTTCATGGCGAATCACCGTGTCCAATATGCCCGCGCCCGACCGGCGTTCGGCGAAGCGCGCGGTCGCGTCGATCGCGCCGTCACGAAAGCGCAGGCTGGCATTGTCGCTGACCAGCGGGGCGAAGCGCGCGTCGGGCTCGGCATCGGTCACCACGATCCGACCGTCGAGCGCAAGCGTCCCGCCGGCCCAGCTCCAGCGGCCGCCGATCTCGCTCATCTCCAGCGGCACCGCGCCGATCCTTCCCGCCGCGCCCGCCAGTTCGCCCGCCATGCCGCGCGGCGCCGGCGCGCCGGTCAGCCGCTCGGCGGCGAAGCGGGTGACGCTGTCGCCCTCGCCCAGCCGCACATCGGCGAGCGCGAGCGTCCAGCGCATCGTCGCCAGGTCGATCTCGCCCGGCCCCGAGGTCAGCGCGAAGGGCGACGAGCCGCTCGATCCGGCAAGCGCCACGCGGGGAATGCGGATCGCCCCGCGAAGCCCGCCCGGCCCCGCGGTCAGCAGCGGCTGCCCCGCCCGGCCGCACAGCTCCACGGCGGGCGCGGCGAGCCGCAGCCCGCCGGCGTCGATCCGGTCGGCCGCGATCCGGCTGCATCCGCCGTCCAATGCGAGCGCGCCGGTCGCAGCCAGCACACCCTCGACCGGCACGCGCAACCGCTCGACGCGCCCGTCGCCGAGCGGCCCCGACAGCTCGGCGAGCGTCGCGAAGCGCAGCGCGCCGTCCGCCCCGCCCGAAAAGCGCACCGGCTGCAGCGCCAACCGCGCGCCGCCCGCGGTATAGGGCTCGAAACGCGCGAGGCCCGTCACCGACCCATCGGCGCGCCGGTCGAGTTCGAGAGATCCGGCAGGCAGGTCGCCGCCGCCGAAACGCCAGCCCCCTTGCGCGAAAAAGGCCGGCACCGCCGCGGCGAACAGATAGCCGATCCGGCTGTCGGCACCGCCCGACAGCCGCGCGCCGCTCGCGCTCGTCAATTCGGGCGCGATCAGTTCGATCCGCGCGGTGCGTCCTTCGCCGGTCAGGGCGAAACCGGCGCTGCCGCCCATGTCGGCGAGCATGTGCGCGACCGCGTCCATCGCCTTGCCCGCAAGCGGCCCGGCCGGACTGCCCTCCAGCCCTTTCGCGCTCGCCGCGATCCGCTGGCGCAGGCCCGCGCTTGCTGCCGCGCTCGCGAAGCTCAGGCTTCCCGTCAGCTTGGGCGCACCCTTGCCGACCGTGCCCGTCGCGTCGAGATCGACGCGGTTCGCCGCGAAATCGGGACCGGTCAGCCGCACCGCCTCGCCGTCGAGGGTCAGCGCCGTCCGAGCGGCGTCACCCTTGAACGCCGCCAACAGCGCGACGCGTTCGGCGCGAAGCGATCCTGCGGCAAGCGATGCCAGCGCCGCGTCGGCCTTGCCGTCCCAGCTCGCCAGATCCTCGCCCAGCGCCACGTCGAGCGCGATCTGCGGCGATGCCGCCGCCACGCCCGCGTCGGCACAGCGCAAGGCGCGCCCGCGCAAGGGGCCGACGAGCCGCGGCTTCAGGCTGCGCACCGTCAGCGGGCCGTAGAAGCTGACCGCTTCGGCCTCGCAGCCGCCCGCCGAAACCGCCGGCGCGACCAGCGCCAGCGTGCCCGAAAAATCGCGCCGCAGATGCCCGCGCCCGTTCAGCGCCGCGCCGACATCGCCCCACGGCGTTTCGACCCGCGCCCGCGCATCGGTCAGCGTCGCCCGCAGGTCGGGCAGCGCAAGGGGATCTTTGCTGTCCGGATCGCGGAAGCGGTCGAGCGCGCCGAGCGACAACCGCCCATCGACAAAGCGGCCGTAAAGGCGCAGCCCATCGGCCTTGATCGCCGACACATAGGGGCCGCCCAGCCCGTAATCGAGCGTCACCTCGACGCTGCGTGCGGTCAGGTCGGGACGCGCGGGATCGCCGATCACGATGCCGGTCAACCGCTGGGTGCGAAAGCCGATCTGTTCGACCTCGTAACGCGCCGGCACGCCGCGCGCGTCGAGCTGTTGCCGGATCAGGTCGTCGGCGATCGGCTCGCGCGCCAGCCACAGCCCGCCCGCCGCGACGACCGCCACGCCGCCCGCCAGCCACCGCTTTTTCAGGCGGCGGCGCTCTACCGGACTGTCGCTGTCGACTGGATCGTCGGTCATGGCGCCTTCTTCGGTCCTTATGCGCCCGGGCGGGCTCGCCCTCGCAAGCCGGTAACGCCGCTGCGGCGCATTTGGCTGCGATAAAGTGACGGTGCCATATGAACCGGACCTTATGGCCGTTGAGTGCGCCTCACAAGGCGGTTATTCGAGGGGCATGGGGGAAGCCGATCATGCGGGCCACCGCGCCCGGCTGCGCAGCCGTCTGCTGGGCGGGGGCGGCGACGCGCTCGCCGATTACGAGCTGGTCGAATATCTGCTCGCGCTCGCCATTCCGCGCCGCGACACCAAGCCGCTCGCAAAGGCGCTGCTGCGCGAATTCGGCTCGCTCGCGCAGCTGATCAGCGCCGATCCCGAATCGCTGCGCCGCGTCGAAGGACTCGGCGACGGCGCGATCGCCGCGTTGAAGATCGTCCAGGCAGCGAGCCTGCGCATGCTCAAGGGCGAATTCGCCGCGCGCCCGCTGCTGTCGAGCTGGGACGCGCTGCTCGATTATCTGCGCGCCGACATGGGACCGCTCGATATCGAGCGCGTGCGCGTCCTTTATCTCAACGCGCGCAACATGCTGATCCGCGACGAGCTGGCGAGCGAAGGGTCGATCGACCAGTCGGCCATCTATGTCCGCGAGGTGATCAAGCGCGCACTCGAACTGGGCGCCGCGGCGGTCATCCTCGTCCACAACCACCCGAGCGGCAGCCCCGAGCCGAGCCGGCAGGACATCGCGATCACCCGCGACATCGCCGAGGCGGCGGCGCGGCTGGGCATCCAGCTGCACGACCATATCATCATCGGCGGCTCCGACTATCGCAGCATGCGGGCGATGGGGCTGCTTTAAAAAATCCTCCCCGCCCCGCGGGGAGGGGGACCACCGAAGGTGGTGGAGGGGGCTCTCGACCTCACGCGACGCGAAAGGGCGAGAGCCCCCTCCGTCAGCGCTGCGCGCTGCCACCTCCCCACGGGGTGGGGAGGATTGGAAGTCCCCCATTTGACTTTCACCCTCCCCCGCCACATCATCCTCCCATGCAGAATCGGCGGCGCCCCATTCGCTTTCACTCCCACGCGGGTCAGCTTCTCGCGGGCATCTAGCCCCGGGTTCCCGGCGCGGCGCGCCCCGGACCCGGGGCGACACCTTCCCCAGATGACAGCTTCGGCCGGCGCCCCTGCGCACGGCCTTCGGACCCCATCGGAAAGCCCGTTCCATGACCCAGAACAGCAAGACAAAACGTCCCCCCGTCACCATGATCGACACGCAGGCCGACCGGCTCACCGAACTGGCGCTGAGCCAGGAGGAAAGGCTGCCGCGGGTGAGCGCGCTGCTGCTTCAGGAAATCGACCGTGCGACGATCCGCAGCGCCGACCGGATTCCCGCCGACGTCGTGACGATGGAGGCGAAGGTGACCTTCGTCGACGAAGGCAATGGCGCCGAGCGCACGGTCCAGCTCGTCTATCCCCGCGACGCCGACATATCGGCGGGACGCATCTCGATCCTTACGCCGGTCGGCGCGGGGCTGATCGGGCTGCGCGAGGGGCAGTCGATCGTCTGGCCCGACCGCGACGGCCACGAACGCGCCCTGTCGATCGTAAAGGTCGAACAGGCCGCCGATCGCGCATGGCGATGAAGCCGCCGGATCGCTCCGACGGCTTCACCACCCAGTCAGGAGGCGCGTTCAGGCGCCGCGCGACAGGAAATTGGTCAGCTCGGTCTGGCTGACGCCGCCCGAACTATCGGCATCGGCGGCGGCAAATGCCTGACCGATCCAGGTCGTGACCTCGGCCGATTCGACATCGACACTCGGGTCAGTCGCGGCGCGAAGCTTCTTCATCCAGGCCGAAAATTCAGCCTGATTCAGCTCGCCGTTCGCATCGGCGTCATAGGTCGGGAATTCCTGACCGACGATCTGGGCGACTTGCGAAGGGGTCGCGGCGGTGCCGCTCGGCTCGGGCGTCGTTGCATCACCCGTGGGCGGTGCTTCGGTCGCCGGCGGCGGGCTCGCTGCATCGGGAACCGGTGCGGGCTCGACCGGTTCGGGCAGCGGCTGGGCATCGGGCGCGGGTTCAACCGGCTCGCTCACCGGCGGAACGGTATCGGTCTGCGCCGGCGGCGCGTTCGGATCATCCTGCGGCTGGTTCTGCGCCAGCGCGGGAAAACTCATCGCCGCGGCGCCAAGCAAAAGCATATGTTTCAACACGGTTATTCTCCTGTTCTATTAGCGGCGCTTCGCCTTGCGCACCGCTTTTCTGAAGGGGCATGGGATCAACCGGTCGGGGAAAGCAGGGGTTGCGTCGCGGCGGCGATTGGCGAAGCGGCCCGTCCCTGCTAGGGCGCGGCCCGTCGCGAACCGGCGCCGATTCCGCGACAAAGCGATGCTCACAGGAAGGAAAATCATGGTTCCGCGTTACGCCCGTCCCGAAATGACCGCGATCTGGGCGGCCGAGAACCGCTTCCGCATCTGGTTCGAGATCGAGGCGCATGCGACCGACGCGCTCGCCGAGTTCGGCGTCGTGCCGAAGGAAGCCGCCAAGGCGCTGTGGGACTGGTGGGCGACGAGCCCCGCGATCGACGTCGCCGCGATCGACGCGATCGAGGCGGTGACCAAGCATGACGTCATCGCCTTCCTGACCTGGGTCGCGGAGAATGTCGGCGAACAGGCGCGCTTCATGCACCAGGGGATGACGTCGAGCGACGTGCTCGACACCTGCCTCGCGGTCCAGCTCGCGCAGGCGGCTGACATATTGCTCGCCGACCTGGACGCGCTGCTGGAAGCGATCGAGCGCCGCGCGCACGAGCACAAGCTCACGCCGACGATCGGCCGCAGCCACGGCATCCACGCCGAACCCGTCACCTTCGGCCTCAAGATGGCCGAGGCCTATGCCGAATTTTCGCGCTGCAAGACACGCCTGCTCGCCGCGCGCGAGGAAATCGCGACCTGCGCCATCTCGGGCGCGGTCGGCACCTTCGCCAACATCGACCCGCGCGTCGAGGCGCATGTCGCGGCGAAGCTCGGCCTGTCGGTCGAGCCCGTCTCGACGCAGGTCATCCCGCGCGACCGCCACGCGATGTTCTTCGCGACATTGGGCGTCATCGCCAGCTCGATCGAACGCCTCGCGGTCGAGGTCCGCCACCTCCAGCGCACCGAGGTGCTGGAGGCGGAGGAATATTTCTCGCCGGGGCAGAAGGGCTCGTCGGCGATGCCGCACAAGCGCAACCCGGTGCTCACCGAAAACCTGACCGGCCTCGCGCGCATGGTGCGCAGCGCCGCGATCCCGGCGATGGAGAATGTCGCGCTATGGCACGAACGCGACATCAGCCATTCGTCGGTCGAGCGCTTCATCGGCCCCGACGCGACGATCACCCTCGACTTCGCGCTCGCGCGGCTGACCGGCGTCGTCGACAAGCTGCTCGTCTATCCCGAGCGGATGCAGAAGAATCTCGACCGCATGGGCGGCCTCGTCCATTCACAGCGCGTCCTGCTCGCGCTGACCCAGGCGGGCGCGAGCCGCGAGGAAAGCTATGTCCTCGTCCAGCGCAACGCGATGAAGGTGTGGGAATCGGACGGGCAATTGTCGCTGCTCGACCTGCTCAAGGCCGACGCCGACGTGACCGCGAAACTGTCGGCGGACGAACTGACGGCGCTGTTCGACCTCGACTATCACCTGAAGCATGTCGACACCATCTTCGCGCGGGTGTTCGGGGAATAGAGGGCCAAACCCCTCCCCTTCAGGGGAGGGGCAGCGAGACTTGGTCCGGCGATAGCCGGGCCTTTAGTCGAGCGGGGTGGGGTCCATCGGCCTTGCGCCACGCCGACACCCCCCACCCCAACCCCTCCCCTGAAGGGG
>CALMYE010000127.1 GCA_937873425.1 uncultured Sphingopyxis sp. | reverse complement strand
CGCATGGCGCTGAAGCTCCGCACCGGCGGTGTGTCGATCAACGGCGGCGCCGGGACGATGCAATCCGACGCGCCCTTCGGCGGCATCAAGCGCTCGGGATACGGCCGCGAATATGGCGAGGATGGGCTCAACGAATTCACCTATCAGAAGGTGATCGGCTTTCACGCCGAATAAGGGCCGAACAGGGAGAGACGGCAATGACCAAGGTGATGGAAGGGGTCCGCGTCCTCGAGGTCGCGCAGTTCACCTTCGTGCCGGCGGCGGGCGGCGTGATGACCGACTGGGGCGCCGACGTGATCAAGATCGAGCATCCGGTGCGCGGCGACGCGCAACGCGGCATCCAGATGCTGCAGCGGCTCGCGGTCAATCCGCAGCGCTCGTCGCTGATGCAGCACCCGAACCGCGGCAAGCGCAGCGTCGGCATCGACATCTCGACCGAGGAAGGCCGCGAACTGCTCTACGAGATCGCGAAAACCGCCGACGTCTTCCTGACCAACTATCTCCCCTCGGCGCGGCAGAAGCTGAAGATCGATGTCGAGCATATCCGCGCGGCGAACCCCGACATCATCTATGTCCGCGGCAGCGCCTTCGGCGACAAGGGGCCGGAGCGCGACAAGGGCGGGTTCGATTCGACCGCCTTCTGGGCGCGCGGCGGATCGGCGGTGCTGGTGACGCCCAAGGAGCTCGACGGCCCGCTGACGCAGCCGGGGCCGGCCTATGGCGACACGATCGGCGGCATGAACATCGCGGGCGGCATCGCCGCGGCGCTGTTCCACCGCGAGCGCACCGGCAAGCCGACCGAAGTCGACGTGTCGCTGCTGTCGTCGGGCATCTGGGCGACCGCGTGCAGCGTCGACGTGGCGATGGACCTCGGCACCGATCCCTTCGCCAATCCGATGCCGGGGACGCCGTCGGTCGGGAGCAACCCGTTCATCGGCGCCTTCCCGACGTCGGACAAGCGCGCGCTCGTCCTGTCGGTGCTGTCGCCCGGCCCCTATATCGAGGATGTCTTCACCCATCTCGGCATCCCCGAACTGGCGAAGGACCCGCGTTTCTCGACCGCCGAGGCGATCATGGCGAATGCGGCCGAAGCCTATGCCGAAATCCGCAGGACGATCCGCGCCAAGCCGCTCGACCATTGGGCCGAAGCCCTGAAGACGATGCGCGGCCAATGGGCCATCTATCAATCGCCCGCCGACGTCGGGAACGACGAGCAAGTGCTCGCCAACGACCTGATCTTCGAGGTCGAGAGCGCCGACGGCGGACCGCCGATCCGGCTGGTCGCCAACCCCGTGCAGTTCGATCACGCGGGCGTCGAGAACAGCCGCGCGCCCGAGGCGTCGGAGCATACCGAATTGTTCCTGATGGAACTCGGCCTCGACTGGGACCGGATCGAGGATCTGAAGAACAGGAAGGCGATCGCCTGAGGGCGGGCGGCACGGGCATGGCCTCCCCTCCCCTTCGCGTCGGCATCATCAGCGCCGCCTGGGGCGCGAAAGCGCATCTGCCCGCGTGGCGCAGCCTCGATGGTGTCGAGGTCACCGCCATCTGCACTTCGCGGCCCGAGACGGCGGCGAAGGCGGCGGCGGATTACAATGTGGCACGCGCCTTTCACGATTTCCGCGCGATGGCCGCCGATCCCGAGATCGACATCGTCGATTGCGGGACGCGGCCGCCGCTGCGCCACGCCATGGTGATGGCGGCGCTCGGCGCGGGCAAGCATGTTTATAACGGGATTCCCTTCGCCAGGGATCTGGCGCACGCGCGAGAGATGACCGACGCGTGGCGCAAGGCCGGGACGGTCGCGGTGGTGGACGCCTTCATGCAAGCAGTGCCGGCGATCGTGCAGATGAAGGCGATGATCGAGGCAGGATGGATCGGCGAGGCCTTCGGCGCCGACATCGCGTTCGAGGTGCCGCTGTTCAGCGCGGCGCAGACCAATGTTCCCGCCTATGTCTGGTTCGCCGATCCCGCCAACGGCGCGAGCGCGGGGCGCAATCTGGGCAGCCATATGCTGCACCTGCTGATGCGTGTCTTCGGGCCGGTCGCGTCGGTCACCGCGGACCAGTCTCTGGCGCTGAGGGAATGGCCGCTGAACGGCGAGATCATCCGGCCGCAAGTCCCGGACCGTGCCTCGCTGCTGCTGCGCCATGCCTCGGGCCTGCCGACGCGGCTGGAGGCGAACTGGTGCAAGATCGGCGGCGATGGCTTCCGCTTTTCGGCCTGGGGATCGAAAGGGCGGATCGAGGCGCGGGCGCCGGTGTTTCCGATGGCGCACGACACGCGGCTGTTCGGGACACAGGACCCGGCGCTGGGAAGCGTGCGGATGGAAGAGATTCCGGTCGATCCCGAACATCTGACGGTGCCGGGGTGCCGTGCGGTCGCGGACCGTCCCGAGACGGGACTGCTGGCGCTGGCGTCGATCTTTGCGCGGATGCGCGATGCGATCAACGGCGGAGGGTCGGCGGCGCCCGACTTTGCGCAGGCGCTGCATGTGCAGGAGGTGGTCGAGGCGGCGGCGCAGGCTTCGGATGAAAGGCGCTGGGTCGATCTCTAATTCCCCTCCCTTCTTTCAGGGAGGGGTCAGGGGTGGGTCGCCGAAGGCGCTCTTCTTCATTGCGAGGCTTTGCCTCCCTACCCCCCCCCAACCCCTCCCTAAAAGGGAGGGGAGGATTCAATCCCGCCTTATCAGCATCGACCCGGCGATGAAGCCGCCGCCCATGCCGCACACCGCGGTCTTCGCACCCGCGACCTGACGGCCACCGCCTTGCCCCCATAATTGCGTGCAGGCCTCATGCAGCAGGCCGAAACCGTGCAGGCGCCCGCCCGATAGCTGCCCGCCGCCGGTGTTGACCGGAAAGCGGCCGCCGGGGCCGATATTCCCCTCCGCGATGAAATCCCTGGCCTCGCCGTGGCCGCAGAAGCCGAAGGCTTCAAGCCAGTAGGGCACGAAGATGCTGAAGCCGTCGTAGAGCGCGAGCACATCGACGTCGGCGGGTTTCATGTCGGTGCGCGCCCAGAGGTCGGCACAGGCGTCGTGCGCGCCCATCGTGGTGAGGTCGGCGCGCTGGTCCCATGTCTCCTGCGAACCGAGCGCAGCGCCCATCGCCTCGATCGTCAGCGGCGCCTGCGCGCAATCCTTCGCGGCATCGGCGGCGGAGACGATGATCACGCAGGCCCCGTCGATCGGTACGTCGCAGTCGAACAGGCCGAGCGGCGAGGATATCATCCGGGCGCCGAGATAATCCTCCATCGTCAGCGGGGATCGCATGACCGCGGACGGGTTATGCTGCGCAAAGGCGCGCTGACCGGTCGCGACCATGCCCAGATGCTCGCGCGTCATGCCATACTCGTGGAAATAGCGCGTCGCCATCCAGCCCGCCCAGTTCGACGCCGACATGGCATTCGCCGGGACGAGATAGGAGTACCAGCCGCCGAGCCGGGCGCGGCCGGCGCCGGGGATGCTCGCGCGCTGCGCCGCGGTCTGCGACGAGCTTTCGGTGAGCGCACGGAAGCACAGGACATGCCGCGCCTGCCCCGTCGCGACCGCCATCGCCGCGACCTGGATCGGCGCCATCTGCGACGGGCCGTCGGGGACCGCGCTGTGCCAGCGCGTCCTGAGCCCGAGCGCGTTGCGGACCTCGCCGGTGCCGAGCGGCGACATGCCGGGTGAATTGTCGGCCTTGCCCGGGTAAGTAGCGATGCCGTCGATATCGTCCCTCGTCAGCCCGGCGCTGTCGAGCGCGCGGCGAGCGGCTTCGGCGAGATGCGCGATGGCGGGACGGTTCGTCTTGCGCCCGATGTCGGATATGCCGACGCCGGTGATCGCGGCGTTCAGGGTCATATCGCCGGCTCCCACTGGGGGAACCAGATGTCGTCGATGTTGAGGAAGGTTGCACGGACGGCCTGGCCGATATGGACGCTTTCGGGGTCGGTGTTCACCACTTCGGCGGTGACGCGGACGCCGGGGGCGCCGTCGATGTCGACCACGGCGAGTGCGAAGGGGACCGCCATGCCGGGTGCCCATTGCTGGTGGTTGACGGTGAAGCTGTAGACCGTTCCGGTCCCGGGAACGGCTTTGAATTCAATGGCTTCGTTCCAGCATTTCGGGCAGATCAGCTGGGGTGGGTGGATGGCGTGGGCGCAATCGGCGCAGAAGGCGATCGTCAGTTCGCCCCGCGCGCCGCCGGTCCAGAAGGCGGTGTTTTCGGGGGTGAGCTCGGGGAGCGGTCTCATGGATTGTCCTGTGCCGGAAGTTGCCGGGGGAGCGCGAAAGCTGTCAGGATCGCGAGGATGCACACCCCGACGATGACGCCGACGGTCAGGTCGTAGGCGAAGGGCGAGGGATAGGTTTCGCTGCCGCGCCGCACGATATCGACCGCGAGCAGCGTCGTGACCATCTGCGCGCCGATGCCCATGAAAAGCTGGCGGATGACGGTCAGCAGGCCCGAAATCTCGCTGATCCGTTCGGGCGGCGAGGCCTGGGCGATGATCGTCGGGGCCACCGAGAAGAGCATCGTCGCGCCGAAGCTGATGACGATGAGCTGCGCGACGACGAGTCCGAAACTGTTCACCTCCAGCACGAACCACAAAGCCCAGCCCGCGGTGGTGATCAGCCCGCCGACGATCAGCGCGAACCGTCCGCCGCCGCGCGACGCGAGCCAGCCGCCGAGCGGGCCGGCGAAGACCGACGAGATGTTCGACGGCAGCTTGGCGAGACCCGCGACGGTCGCGGTGAAGCCGAGTCCGGCCAGCGTCCACAGCGGCGCCTGCATCAGCAGCGAGAAGAAGACGGTGATCTGCAGCGTGCTCATCGCGACGAGCGCGGTCACCGCGCTGCCGATCGCGATGGTGCGGTTCGAGAAGCTGCGCACCGCGATCAGCGGGTTCGGGCTGGCGAGGCTCGCGCGCCACCACCAGAGGACGAGCAGCAGGCCGACGCCGAGCGCGGCGAGCGGCAGCGGGCTGCCCCAGCCCCAGCTCTTGCCCATGCTGAAATAGACGAGGACGAGCGCGACGCCCGGCGCGAAGGCGAGGCCCGAAAGCCAGTCGACCGGCTCCTTCGCCGGGTGGCGCGGCGATGGCGGCAGAAAGGCGAAGATGGCGAGCGCCGACACCGCGCAGAGGCCCGCGCTGGTGAAGAAGATGCCGTGCCAGCTGTACTGATCGACGATCATCCCGCCGACGACGAGCCCCGCCGCGGTGCCGATCGAGGCGCCCGAGATCATCAGCCCGATCGCCATCGGCGCGCGTTCCTTGCCCAGATTTTCGTGGACCAGCCCGATGCACAGCGGCAGGATCGCGCCCGTCACCCCCTGCATCAGGCGGCCGGTCAGCAGCACGGCGAAATTGTCGGCGGTGGCGCTGATCAGCGAGCCGATCGCGCCGATCATCAGCACGACGATCAGCATCTGCCGCCGCCCGAACAGGTCGCCCAGCCGCCCGACGATCGCCGCGATCGCCGCGCCGACGATCAGATAGCCGGTGATCAGCCAGCCGACGAGCGCGGGATTGCCGAAATCCTCGACGAGCTTCTTGAGCGCGGCGAGGATCATGGCGGTTTCAAAGGAGCCGGTGACCTCGGCGATCCAGAGGGCGCCGATGATGAGCGGGAGGTTGCGGCGCGTCAAAGGGGCCACCGATATGCGGTCATCAACCCCTCCTCTTCAGAGGGGATTGTGTAGTTTGCATATACAAGGTGGTCATGATGACGGCCGGTCGGAAGACGATTCGCGCAGAGGCGCAGAGATCGCAGAGAGGCAGGAAAGGATTCACGCGGAGACGCGGAGACGCGGAG
>CALMYE010000126.1 GCA_937873425.1 uncultured Sphingopyxis sp. | reverse complement strand
AGCGCGCGGTCGCTCTGCGCGCCGAGCTGCGCGTCGATGATCGGCGTCGCGGTGTCGAGGAAGGCGATGGCGTCGGCATATTGACCGGCGCGCGTCAGCGCCTGGGCGAATTGCACGCGCATCGCGGCGCTGTTCTGGTTGGGGCCGCCGCCCGCGCTCTCGATCAGTTCATAGGCGCGGCGGATCATCGGCATCGCATCGTGCGGGCGGCCAAGCCGATACAGGACGGCGCCCGTATTGGCGTAGAGATTGGCCATCATCGGATGGTCGGCGCCGATCGCGCCGCCGAGCCGCACCACCGCCCCCTGCGCGGTCGCGACCGCTTCCTCGGTGCGTCCGGCGCTATAGAGATAGACGATGCGATTGGCGTTCCAGATCGCGACATCGGCGGGGACGGGATTCAGCGTCAGTCCGATCTCGATCGCTTCCGCATTGCGCGCGAGCGCATCGTCGAGCCGGCCATGCTCGAGGTAGGAGGCGGCGAGGTTCGACAGCGTCGTGGCATGGTCGCGCGCGGTCGCGCGGGTGGGGTCCGCCTCATAATCGGCGACGAGCCGCTCGTTGATCGCCAGCGATCCGGCATGGTCGCCCTTGAAATTGAGGATATAGGCTCGCGCCCCGAGCGCGTTGCGCCAGCTGGCGCGATAGGCCGGCGCCGCTTCGAGCAGCGGGACGATGCGGTCGACGATCGACTGCGCCTTGTCCATCTCGCCCGTCGCCGCCAGCACGAGCGCGCCATAGAGTTCGCGCGCGGCGATTTCGGGGTGGCCGGCCGGATAGCGGCGGCGCGCTTCGGCGAGTATTTCGTCGGCCAGCGCGCGATAGGCGGCGAGGTCCGCCTCCGGTTCGAGCGCCTCGATGCGCGCAACCAGCGCGTCGAGCGCCGTGCGATCGACGGCCCGCTCCTGCGCCGCCCACGCCCCGGCGCTCCAGGCGAGCCCGATCGCCAGCAGCATCCCGCGCACCGCCCGGCCCCTGACGCCCCCGCTCATATCCTTCCCCCAGATGATCGCGACCCCGATCGACCCTAGTCGAGGACCAGATAATAGCGCGCGCTTTTCGTGCCGCCATTGTGCAATTCGATGCGATAGCGCTGCGTGAAGACCGGCGTGAAACGGCAGTCACGCCCATGCACCGGCGACCGGTCGCAGACCAGCTTACCCTCGGCGTCATAGATGCGCAGGCGCAGATCCTTTTCGGGCCGGGCATCGGCGGCGACGGTGGCGGCCTGCCCCGACAGGAACAGCTGGTCGGTGCTGGTCGCCGCGCCGGGATCGAGCGTTCCGCGCACATAGCCGGGGCCGAGCGCGCGGCCGCGCAGCGGCGGCACTTCGCCCGGCACCGCAGCGCGCCAGCCCGCAACCGGATCGGGCGCCTCGGCATCGAGCGGGCGCGCATTGCGGCGGCCGATGCGGTTCAGCGCCGAGACGAGCGCGGGCTTGTCGCCGGCATCGAAGGCCGCATCCGCGGCGACCAGATCGTCGGCGAGCCGGACCGCGCGCGAGGCGGGTTCGGTAGCGGCGGTCGCCGACGGCTCCGCCCCATGCGCGGCGCAGCCCGCAAGCATCGCCATCGCGAGACCGGCAAGGGGCCCATATCCGTGATCGCGCCTGATCATGCCGTTCGTTCCTTCACCACGAAACGCGCGCCCTTGTCCGACGGCATCAGGGCGATTGTCAAATCATGGCGCTCGGCGATCGCGCGCGCGAGCGCGAGGCCGAGCCCGCTGCCCGGCGTATCGCCCTTCGCATTGGCGCTGCGGTGGAAGCGCTCGAAGATCTTCTCGCGTTCGGCCTCGGGCACCCCCGGCCCGTCGTCCTGCACGGTCAGCATCGGACCCGGCTCGAGGATCAGCTCCACCCGGCCGCCCGCCGGCACATATTTGAATGCATTGTCGAGCAGGTTGGTGACGAGCTGGGTCAGCTGCGTCTCCTCGCCGTCGAAGACGACGCCGGGCGCGACCGACCAGCTGAAAACATGCCCCGATTCCTCGGCGCTGTCGGCGTAGAGTTCGCAGATGCGCGTCACCATCGCGCCGAGATCGACGGGTTTCAGCCCGTGCCGGTCGCCTTGCCGCGCCTTGCTCGCCGCGATGTCGAGCAAAGATTCGAGCATCGCGACCAGCCGTCTTATATCGGCGCGCCCTTCGAGCAGCCGCGCCGCGACCGCCTCGTCCGGGCCCGCCGCCAGCGCGCGCGTCAGCCGACCGTCGAGGTGCATCAGCGGCGTGCGGATTTCGTGCGCGATCTGGTCGGAGGTTTCGCGATAGGCCTCGACGAGCCGATTCTGCCGGGCCAGCGCCGCGGCGCTGTGGCCGGTCAGCTCGTCGATCTCGTCGGCGGCGGAATCGGTGGTGGCGATCGCCAGCAGACGCCCCTCGTCGGGATCGCGAAAGGCATCGTTGATCCGCTCGATGCGCCAGTGCAGCCGGCCGGCCGCGATCCGCCCCAGCCCGCCGACCAGCAGTATGAACAAGGCGCCGCCGGCAAGGAAGACCAGCGCCACGCGGCGCAGCAGCGGGCGGTCGTTCCCCGTCTCGCGCGCGACGATCAGCTGGAGGTCGGGGCCGAGCCGCGTCGCGCGGGCATAGGCGTCGGTCCCCTCGCCGATCCGGATCAGGCCGCTTTCGGAAATGCCGGGATCGAGCCGGGGCCAGGCCGGAATGTCGCCGGCGATCCGCGCCCCCTTCGCGTCAGCGAGCATATAGTGCGACGCGCTGCCGTCGGTCGGAGTGATCGCGAGCCGGTCGGCGATGCGCCGCTCCAGCTCCTCGCGCCCGCTGGTCGCATATATGTCGGCAAGCCCGGCGAGATCGATATCGACCGCGCGGCGCGTCGAGGCCTCGACCGTCGAACGGATCGTCTGGTCGGTCAGCACCCACAGCCCGGCGACGAGCAGCAGCGAAAGCAGGATCGCAATGGCGACGATGCGCGAAAATATGGACCGGCGCGCCGCCACGTCTATCGCCCGTCGAGCAGGCGGTAGCCGGTGCCCCAGATGGTTTCGAGCGCGGGGCCGGCGAAGCCTTCCTCCAGCTTGCGCCGCATGCGCCCGACATTGACGTCGACGACATTGGTCTGCGGGTCGAAGGACATGTTCCACACGTCGCGCAGCAGCATCTCGCGCGTCACCACCTCGCCGGCATTCTCCATGAAATAGCGGAACAGTTCGAACTCGCGCGGGCTGAGCGACAGGTGGCGGTTCTGGCGGAATGCGGTGCGCGCCTTCACATGGCATTCGAAGGCGCCATAGAGGATCACCGCGCTGTGCGCGCGCCCGGCCGAGCGGCGATGCAGCGCGCGCAGCCGCGCCATCAGCTCCTCCGCCTCGAACGGCTTGGCGAGATAATCGTCGGCCCCGGCGTCGAGCCCCTCGGCGCGGTCGCTGGTGCGACCGAGCGCGGAGAGCATCAGCACCGGCGTGCCGACGCCGCTCTCGCGCAAGCGCCTGAGGATCGTCAGCCCGTCGAGGTCGCCGAGCATGCGGTCGAGGATGATGACGTCGAAGCTTTCCATCCCGGCGCGCAACAGGCCGCCCGCGCCGGTATCTTCCCAGACCAGCGTGTCGCCGTGCGCCGCGGCGAGATCCTGAATCTCGCCGGCGGCGCGCCGGTCATCCTCGACATAGAGTATCCTGAGCGTTTCCATGCCGTTGACGCCGATATCCCCCGCCGGTTCCGGCACATGTGACACAGCAGGGAAACCGGAGCAAGCGGGGTGGTCAGCCAAGATCTTCCACCGACACCCAGCCCTGCGTGCCATAGCCGTCCTTCACCTCGATGAAGAGCCCGTTGCGCTGGCCGGTCGGGGTCAGGTCGGTGCCGGCGCGCAGCATGCGGACCGAGGCGGCCTCGCCCGACGGTTCGGCGCGCATCACCGTATCGACCGCGACGGTCGCTTCGGGCGCGGCGGGAGCGGCGGCGAGGACCGGCTGCGGCCTGGGCATGGCGGCGATCACCGCGCCCTGGCCCGACACGCTGTTGAACGCCTTGACGAAGGCTTCGGCGAGCATCTTGCCGTCCTTGGTCGCGGCATAGCCGGAAGCGTTGGCGCCCGCCGTCCAGGCATTGCCGCCGCCGAAGGTCAGCGTGCTCTTGCGCACCTCGCCCGATCCGGCGACGACGGTCTGGCCGTTGGCGGGGCTGATCAGCTTGATGCCCGCGGCGACGCGCTTCTTCTTGCCGCCGAGGCCGCCGAAGGCGCCGAACAGCGCGCCGCCGATCGGCACCCGCGAAATCACGCTCCCCGCGGCGCCCGAGCGAACCAGCCCCTCGACCGCCGCCGACTTGGCGACCTCGATCGACTTGTCCACCTCTTCGGAATCGCCGGCGATGACGTTCATCAGGAAGTCGGCGGGCGCCCCGCTCGCCGGGCTGTGCGGCGTGAAGCAGCCCGATTCGATCGCCAGCGCGTTGATCAGCTCGCGCGGCGAGCCCAGCCCATATTGCGACCAGCCCTGCGTGTCGCCGTCGACGACGGCGATCGTGCCATAGCTGGCCTCGCATCTGGTGAGCGCGATAGGCTCTTCCTTCGCCGCGGCGGGCGCGA
>CALMYE010000125.1 GCA_937873425.1 uncultured Sphingopyxis sp. | reverse complement strand
TCGGCGGTGAAGCCGAAGAAGCGGCCGTAATATTCGGGATCGCCGATCATCATCAGCGCGCCGTCGGCTTCATGCTCCGCCGCCGCCAGCATCCTCGCCGTCAGCGCACGGCCGTGACCGCCGCGCTGGACGTCGGGGCGCACTGCGACAGGGCCGACCATCACCAGCGGGCACGCGGTGCCGTCCGGCGCATGATGCGCGACCGGCCAGCACTGGATCGTGCCTACCAGCGCGCCCTCCTCCAGCAGCGCGAAGCTCAGCGCCGGGATCGCCGCCATCCCTTCGCGGATGCGATAGGCGGTTCGCCCGAAGCGGTCGGCCCCGAAAGCGGCGTCGAGCAATTGCTCGACCGCCTGCGGCTCGATTTCGGACAATGGAAGGAACTCGACCAACGCGCACCCTTTCGCTAATGCGGCGGCGCTTTAGGGGCGCGGCGCGGCGATGCAAAGCCGAATGTCGTCCCCGCCGAACAGGAAATTCTTGTGAGTGATTCATTGTGGCTGGAGGTCGCGGGCCTGACCGTCGACGTGCTGACCGGCATCTATTCGGAGGAAACCCATCTGCCGCAGCCGCTGCGCATCTCGGTGCGCGCGCGGCTGGCGATGGCCGATCATTACGACCCGACGACCCCGCTCGGCCGGTCGAAGAATTACATGCATCTCAAATTCGCGGCGACCGAGGGACTGCCCAGGGACGTGCATTTCGTGCTGATCGAAAGCGTCGCCGACCATATCATCGACACGCTCTTCCTGCAGGATGACAAGGTCGAGGAGGTAGAGGTGAAGATCGTCAAGCTGGCGATCGCCGAGGAGGGCGAGGAGATCGGCATCACCATGCGGCGGAGCCGCAGATGAGCCGCCCGCTCGCGCTCGTCACCGGCGGTCTGCACCGCATCGGCGCGGTGATCGCCGCGCGGCTGGCACACGAGGGCTATGCGCTGGCGCTGCACTGGCGGAGCGGCGGCGATGCCGACGCGGTGCTGGCCGAGGCGCTGGCGGAGACGGGTGTGGTCAGCCAGCGGTTCGAGGCCGACCTGTCGAACCCCGCCGAAGTGGATGCGCTGATCCCGAACATCGTCGCGGCCTTCGGCCGGGCGCCCGACCTGCTGGTCAACAATGCCGCGCTATTCGCCGAGGGCGCGTGGACCGAGCTGTCGGCGGAGGGACTGGCGCGGATGATGCAGGTCAACCATCATGCGCCGGTCATGCTCGCCAGATCGCTGGTATCGTACGCGGAAACGCCGCAGCGCCCCGCGATCGTCAACATCGTCGATCAGCGCGTCGTCCATCCGGTACCCGACCAGCTCGCCTACAGCCTGTCGAAGGCGGCGCTGTGGCAGGCGACGGCCATATTGGCGGTCGCGTTCGAGGGCAGGGCGCGCGTCAACGCCGTCGCGCCGGGGCTGACGATGGCGACGGAGGATTATTCGGCGGCGCAGGTCGCGCGGCTGGCGAAGCGCATGCCGCTCGGCGCGTTGCCGGCGCCGGATCAGATCGCCGAAGCGGTCGCGTATCTCGCGCGCGCCGAGGCGGTGACCGGGCAGACGATCTTCGTCGACGGCGGCGCGCATCTGGCCCCGCAGGGGCGCGATTTCGTGGCGCTGGAGCGGGACTGAATACCCCTCCGTTCGTCCTGAGGAGCGGCTGAGCCTTGGCGAAGACCCGTCTCGAAGGACCCAGCCCAATATGGGCGTCCTTCGAGACGCCATTTCGACAAGCTCAATGGCTCCTCAGGACAAACGGACAAAGATCGACCACTCAATAAATATGCAC
This sequence comes from uncultured Sphingopyxis sp., assembly GCA_937873425.1. GTDB lineage: Bacteria > Pseudomonadota > Alphaproteobacteria > Sphingomonadales > Sphingomonadaceae > Sphingopyxis. Next base: position 1,428 of record CALMYE010000125.1, on the reverse strand, counting down.
CGCCTTGGTGACGAGATAGCCCTCGAGCCCCTCCGGCCCGCTTTCGCTGCCGAAACCCGATTGCTTGATCCCGCCGAACGGCATGTCGTTCGCCGAGATGGTAAAGCTGTTGATGCCGACCATGCCGCTTTCGATGCCGTCGGCGATGCGGTTGATGCGGCGGCCGTTCTCGGTGAAGGCGAAGGCGGCGAGGCCATAGGGCAGCCGGTTCGCCTGTTCGAGCGCTTCCTCTTCCGTCCCGAACGGCCGGATCAGCGCCATCGGGCCGAAGGGCTCGTGGTTCATCGCATCGGCGTCGAGCGGCACGTCGGCGAGCGCGGTCGGCTGAAAGAAATAGCCCTGCCCCGTCGCCGCCCCGCCCGCGATGACGCGCGCGCCCTTCGCGGTCGCATCGGCGATCATCGCCTCCAGCGCGGGCGCGCGGCGGGCGTTGGCGAGCGGGCCCATCTGCGTGTCGGGATCAAGCCCGCTGCCGACACGGACCTTTGCGGTGCGCGCGGCGAAACCCGCGACGAAAGCGTCGTAGATGCCCTGTTGCACATGGAAGCGCGTCGGCGAGACGCAGACCTGCCCGGCGTTGCGGAACTTCTGCGCGACCACGCGGTCGAGCGTCGCTTCGAGGTCGCAATCGTCGAACACCAGCACCGGCGCGTGGCCGCCCAGCTCCATCGTGATCCGCTGCACGCGGTCGGCGGCGAGCTTCATCAGGTGCTTGCCGACCGCGGTCGAGCCGGTGAAGCTGACCTTGCGGATCACCTCGCTGCCCAGCAGGTGGCGGCTGATCATATCCGGGTCGCCATAGACGAGCTGGACGGCGCCACCGGGAATCCCCGCGTCGGCGAGGCAGCGCATGATCGCGCCGGTGCAGCCCGGCGTCTCCTCGGGCGCCTTGGCGATGACGACGCAGCCCGCGGCGAGCGCGGGCGCGACCTTCTTGACCATCAGATTGACCGGAAAATTCCACGGGCTGAACGCCGCGACCGGACCGACCGGCTGTTTCAGCACCATCGCGCGCTGGCCCGCAGGCCGCTGGACGACGCGGCCCTCGATGCGCTTTCCCTCCTCGGCGAAATATTCGAGCAGCGACGAAGCCGACAGCACCTCGCCGCGCGCCTCGCCGAGCGGCTTGCCCTGTTCGAGCGTCAGTAGCGTCGCGATGGCGTCGGCGCGCTCGCGGATGATCGCGGCCGCCTTGCGCATCAGCGCGGCGCGCTCGTCGGGCGTCTTCGCGCGCCATACCGGCCAGCCGCGCGCCGCGGCGGCGAGCGCTTCGTCGAGGTCGGCGGCGGTCGCGACGGGCAGCTCGGCGATCATGTCCGCCGTCGCGGGATTATACACCGGCCGCACCTCGCGCCCCTCCCCGCTCCGCCAGGCGCCGGCGATGAAGAGCTGGAGGTCGGCGTCGTAGGTGGCGGTCATGGGCTGTCC
>CALMYE010000124.1 GCA_937873425.1 uncultured Sphingopyxis sp. | reverse complement strand
TCCTCGGCGTGGATGTCGGTCGGGATGCCGCGGCCATTGTCCTCGACGCTGACCGACCCGTCGCTGTTGAGCGTGATGAGTACCAGGTCGCAGTGGCCCGCGAGCGCCTCGTCGATCGCATTGTCCGAAACCTCGAACACCATGTGATGCAGGCCCGACCCGTCGTCGGTGTCGCCGATATACATGCCCGGCCGCTTGCGCACCGCGTCGAGCCCCTTCAGCACCTTGATCGAATCGGCGCCATAGGCATTGGCATTGGGCTGCTTCGCGCCGCTTTCGGGCGCCATCTCTTCGGGGGTGTCCGTCATGCCCATCATATAGGGTCGAGGGGCGCAAAACCCAAGCGAAAATGCCGCTTGCCGGGCGGCGGGGAGGGGCGTTGCGCGCCGCCGCCGCGGCGGCTAGATTCGGCCGCATGACCGTACGTCTTCCCCTGTCGCTCCTCGCCCTCCCCCTGTTCGCGCTTGCCGCCTGTTCGCAGCCCGCGCCGCCGCCCGACAACGCCCCCGCCGTCGAGGGCGAGCCGCTCGCCACGCGCGCGGTGATGATCGGCACCGAAGGGCCGAGCCTGCCCGCCTGTTCGAGCGTCAGCCGCGTCGTGGACGGCGGCACCGACGTCTATTGGGCGCCGGGCGAGACGCGCGCGGTCAAGGCGAAGCTCGCCGGCGGCGCGCGCGTGTCGCTGTGCGAGGCGACCGACGACGACGCCTGGTTCGGCGTGGTCTTCCCGCCGCCGGGCAAGGACGACACGATGTGCGGCATCGGCAAGACGGTGCGCAGCGCGCGCGAATATCAGGGTCCGTGCAACTGGGGCTGGATCAAGGGCGGCACGGTGCGGCTGGGCAGCTGAGAATAAGCCCCTCCCCTTCAGGGGAGGGGTTGGGGTGGGGCCATCGGCCTTGCACAGCCTTCGAGGCCCACCCCGCTGCGACTAGCGGGCAAGCCCGCAAGTCTCGCTGCCCCTCCCCTGAAGGGGAGGGGTTTCCCTTTGCCTATCCCCGGCAATCCTCGATCAATCGCCCGATTTCCGCCTGCACCGGCAGCGTCAGCGTGCTGCCGTTGCTGGCTTCCAGCGCGAAGCGGCCGCGGCTGAAGGCGATGCGGTCGAGCCGGACGTCGCGCGCGGGCAGCGCGACGCGGCCCGCCGTCAGGCGCAGCCGGTCGCTGCCGGCGCTGGTTTTCAGATCGACGTCGAGCGTCTCGCCCGCCGCGCCCAGCCCGGCGCTGAGGTCGATGCCGCCACCGCTGCACGCCAGCGTCACCAGCGGTGCAGTCACCGCCGGCTGTGCGAAGACCGCCGTGCGCGTTCCGGCGTTATAGCGCCACTCGCCGCTGTCGAGCGTGCGCTCGTCCCAAGGGCGTGCGGGTGGGCGCGGTGCCGGAGCTGGCGTCGGGGCAGGTGCCACGGCGACAGGGGTCGGCGCGGGCGCCGGCGCCGGGGTCGGCACCGCGGAGCAGCCCGCAATCGCGAGGACCGCCGCGACCGCTGCGCTGTGCCGGATATGCCTGTGCGTCACTGGTCGAAACCCCGCCATTCGATCACCTCTTCCAGGCCAACGCGCGGCACCGGCCATTGGTTCACCGCCGCCTCGGCGTCCGCGTAACCGATGGCGAGGCCGGTGAAGAGGATCTGGTCGCCGCCGAGCCCCAGCGTCTCGCGCACGGTTTCACCATACATCGCCCAGCATTCCTGCGGGCAGCTCGCGAGGCCGCGCTCGACGAGCAGCAGCATCACCGATTGCAGCCACATGCCCATGTCGGCCCATTGCGGCGGCCCCATGATCCGCGAGCAATGAAGGAACAGCATCACCGGCGCGCCGAAGCCGGTGTAATTGTGCATGAACTGAGCGAGCCGGCCCTTTCTGTCCTCGCGCGGGATGCCGAGCGAGGCGTAGAGCGCCTCGCCGACGCCGAAGCGGCGGCTTTCCCACGGATCGGTCAGTCCCCTGGGATAGATGTCATATTCGGGCTGCTGCCCGTCGCGCCCCATCGCGATGCGCGCGGCGACCGCCTGCTTGACCGCGTCCCACGGCGCGCCGGTCAGCACCACCGCCTGCCACGGCTGGAGATTGCCGCCCGAAGGCGCGCGCTGCGCCGCCGCGAAGATCTCGGCGAGCAATGCGGGATCGACCGGACGGTCCGAAAAGGCGCGCACCGAACGGCGCGCGTGGAGCGCGTCGGTGACGGAAAGCGGGGGCGTGTCAGTCGCTGGCATATTTGTCCTCGCGCCGCTTGCCGAACAGCAATTTTCGTTCGAGCCGCGCCTTCAGCTGGCGGTAATAGGAAAGGAGGAAGACGTCGTCCTCTTCCGCGACCGGCCGCCCGATCTTCGCGCGGATCGTATCGGCCACCTCGCGCATGGCGCGCGGCTCGCGGATGCGCAAGACCCGTTCGAGCTCCTGCAGCTCATAGATGCCATAGACCGACAGCTCGGCCTCGGTGAACTGCATCGGGCCCGCCGTCTCCGCCTCCGCCGCGATGTCGCGGTCGAGTTTCGAGCGCTGCGCCATCACCACCCAGGTGCCGGCGATCAGGTCGCCCATGCGCATCCGGTCCTTGTTGAACAACAGGAACAGGCTGAGCGTCAGCGACCAGGCGACGCCGGCGAGCACCGTCCACCCCGACACCATGTCCTCCGCCGAGCCGACCCCCAGCATCATCAGCGGCAGGAACAGCTCCAATTCGCGGATCAGGTTGCGCGCGACGACCGCGTCGGCGGTCAGCCGCCCGCCGTCGCGCGCGACGACGCGGATGCCCATCAGCCTCTTGCCCGGCGTCGCGGCGCGCTGCCCCAGCTCGAAACCGATGAACCAGAAGGTGCGCAGCGCGAAGAAGCCGAGCAGCCAGATGATGCTGGCGATATCCTGCGACCCGCCGGTGTAGATCCACACGATGAACAGGGTCAGGGCGATGAGCAGCGCCAATATGATCGTCAGGTCGGTGATCAGCGCGCCGAAGCGCAGCCCCGAGCTCGCGATGCGCAGTTCCAGATCGACGCCCTCGGGCGTGATGAACTGGCGCACCTTCCCCCGCGCGGCGCGTTCGCGAAGGGCGCCGGCCGCCGCGCTCATGCCGCCGCTCCGCGCCGCGGGAGGTAATAATAGGCGAGCCAGAAGAGCAGCATCGCGGTGCCGATGCCGTATCGCAGCGCGGTGTCGGTGATCAGCTGGCGTCCGAAGCCTTCGAGCAGCCCGGCGACGAGCAGCATCAATATGACGCCGACCATCACCTTGCCCGCGGTGCGCCCGGCGTCGGACGCCGCCTGCAAGCGGCTGCGCGCGCCGGGAAAGACCACCGCGGCGCCGATGCGCAGCCCGGCGGCGCCCGACAGCGCGGCGGCGAACAGCTCGGTCGTGCCGTGGATGAACAGCCAGCCGCCGAAATCGGCGCCCAGGCCCTTGCCCGCGAACACCGCGACCATCGCGCCCAGGCTGATCCCCTGATAATATTCGAGCATCATCGTCGGGATGCCGAAGGCGAAGCCCAGCGCGAAGGACATGATCGACACGCCGCTGTTGTGGGTGAAGAGATAGGTGGCGAAGACGTGCAGCGCCCCCTCCGTCCCTTCGTCCGCCGCCTTGCCGTGGCCCATCGTGCCTTGCAGGAATTCGACGCTCGCGCGCGGGTCGCGCCCCCCGGCCAGTTCCTCGGGCACGAAATTATAGAACCATTCGGGGTCGCTCGCGACGAGCGACCAGCTGGTCGCCATGCCGAGCAGGATGATCAGCGCGATGATGACGGTTTCCTTCCACACCGCCTGCACCGCGAGCGGCCAGTCGCGCGCGAAGAAGCCCGCGAGCCGGTCGAGCCGCGACTGGCGCACGCCATAGATGAGGAAATAGCCGCGCATCGACAGCGCCTCGAGATGACCCAGCAGCGCCTTGTCGAGGCTGGTCGCGCGCGCGATCGACAGCGACGAGAGCGTCGCGCGATAGAGGGTGGGAAGCTGGAGCAGCTCCTCGCTCGACAGTCCCTTGGCGCCCTTTTTCTCCAGCCGCGTCAGCAGCGCGTCGAAGGCGATCCAGTCGGCCTCGCGCTCGGCGCGGAAACGGCCGGTCGAAAAGCTCGGCGCGTCGGGCGCGGCGGCGGCTGGCGCGGGCGGGATCACAGGCCACCCTCGCGCTTGATCGCCAGATAGGCGTCGATCACCCCCGTCGCCACCGCGTCGGCGGTGACTTCGAGCACGTCGGCGCCCAGCCGCTGGAGCCGCGCGATGACCAGCTGGCGGTCGCGCAGCATCGCTGCCGCGACGTTCGAGCGCGTGACGTCGGCGGCGCTTTCGGGGCGGCGCCTTTCCTCGCTCTCCAGCTCCTCGTCCTTCAGCACGACGAACAGCAGCCGATGCTTCTTCACCAGCCGCCCCGCGGCGCGGATCATCAGGTCGGCGCTCGTCGCGTCGGTGAATTCGGTGAACAATATGATCAGCGACCGCCGGTTGAGCTGCGCCGACAAGGTCGTCAGCGCGAGGGTGAAATTGCTCTCGACCGGCGCATAGTCGATCAGGCTCGCCGCGCGCTGGAGCGCCGGGAAATCCTGCGTGTGCATATAGGCGGGGGTCATCGCCTGCGGTTTCGCCGCAAAGGAGAAAAGGCTGACCCGGTCGTTCATCTTCAGCCCGACATAGGCGAGCAGCATCGCCGCCGACACCGCGCGGTCGACGCGCGGCATGCCCTCGACCGGCTCGGCCATCGTCCGCCCGGCGTCGATCGCCAGCACGACGCGATTGTCGCGCTCGACGCGATATTCCTTGGCGAGCAATTTGACGTGCCGCGCCGAGGCGTTCCAGTCGATCGCGCGCCGGTCCATCCCCGGCTGAAATTCTGCGAGCGCCTCATATTCGGCGCCCTCGCCGCGCAGCCGCTGCTGCCTCAGGCCGAACAGGCTGTTGCGCTGGAACAGCCGGCTGCCCTCCTCGCGCACCGCGCGCAGGCTGGGGACGACGGCGATGCTGCCGCGGATCGGAAACTCGCGCTGTTTCCAGACGAGGCCGAGCGGCCCGCGCCAGCGCACCCACAGCGCCTCGACCAGCGCCTGTCCGCGGCGCGAGGCCGCAAGGGTCAGCGTGGCCGCCAGCGTGCGCGCGGTGCCGTCGCCACTATCGACGGCGCGCATCGCGCCTTCCAGCCGCCCGCCGGGCGCGAGCCGCTCGTCGAGCGCGAGCGCGATCTCGGCGCGGGCCGGCACCGCCTTGCCGCTCGTCGCGGTCAGCCGCAGCTCGAACGGGTCGCCGACCCCCGCCTGATGCGGAAAGCGCGCGTCGAGCGCGAGCGCGCGCGGATGCGCACCCGCCGCCGCGTCGATCAGCAGGCAGGCGAGAAGGAAGCCGATCCACGCCGGCGCGACGATCCACAGGTCGGGCCGGATCAGCCCGAGCAGAAGCGCTGCGGGCGCACCCGCGAGCAAAAGGAGAATCGCGCGCCGCGTCGGATAGATCACCGCGGCACTTCCTCGCGTTCGAGCAGCGCGGCGACGACCTGTTCGACGCTGCGTCCCTCGATCTCGGCGGCGGCCGACAGGATGACGCGGTGGCACAGCACGCCGGTGGCGAGCCGCTGCACGTCGTCGGGGATCACATAGTCGCGCCCGTCGAGCGCCGCCGCGGCGCAGGCGGCGCGCGCGAGCAGGGTCGCGGCGCGCGGGCTCGCGCCGCATTCGAGGTCGGCGCTTTCGCGCGTCGCGCGGATCAGGCGGACGATATAATCGACGATCTCCTCGGCGAGCCTGACGCTCGCGATCGTGTCGATCGCCGCGCCGATCGCGGCCGCGTCGGCGACCTGCGCGACGCCGAAGTCGGCGACCGCCGGGCTCTTGAAGCGCCCGCCATGCTCGGCGACGATGCGCCGTTCCTCGTCGGCGTCGGGATAGTCGACGACCAGCTTGAACAGGAAGCGGTCGAGCTGCGCCTCGGGCAGCGGATAGACGCCCTGCTGCTCGATCGGATTCTGCGTCGCGAGCACGGTGAAGCGCGGGCTCATCACATGCGGCTCGCCGTTGATCGTCACCCGCCGCTCCTGCATCGCTTCCAGCAGCGCGGCCTGCGTCTTGGGCGGGGTGCGGTTGATCTCGTCGGCGAGCAGCAGCTCGGTGAAGATCGGCCCCTTGGTCAGCGTGAAGCTCGACGTCTGGAAGTTGAACAGGTTGGAGCCGAGAATGTCGCCGGGCATCAGGTCGGGGGTGAACTGGATGCGCCCGAATTCCAGGCCCACCGCGCGCGCGAAGGCCTGCGCGAGCAGCGTCTTGGCGGTCCCCGGCGGCCCCTCGAGCAGCACATGGCCGCCTGCGAGCAGCGCGATCGTCACCATCCGGGTGAGCGGCTGCTGCCCGAAGACGACCTTGGCCACCTCGGCGTCGATCGCGGCGCCCAGCGCCTTGACGCTCTCGACGGGATTAGCTGTCACGGATCAGATCCTTCCTTATGTCGTGCAGCGCCTGCGCGTCTGCGAGAAATTCATGATTGTTGCGCGCGCGGGTGAGCCGTGCGGCGAGCGCGGAGAAGAGGTTGCCGCCGCGCGGCAGGTGCCGGTCGATCCACGCGTCGGTTTCCGCGGCGTCGAGCCCGCCGGGTGCGTGCAATCGCCGCGCGATCGCGGCGCGCAGGCTGGCGACATAGGCGGGCGCGCCTTCCAGTTCGCGCCCCGCCTGCTTGATCAGGTCGGCGCTGTTGGCGATCAGCGCCGCTTTCGACACCGGGATCGCGCGCGCCGGCTTCAGCGCCGGGCCGAAGCGCGCCCATGCCTGCCACAGCGCGAACAGGAAGGCGGCGATCAGGCACAGGGTGATGCCGATGAAGGGCGGGACGAAGGCGAAGCGGAGCAGAGAGCGCCCGCCGCCGAGCCCGTTCAGCGTGACGTCGAAGGCGAGGCCCTGGGCGTCGGCATCCTCGGCGAGCGCGTCGAGCAGCGCGGCGGCGGCGCGGGCGCGGTCGCGGTCGGCGAAGGCGAAATTGTTGATGAGGTCGGGGTCGGCCAGGATATAGACGTCGCCGTCGCCCGCGCGCGCCAGGATCGCGCGGCCGCCCGGCCCCTCGGCCAATATGTCGAGCCCGTCGCCCGCGATCGTCTGGACGTCCTCGGGCAGCGCCAGCGGCACCGACCGCCCGGCGAGCCACGCCGAGGTCCGGCCCGCCTGGGCATCCTCGATCTGGATCGAGATCTTGCCGAAGCGATCCTCGGGCAGCAGGCGTTCGGGCGCCGATGCGGGCGCGCCGAAACCGGCCCATCCGGGCTTCACTTCCTGCCCCGGCAGCGTCGCCGTATGCCATTTGGGCAGCACCAGCAGCACCGGCGACCCGCCCGCCTTCGACAGCAGCTCGGCGATTTCCGCCTGCCGCGTGCGGTGCGTCGGGGTCAGGACGACGAGCTGGCTATAATCGTCATAATAGGGGATTTCGTTTTTCCGCAATATCTCGACATGGGCGCCGGCGCGCTCGGCCAGATCGACGATGCCGGCATAGCCCGGCGCGGCTCTCGACAGCGCGTGGCCCGTGTTGCGGCCACTGGTGTCGCCGCTGCCGTCGCTCAATTGCGGGCCGAATGCGATCAGCACCCACAGCGCGATGAAGGCGACGACTCCCATTGCGACGATCCCTGCGATCAGCCGCGGGCTGAAGGGATTGGCGCTGGCGGTGTCGGCGCTCATGCGCGCGCCCAATTCTTCGCGACGGTCATCTCGGCATAGGCGTCGCGGCACAGCCGCCACGCGCCGGCGTCGATCGCGCGGCCGCCGAACAGGCTGATCTCGACCGCGCGCGCGATGCGGCTGAACGCGTCGCGCGCGACCGCGGGCAGTCCCTCCGCAGCGGCAAGTTCGCGCGAGGTCATCGCCGGGCGGACGAGGCCGGGGCGGCGGCCGTCGATATCCTCGACGCTGCGATGGAGCAGCAGATGGACCGCCTCGGCGAAGCGGCCGTCGGCGGCGAGCGCATCGGC
>CALMYE010000123.1 GCA_937873425.1 uncultured Sphingopyxis sp. | reverse complement strand
GTGAAGCTGTTCGACGTCACCGACATGGCCCGGCCGGTGCCGGTGCCGTCGGGCACGGTGCGGCTCGCCGATGCGCGGAAAATCTATCTCGCGCGCACCTATATGTATGTCGCGGCGAAGGCGGACGGGCTGGTCATCGTCGATGTCACCCGCCCCGCGGCGCCCGCCGTCTGGCCGGGGCTGACCTTCGGCGGCAGCATGACCGATGCGGAGGACGTCATCGTCGCCTCGACCAACGCGTCGCTCTTCGCCTATGTCGCCGATGGACGCGCGGGCATCAAGGTGATCCAGCTGACCAGCCCCGACAACCCCGGCCTCTACGGCTTCTCGCCCAAACCGACGCCCGAACTGATCGCCTGGGCGAAGACCCGTTCGCCCGCGCTGGCGCTGTCGAAGGGCCTCGACCGCGACCGCGGCGTCGATGAAACGGGCGGCCAGATGGCGGTCTTCGGCCGCCTCGGCTCGCGCCCCTTCACGCGCCCGGAAATGGAAAAGCTGTTCCTGAACAGCAAGGGCCTCGTCTACAAGGTGACCGACGCGGTCGATCAGAGCGGCTGGCGCCCGCCGATGGCGCTGGGCCACTAGCCAAGACTTCGCGCCTATGCGACAGCGTCGGCCCGGGCGTTCCTGCCCCTGAACGAGACAGAAGCGATGCGCCCGGTCGTCATTCCCCACCCCAGCCTTGGCGACAAGCTTCGCCGCGCGCTGTGGAACAGCGCCTGGCTGCTGCTCTATCGCCCGACCCCTGTCCCGCTGCACGGCCTGCGCCGGCTGTTGCTGCGGCTGTTCGGCGCCAGGATCGGGGCCGGGGCGCGGCCCTATCCGAGCGCGCGCATCTGGGCCCCGTGGAATTTCGAGATGGGCGCGGGCAGCACGCTGGGGCCGCGCGCCGAAATCTACAGCGTCGCGCGCGTGACGCTCGGCCCCTGGTCGGTGGTCAGCCAGCGCGCCTATCTCTGCACCGCCAGCCACGACATCCACGAACCCGGCTTCGCGCTCACCGCCGCGCCGATCGCGATCGGCCGCAACGCCTGGGTCGCCGCCGATGCCTTCGTCGGTCCCGGCGTCACGCTCGCCGACGGCGCGGTCGCCGCGGCGCGCGCGGTGGTGATCAAGGATGTCGCGCAGGGCGTCATCGTCGGCGGCAATCCGGCGGTGCCGGTCGGTGAATGCGGGCTCGCCGATTTCCCCGACGGATCGATGCGGCCGGGGGGCTGACTTCCCCTCCCTGAAAGGGAGGGGCCAGGGGTGGGTCGAGCCTCGGGCGGGGCTCGACGCCCCGCTCGGGGCTTTTATCGCGCCGTCACCGGAATCTTTTCGGCGCGCAGACGCGCGCACCCACCCCCAACCCCTCCCTTTCAGGGAGGGGGGTTCTTTCTACAGCCGCTCCGCCTGCACCACGCTGTCCGACGCGCGCAGCGCCGACAATATGCGCATCACATGCTGGACGTCGCGCACCTCGACGACGACGTCATAGGTGTGGAAACCGCCCTCGCGGTTCGACAGGCGCAGATTGGTGATGTTCGCCATGTTTGCGGCGAGGATGCCCGACATTTCGGCGAGTGTGCCGGGCTCGTTGAGGATGACGACGCACAATCGCGCATTGCCGCCCTCGCTGTCCTCCTGCCAGCGCAGGTCGATCCAGTCGGCGTCGATCCCGTCGGCCAGGCTGGGGCAGTCGATGACATGCACCTCTATCCCTTCGCCTTCGCGCGCCAGCCCGACGATGCGGTCGCCCGGCACCGGATGGCAGCAGTCGGCGAGCTGATAGGCGACGCCGGGGGTCAGCCCCGCGATCGACACCGCCGCGCCCTGCGCGAGCTTGCCGGGCTTCGACTTCATCTCGGCGGTGATGCCGGGGACCAGCGCCTCGAGCACCGCATTGTCGGACAGGCGCTTCTTGGCGATCGCCACGTAGAGCGCGGTGTCGTCCTCGAGCTTGAGCCGCGTCAGCGCCGCGGCGCGCGCCTTGTCGCCGACCTTGTTGGGCAGGCGGCGGGCGATCTCGTCGTACATCTTGCGCCCCAGCGCGGCGAGCTCGACCTTTTCCTTCGACCGCACATGGCGGCGGATCGCCGCGCGCGCCTTGCCGGTGACCGCGAAGCCGAGCCAGGCGGGCTGCGGCACCTGCTTGTCGGACGACAATATTTCCACCGTATCGCCGTTGGCGAGCTGGGTGCGCAGCGGCACCAGCCGCCCGTTGACCTTCGCCCCCACCGTGCGGTCGCCGAGCCCGGTATGCACGGCATAGGCGAAATCGACCGGCGTCGCGCCCTTCGGCAGCTGGTGCAGGCTGCCCTTGGGCGTGAAGGCGAAGATGCGGTCCTGATACATGGCGATGCGGGTGTTTTCGAGCAGCTCGTCGGGATCGTTCGACTGTTCGAGAATCTCGATCAGGTCGCGAATCCACCCCGCCTGCCCGTCGGGCGTCGCCCCGCCCTGCTTGTAGGCCCAATGCGCGGCGAGCCCGAATTCGGACTGCTGGTGCATCGCCAGGCTGCGGATCTGGATCTCGATCCGCATATTCTGCTGGTGCATGATCGTCGTGTGCAGCGACTTGTAGCCGTTGCGCTTCGGCGTCGAGATATAGTCCTTGAAACGGCCGGGAACCATCTTCCACTTGCTGTGGATCAGCCCCAGCGCGGCATAGCAGTCGGCGTCGGTCGGGGTGATGATGCGAAAGGCGATGATGTCGGTCACCTGCTCGAAGCTGACGTGCCGTTCCTGCATCTTGCGCCAGATCGAATAGGGGTGCTTCTCGCGCCCCGATACCTCGGCCTCGATGCCGTTCTTCGCGAGCAGCTCCCGGAATTCGCGGCTGATCGCGGCGACCTTGTCCTTGCCCCCCGCGGTCAGCTTGGCGAGGCGGCCGGTGATCGTCGCATAGGCTTCGGGCTCGAGCTCGCGAAAGGCGAGCATCTGCATCTCGCGCATATATTCATACATGCCGATCCGCTCGGCGAGCGGGGCATAGATATCCATCGTCTCGCGCGCGATGCGGCGGCGCTTGTCGGGATTCTTGATGAAATGCAGCGTGCGCATATTGTGCAGCCGGTCGGCGAGCTTGACCAGCAGCACGCGGATGTCGTCCGACATGGCGAGCAGGAACTTGCGCAGATTTTCCGCCGCGCGCTCATTCTCGGTCTGCGCCTCGATCTTGCTGAGCTTGGTCACCCCGTCGACCAGCCGCCCGACATCGCTGCCGAACAGGCGCTCGATCTCCTCGGGCGTGGTCAGCGTGTCCTCGAGCGTGTCGTGGAGCAGCGCGGTGACGATCGTCTCGCTGTCGAGGTGGAGGTCGGTCAATATGCCCGCGACCTCGACCGGATGGCTGAAATAGGGGTCCCCCGAGGCGCGCTTCTGGCTGCCGTGCTTCTGCACGGTGAAGACATAGGCGCGGTTGAGCAACGCCTCGTCGACGTCCGGATCATAAGCGCGCACGCGCTCGACAAGTTCATATTGTCTCAGCATCCTGTCCCAATGTCGTGCATGCGGGGGCAAATGCAATGCGAAACTTGCTTGCGCGAGACGCGTCGCTCGCGGCAACTTTGGTAAACGGCTTTGGAAGCATCGTGCGCGCACGGTAAGGGGAAGGGAGATGACCGGGACCGCATCTCGCGATTCGAGCGCGCCGCGCGTGTCGATGGTGATGCCCGTGCACAATGGTGCGCGCTGGCTGGAGGAGGCGATCGCCTCGGTCCTCGACCAGAGTTTCGCCGATTTCGAGCTGATCCTGATCGACGATGCCTCGCGCGACGAATCGCCCGCGATCATGGCCGCCGCGGCGGCGCGCGACGCGCGCGTGCACCATGTCCGGCTCGACGCCAACGTCGGCCTGCCCGCCGCGCTCAACCACGGCTTCGCGCAGGCGCGCGGCGAGTATCACAGCTGGACCTCCGACGACAATCTGCTGCGCCCGGCGATGCTCGAACGGCTCGTCGCGACGCTCGATGCCGATCCGGACGCCGGGGTCGTCCATGCCGATTTCACGCTGATCAACGATGCCGGAGAGGTGACCGGCCTGTCGCGCGTCGGCGAAACCGACCGGCTGCTCCACGGCAACAATGTCGGCGCCTGCTTCCTCTATCGCCGCGAGGTGACCGAGGCGCTCGGCGGCTATGACACGACATTGTTCGGGGTCGAGGATTATGACTTCTGGCTGCGCGCGGCGCAGCGCTTCCGCTTCGTCGCGCTGCACGAGGATCTCTACCTCTATCGCAAGCATGACGGCAGCCTGTCCTACCAGCGAACCGATGAAATCTATGCGCTGACCGCGCAGATCGTCGAGCGCGCGATGCCCGACACGCTGCCCGGACCGCGGCGCAGCGAGATCCTGCTCGGCCTTGCGCTCAAGAGCCAGATGCGCTGGCGCCTCGACCTCGTTCGCCGCGCCTTCGTGGCCTATCCCAAACATGTCGTCGCACATCTGCCGCAGCTTGCGCGCTGGGCGCTCGTCGTCGCGCGCAACCGCCTGACCGCCTGACCGGCATAATCCCCCTCCCGCGAGCGGGAGGGGGCATGATTCCCTTCACTTCGCGCCGTTGCAGCGCGCCAGTTCATCGGCTTCGAGCGCCTTGCCGTCGGCGATAAAGGCGGTCACCGCGCCCGCGTCCTTGGCGAGGCCGGCGCACATGATCAGCGGCCGGCTGGTGCCGCGGCCGGCGACGCAGCTGTTGCCCGCGCAGGACCAGACCACGCCGCGCGAGACGAACTTGCCCTTGGGCGCGGGGGCGGCGAGTTCGGCGCGGTAATAGGCGCCGCCCGATGCCTGGGCAGCAGCCGGAACCAGCGCGAGACAGGCGGCGCCGGCGAGCGGCCACGCGGCCGCGAGAGGGGAAAGCTTGAACATGGGGAGGTCTCCTTTTTTGGGCAGCCAGATAGGTTGCAAAAGGAAATCTAGTTTGACCGTTGCAAAATGCAACCGAGACGACATATTTTTTGTGCGGGGACCGATTTTACGTTAGGGCATGGCATGGGAAAATTACGCGAACCGCTGAACGACCTCTATGGAGGCAATTGCGCCCTGCCGCTCGCGCTCGAGGCGATGGGCGAGCGCTGGTCGTTCATGATCCTGCGCGCGGCCTTCAACGGCGTCCATCATTTCGAGGAGTTCCAGCAGGAGCTCGGCATCGCGCGCAACATATTGTCCAACCGGCTGTCGCGCCTTGTCGATCACGGCATTATGGCGCGTGAGGTGATGGCCGAGGACCGGCGCAAAGTGCGCTATCAGCTGACCGAAAAGGGCATCGAACTGCTGCCGGCGATGATCGCGCTGCGCCAGTGGGGCGAGAAATGGGGGGCCGGCGTGCCCTCGACCCCGGTGCTCGTCGATGTGCGCGACGAACAGCCCATCGGCCCCGTCACCATCACCGCGCACGACGGCCGCGCGCTCGGCTATCGCGAACTGGTGTGGAAGCACCGCTCGGAGCTGCAACCGCTGGGTCAGGCGCGTGCGCGCGCCGACGCGCGGATGGCCCCGGTGGCCGCCGAATGAGCCGCGGGTCCGCGCGCCGCTTTTCGCCTTGCCGCTGACCACCGCCCCGCAACGATCCCCGCAACGACCCATGCCGCTGTTCGGCCTCTCCTCGCCCGGCCCCTTTTTCGACAACAAGGTCCGCGCCTTCTGGAACCTGCAGATATTGGGCTGGTTCGGCTGGCTCGGGCTGCGCGGCGTGTCGGGGTTCGCGAACGGACAGGCGCTCAGCTTCCTCGTCCAGCCGATCGTGTCGGGGATCACCGGTTTCTCGCTGACTTTGATCCTCTCGGTCTGTTACCGGATGCTGATTCACCGGCGGCCGCTGGTGATGTGGGGCGTCAGCTTCGGCCTCGCCGGCATCGCGACGGCGCTGTGGGCCTTCATCGACGCCTGGGTCGCGCAGGTGCTGAACCCCGCGAGCGAAACCGGCTTCACCAGCCTGCTGCTCGGCGCGGTCTATATCGACGCCTCGTCGATCGCCGCCTGGTCGGCGCTCTATTTCGCGATCAACTATTTCCTCCAGCTCGAGGAACAGAATGACCGTGTGCTGCGGCTCGAGGCGCAGGCCGCCTCGGCGCAGCTCGCGATGCTGCGCTATCAGCTCAACCCGCATTTCCTGTTCAACACGCTGAACAGCATCTCGACGCTGGTGCTGCTCAAGCAGTCGGAACCCGCCAATGCGATGCTGTCGCGCCTGTCGGCTTTCCTGCGCTACACGCTCGCCAACGAGCCGACCGCGCAGGTGACGCTGGCGCAGGAGATCGAGACGCTGAAGCTCTATCTCGATATCGAGAAGATGCGCTTCGAGGAGCGGCTGCGCCCGCATTTCGCGATCGACCCCGCGGTCGCGCGCGCGCGCCTGCCATCGCTGCTGCTCCAGCCGGTGATCGAAAATGCCATCAAATATGCGGTCACCCCGCAGGAGGAGGGCGCCGACATCACCATTTCCGCGCAGCTTGCCGGTCAAAACGTCCGGATCGTCGTGTCCGACACCGGCGCGGGATTGTCAGGCGAAACGACCGACCCCACGACGGGCGTTGCAACGGAATCGACGGGCGTGGGTTTAGCCAATATCAGGGACCGGCTGGCGCAGGCTTTCGGCGAACAGCACCGGTTCGACGCCCAATCGGGCGCTGAGGGCGGGTTCACGGTGGTGATCGAGTTTCCGTTTCAGCCCGACGGGCAAGCGATGATTGGAACCGAACGCACATGACGATCAGAACCATCCTGGTGGATGATGAAAAACTGGCGACCCAGGGCCTGCAGGTCCGGCTGGAAGCGCACAGCGATGTCGAGGTGGTCGATACCGCCCAGAACGGCCGCGAGGCCATCAGAAAGATCAAGACGCACAAGCCCGATCTGGTGTTTCTCGACATCCAGATGCCGGGGTTCGACGGCTTTTCGGTGATCCAGGGTCTGATGGAGGTCGAACCGCCGCTGGTCGTGTTCGTCACCGCCTATTCGGACCATGCCATCCGCGCCTTCGAGGCGCAGGCCGTCGACTATCTGGTCAAGCCGGTCGAGCCCGAGCGGCTGGCCGACGCACTCGACCGCGTGCGCCAGCGCCTCGCCGAAAAGCGCGGCGCGGCGGAAGTCGAGCGGCTGAAGACGGTGCTGGCCGAAGTCGCGCCCGAGGCGGCCGGCGAGTTCGACAGCGAGCCGCAGGCCGACGCGCATGCCGCCGACCGCTACGAGAAGATGATCAACATCAAGGATCGCGGCCAGATCTTCCGCGTCGACGTCGACAGCATCGAGCGCATCGACGCCGCGGGCGACTATATGTGCATCTACACCGCCGACAACAGCCTGATCCTGCGCGAGACGATGAAGGATCTGGAAAAAAGGCTCGACCCCCGCAACTTCCAGCGCGTCCACCGCTCGACGATCGTCAATCTGTCGCAGGTCAAGCAGGTGAAGCCGCACACCAACGGCGAATGCTTCCTTGTGCTCGGCTCGGGCGCGCAGGTGAAGGTCAGCCGCAGCTATCGGGATGTCGTGGCGCGGTTCGTGCATTGAAATGGCCGTCGCCCCAGCGAAAGCTGGGGCCGCTATCGTACTGACTGGCCGCTGGCGATCCCGGCTTTCGCCGGGATGACGGGTTTAAAGCTGATGCCCTGTCCGGTCCCGCTTCGTCGCGAGATAATGTTCGTTGTGCGGATTCGCGGGCAGCGCGAGGGGCAAGCGCTCGACCACCTCGACGCCTTCCTTCTCCAGCCGCGCGACCTTTTCGGGGTTGTTGGTCATCAGCCGGATGCGCGGGATGTTCAAGAGGTCGAGCATCCGCCCCGCGATCGCGAAATCGCGTGCCTCGACCGGAAAGCCCAGCCGCAGATTGGCATCGACCGTGTCGTAGCCCTGATCCTGCAGCGCATAGGCGCGCAGCTTGTTGACGAGGCCGATCCCGCGCCCCTCCTGCCGCAGATAGAGCAGCACCCCCCACGGCGCATCGGCCATCGCATGCAGCGCGGCGTGGAGCTGCGGCCCGCAGTCGCATTTCAGGCTGCCGAGCACGTCGCCGGTCAGGCATTCGCTGTGCAGCCGCACGACGGGCGGGGTCGCGTCGCGCTTGCCGATCACCAGCGCGACATGGTCCGAGGCTTCCTCGGGAGTGCGGAAGGCGACGATCTCGGCGGTCTCGCTCGCCGCGACGGGCAGGCGCGCGCGCGCCGCGACATGCAGCCGCGCGGGGTCGAGCAGCACGGCGACATCGGCCGCCTCGCACATCGTTTCGGCCGCGCCCGCCGCCGCGCGCACGAAGAAGGCGGGCAGCAGGCCGGCGTGACGCGCGAGGGTCATCGCAGCGGCGGCCGCCGCTTCGCCGCCGGTCGCGACGGTGCGGAACGGTCCCTTGAGCGGATGCGCGAGGTCGAGCGCCGGGTCGGCGATCGCCAGCGCCGCCGCGGCGCTCTCCGCCGCGTCCGACAGGCGCACCGGCCCCGGCGTCGCCGCGGGGCGCTGGTTGGTGAGCTTCAGCGTCACCGCGCGCTCGCCCGACAGCAGCACATCGCCGCTGCCGAACGCCGCGAGCGCCGGATCGCCCGCGCTTTCGACCGCGAGCAGGTCGAGCGCGCCGTCCGCCCCGGTCACGCGCACCGGCCAGCCGCGCCGCAACGCGTCGAGCGCGCGCGCCGCCCGGCGGGCCGCCAAGTCCGTCAAAAAGCGAACTCCGTCACCAGCGGGATATGGTCCGATGGCCGTTCCCAGCTGCGTGCGGGCTGGACGATGCGGTGCGACATCGCATTGGGCAGCAGGTCGGGGGTCACCCACATATGGTCGAGCCGGCGGCCGCGGTTCGACGCCGCCCAGTCCTTCGCGCGATAGCTCCACCAGGTGTAGAGCGGCGCCGGCGCGGCGATGAAATGGCGGCCGAGATCGACCCAGTTCGACGCCGCCTGCAATTTCGCGAGCGTTTCGACCTCGATCGGCGTGTGGCTGACGACGTCGAGCAGCGCCTTGTGGTTCCACACGTCGCTTTCGAGCGGGGCGACGTTGAAATCGCCGGTCAGGATCGTCGGCGTGCCGTTCAGCGCGCCCGACCATTCGGTCATCCGGCCGAAGAAATCGAGCTTCTGTCCGAATTTGGGGTTGAGATCGCGGTCGGGAATGTCGCCGCCCGCGGGGATATAGACATTGTCGAGCCGCACGCCGGTCGGCAGTGTCACGCCGATATGGCGCGCCTCGCCATTGGCCTGCCAGTCATATTTGCGGATGTCGGTCAGCGGAACCCGGCTGACGATCGCGACGCCGTGGTGCATGCGCTGGCCATTGGTGACGATATGCTCGTAACCGAGGCGGCGGAACATGTCGGGGGGAAAGAGGCCGCATTCGACCTTCGTCTCCTGCAGGCACAATATGTCGGGCGCTTCCTCGTGCAGGAACTTCTCGACGATGCCGATGCGGGCGCGGACGCTGTTGATGTTCCACGACGCGATGCTGATGCTGCTCATGCAGGTGGCTCTATCGGCGCGCGCGCGCGGGCGCAACGCCCGCGCAAGCGGGCAAAGTTAAACCCCCGTCCCAGGGGCGGTGGAACGGGGGTTCAAGGTCAGCGTTCGTCACGCTCTTGAATGAAGGTGCCGGCGATCCGGATGGGGCAACAGGGGGAAACCCAAAAGCCGGAAGCCGTGTGGCGCCTTCGAGAACCGGAATAGCCTGCCTTCCCTGTCGCCAAGCTGAACGAAGATGAACGCCCTACGAGGCGCCTTGCAGTTCGTCGATGCTGGACGGCGGTTCGGCGGAAAAAGGGCGCCGAATCCCCAAGCGGGATTCGGCGCCCGGACGAGTTCGGTCCGCGACGGGGGGCGTCAGCGGCCGCGCTGGCGCGGGCGGGGGTCGGTCCATTTGAAGGCCGACTCGGCGACCGCGACGTTGAACTTCTGGTTGCTGAGGTCGATGCGCGTGCGGTTGTTCTGCGAATCGAGCGCGACCCAGCCGCGCAGGCGCAGGCCCGCGGGCGCCGCGCCGTCGCGGACGAACACCATGGTGATGGTGCCATATTCGGGGCGCTTCGGGTCGCGGACCTCGACGCTCACCACCTCGTCGCTGCCGGTGGGGACGATCTTCGCATATTGCGTCAGGTCGCGGTCGGGGTCGAGCAGCGCGCCGAGCGGCGAATTCTTCACCGGCCAGCGCTGCACCTGCTTCACCTCATAGTCGATCATGGTGAGCGAGCTGCCGTCGCCGACGATCAGCAGCGGCACGCCCTGCTGATACTGGAAACGGATCTTGCCGGGGCGCTTCAGCGTCAGCTGGCCGGAGAGCCGCTGGCCGTTGCGGTCGGTCTGGACGAAGTCGGCGGTCATCGACGTCGTCGCCTTGAGGTGCGACTGCACCGAGGACAGCGTGTTCGCCGGCTGGGCGACGGCGGGCACGCCGAGCGCCAGCGCGCCCGCGGCGGCCGGAGCGAGCGCCAGCGCGGCGACGCGTGTCAGGGTCAGGCGGGGAAAGGTCAGGGTCATACCACTCTCATTCTGTTTCGCTGTCGCCGGGGCTATCGCATCGGGGCCTTGAACCCGCGCTGAACCCGGCCTTTGGATGCTGTTCAAGTCGCGAGGCGCGGTTTTGGTTCCCGCCGAAGCTCAGCGTGGCTGGCCATATTGGTCGGTCAGCACGTCGCGGCGGCCGACATGGTTGGGCGGGCTGACCAGCCCTTCGTCCTCCATCCGCTCGATCATCCGCGCCGCGCTGTTGTAGCCGATGCGGAGCTGGCGCTGGAGCCAGCTCGTCGAGGCCTTCTGGCTTTCGGCGACGATCTGGCACGCCTTGGCATAGATGCGGTCCTCGGCGCTGTCGCCGCCGCTCGGCGCGCCCTCCATCGCGAAGCCGCCGTCCTCGGGCTCCTCGGTGACGCTCTCGACATAGTCGGGCTGGCCCTGGCCGCGCCAGTGATCGGCGACCGCGCGCACCTCGTCGTCCGACACGAAAGGACCGTGGATGCGCGTGATCTGCTTGCCGCCGGGGACATAGAGCATGTCGCCCTTGCCGAGCAGTTGCTCGGCGCCGCCTTCGCCGAGGATCGTGCGGCTGTCGATCTTCGACGTCACGTTGAAGCTGATCCGCGTCGGCAGATTGGCCTTGATGACGCCGGTGATGACGTCGACCGACGGACGCTGGGTCGCGAGGATCAGGTGGATGCCCGCCGCGCGCGCCTTTTGCGCGAGGCGCTGGATCAGGAACTCGACCTCCTTGCCCGCGGTCATCATCAGGTCGGCGAGCTCGTCGACGACGACGACGATCTGCGGCAGCGGCTGATAGTCGAGCGTCTCCTCCTCATAGAGCGGCTGGCCGGTCTCGGGGTCGTGGCCGATCTGGACGCGGCGCCCGAGCGACTTGCCCTTGGCGAGCGCGGCGCGGACCTTGTCGTTGTAGCCCGCGAGGTTGCGGACCGACAGCGACGACATCATCCGATAGCGGTCCTCCATCTGCTCGACCGCCCATTTGAGCGCGCGGATCGCCTTTTTCGGCTCGGTCACCACCGGCGCGAGCAGATGCGGGATGCCGTCATAGACGCTGAGTTCCAGCATCTTGGGATCGATCATGATCATCTTCACTTGGTCGGGACCAAGGCGATAGAGAAGCGACAGGATCATCGCGTTGAGGCCGACCGACTTGCCCGAACCGGTGGTGCCCGCGATCAGCAGGTGCGGCATCGGCGCGAGGTCCGCGATCACGGGGTCGCCGCTGATATTCTTTCCCAGGATGATAGGCAGCGCCCCGGTCTGATCCTGAAACAGCGCGCTGCCGATAATTTCGGACAGCACCACCGATTCGCGGTGCGCGTTGGGCAGCTCGATGCCGATCACCGTGCGGCCGGGGATCGGCGCGATGCGCGCCGACAGCGCCGACATGTTGCGCGCGATGTCGTCGGCGAGGTTCGACACGCGGCTCGCCTTCGTCCCCGGCGCGGGTTCCAGCTCGTACATGGTCACGACCGGGCCGGGGCGCACCGCGGTGATCGTGCCCTTGACCTGAAAATCCTCGAGCACCGATTCGAGCAGGCGCGCATTGCGCTCGAGCCCCGCCTTGTCGACCTGCCCCGTCGGCGCGGGCGGCGGCGGCGCGAGCAGGTCGAGCGCGGGCAGCTGATAATTGGCGAACAGCTCGGTCTGCGGCTTGGGCTTGGGTTTGGCGGGCTGGTCGCGCCGCACCGGATCGGCGATCTCGGGCGGGGCGCGGTCGACGGGCTCGGCGCGCGCGCGCGGCCGGATGACCCGCCCCATCAGCGAGGGCGCCTTCGCGTCGGCGGGCGCCGCCGCGGCCGGAGCGATGACGCGCCCGCCTTCCGCGGCGGGCAGGCGGAAGCGGCTCCACCAGCCGGGTTCGAGCCGCAGCGCGCGCCATGCGAGCCACAAGCCGACACCACCGAGCAGCAGGATCGCGGCGATCCGGACCAGCGCGGCGGCGGGCTCGCCCGCCCGGTCGAACAGCGGATCGACCGCGCCGCCGAGCAGCAGCGCGACGATGCCGCCGAGCCCGGCGGGAAGCGCGGCGTTGCTGTCGGGCGCCCACAGCTGCGCGGCGAGACCGACGAGCAGGATGCCGGCCAGCGCGAAGGCGAGCTGGCGCTTCCAATAGGGTTGCGGTTCGGCGGTCCACAGCCGCCAGGCGATTACCCCGAGCAGCGGCAGCAGCAGCGCGACCGGCACCCCGGCGACGAAGAGCAGCAGATCGGCGAACCAGGCCCCCGCGCCGCCCATCCAGTTGGCCGGCGCGCCCGCGGCGGCGGTGTGGATCGCGGCGTCGGTGCTGTCGTGGGTGAGCAGCGCCACCGTCAGGAAGAGGGTGAAGAGCCCGAGCGCCGCAGCGATGGCGATCACCAGCGACCGCGCGATGCTCGCCCGGAAAACGGTGCGCCAATCGGCCTTCGCGGCGACGGGCTTGCGGCTGGCCATGCTCTTGGGTCCCCACTGGTTAACGGGCCCGATATGCACATGCGGCGGACTCGCCGTCAAGCGCGGCACCCCCGCTTGCCCACAGCGACGCGCTTTCAATCCGCGGCATTGCGGTCTAGGGCGAAGGCCATGACCGAACCCCTGCGCAGCGATGTCCTGATCTCGGGCGGCGGCCTCGTCGGCCAGACGCTGGCGCTGGCGCTCGCGCATCACGGGCTGTCGAGCCGGATCGTCGATCCCGCCGACCCGGCCACGACGATCGCCCCCGGCTTCGACGGCCGCGCCTCGGCGATCGCCAGCGCGGTGTGGCAGATGTTCGAGGTCATCGGCATCGCGGACCGGCTCGCGGGCCACGGCTGTCCGATCCGCGCGATCAAGGTCAGCGACGCCGGCAAGCCCGGCGAGCTCGATTTCGAGACCGCCGAGGGCGCGCCGCCGCTCGGCACGATGGTCGAAAACCGCCGGCTGCGCCTCGCGCTGCGCGATGCGTTGGTCGAGGCGCCGCTCGCGACGCTGCACGCGCCGGTGACGGTGGCGGCGCGCGCGGTCGATGCGCACGGCGTCACGCTGACGCTCGCCGACGGCACCAGGCTTTCCGCGCCGCTGCTGATCGTCGCCGAAGGCCGCCGCTCGCCGACGCGCGACGCGGCCGGCTTCACCATCGCGAACTGGTCCTATCACCATCATGCGATGATCGGCGCGGTCGCGCATGAAAGGCCGCACGGCCATGTCGCGCACGAAATCTTCTTTCCCGCCGGCCCCTTCGCGCTGCTGCCGCTGGTCGATGACGAACAGGGGCGCCACCGCTCGGCTTTCGTCTGGACGGTGAGCGAAAGGGAAGGCCCGGCCTTCGCCAGGCTCGGCGACCGCGGCTTTACCGCCGAACTCGAAAAGCGCGCCGGCGGCCTGCTCGGCCGCATGGAGCTGGTCGCGCCGCGCATGACCTATCCGCTCGGCTTCCATCACAGCGCGAAGATCGTAACCGACCGGATCGTGCTGGTCGGTGACGCCGCGCACGGCATCCATCCGATCGCGGGGCAGGGGCTCAACCTCGGCCTGCGCGATGTCGCGGCGCTGACCGAAGTGCTGGTCGAGGGCGCACGGCTCGGGCTCGACCTCGGCGACGCGGCGCTGCTCGCGCGCTACCAGCGCTGGCGCGGGCTCGACAATCTGATGGTCAGCCTCGCGACCGACAGCCTGACCCGCCTGTTCGGCATCCCCGGCCGCACCGCCTCCGCCGTCCGCCGCGCGGGCCTCGGCGCGGTGCAGCGGCTGCCGATGCTCAAGCGCTTCTTCATGGACGAAGCGCGCGGCGAGGCCGGCGACCTGCCGAGGCTGCTGGCGGGGGCGGAGGTTTAGCTTCCTCGCCCGACGCTTACTGCAACGTTGCCCGCCCGTCGTCGCCATCGAAGCGGCCGAAGAACTGCATCATCTGCACGACCAGTTCGGCGCGCGCGTCGATCGAGCCGGTTTCGAGCAGCGCCTGCTTCGCCGCCGCGTCGAACGGCGCGACCTGTGCGATGCCGTTGACCAGCGTCGCATCGTCGAGCTGGCCGACCGCGTTCCAGTCGACGACATAGCCCTGCCGCTCGGCGAAGCGCTTCGCCTCGCGCTCGAGGCTCGCGCGTTCGATGCTCGACAGCGCCGAATCATCTTCCGCCTCGGTTTCGATCTCCGCCTCGACCTGGCGAAAGGGCGTCGTCACGTCGAGCTCGCGCCGCACGCGGAACCGCGCCAGCCCCTCCAGCACCAGGTTGAAGCGCCCGTCGTCGAGCGCCTCGATATCGACGATCTTGCCGACGCAGCCGACGTCGTAGAGCGCGGGCGGCTCGCGATCCTCCTCGCCCGCGATCTGGCGCGGCTGGATCATCCCGATCTGCCGGTCGCGCGCCAGTACTTCCTGCACCATCGCCCGGTAGCGCGGCTCGAAGATGTGCAGCGGCAGGTGCAGCCCGGGAAACAGCACCGCGCCGGGCAGCGGAAAGATCGCGATCCGCTGGATGGTCAGGGGCGCATCCGCGGTCATCAGCCGAACAGGATCAGCGACAGGCGGCGGCGCTGCGTCGCGACCCACGGGTCTTCGAGCCCGACCGCCTCGAACAGTTCGAGCAGCTTGGCGCGCGCCGCGCCCTCGTTCCATTCGCGGTCGGCGGCGACGATGTGGAGCAGATTGTCCGCCGCGGCATCGCGCTGGCCGGCGCCGATCTGCGCCGCGGCAAGGTCGAAGCGCGCCTGATGATCGGCGGGGTCCACAGCCACCGCCGCCTCGAACGCGGCGAGCTCGCCCGCATCGGGCGCGTCGGCGGCAAGCGCGAGCGCGCTCTTCGCCTGGGCGATGGCGGGATCGCCGGCGATTTCGGGCGGCAGCGCGTCGAGCACGGTCCGCGCGCCTTCGACATCGCCGGCGAGCAGCATCGCGCGGATCAGCCCGCCGTGCGCGGCGGCATTATCGGGCGCGATCTCGACGATCTGGCCGAAGATGCTCGCGGCGCGCGCGCCGTCGCCTTCGGCGAGCACGCTCTCGCCCATGTCGAGCAGCGGCGCGATCTCCACCGCCCGCGCGCCTGCCTCGCTCTCGACCGGCAGCTGCGCGAGCAGCTGGTCGAGCATCGCCTTCAGCTGGCTTTCGGTCCGCGCGTTGGTCAGGTTGGCGACCGGCTGCCCCTGAAAGATCGCATAGACAGTTGGGATCGACTGGACCTGGAACTGGCCGGCGATGAAGCGGTTGGCGTCGACGTCGACCTTCGCGAGCAGCACGCCCTTGTCGGCATAGTCGGCGGCGACCTTTTCGAGCACCGGCGCGAGTTGCTTGCACGGCCCGCACCATTCGGCCCAGAAATCGAGGATGACGAGCTTGGTCATCGACGGTTCGACGACGTCGCTGCGGAAGGCTTCGACGGCTTCCTTCTCTTGCGGGCTCAGACCCAAAGTGGCCACGTGGGATGCTCCTTGCTGCTCCGGTGCCGGTTCCGCGGCGGCGGAACGGGGGCTTTCACCCGCTTATGTGGGATTTGTCCGCGATATGCCAACCCTTCGGACGAAAAGCGACATGGGGGCTTGCCGACTCCCGAAGCCGATGCTAATCGCGCGCCTCACCCGCTGGCACCACCCGGTCGCCAGCCGCCAGAGCGGGCGTAGCTCAGGGGTAGAGCACAACCTTGCCAAGGTTGGGGTCGAGGGTTCGAATCCCTTCGCCCGCTCCA
>CALMYE010000122.1 GCA_937873425.1 uncultured Sphingopyxis sp. | reverse complement strand
CAGCGGTGCAGCGGCCCGGTCCAGCCCGCCTGGTCGCACGCCGCCTTGTAGAACTGGAACTGCAGGATGCGCGCGAGGAAATAGCGGGTATAGGGGACGTTGCCGGGGATGTGATATTTGGCGCCGGGGTCGAACGCGTCCGCGGGCCGCTCGACCGGCGGGACGATGCCCTGATATTGCGTGCGCAGCTGGGTCCACGCACGGTTATAGTCGGCGGGCTTGATCGTCCCGTCGAACACCCCCCAGCGCCAGCGATCGACGAGCAGCCCGAACGGCAGGAACGCGACCTTGTCCATAGCCTGCCGCAGCAGCAGGCCGATATCCTTGTCGGCGCTGGGCACCTTTTCGGCTTCGAGCAGGCCGATGTCGACCAGATATTGCGGGGTGATCGACAGCGCGACGAAATCGCCGATCGCCTCGTGGAACCCGTCGTTCGCGCCGCCGAGATAGAGCAGCGGCTGTTCCTTGTAGGCGCGCTGGTAATAATTGTGGCCGAGTTCGTGGTGGATGGTGACGAAATCGTCGCTGTTCACCTTGATGCACATCTTGATGCGGATATCGTCCTTGTTGTCGATATCCCACGCCGAGGCATGGCAGGTGACCTCGCGGTCGGCGGGCTTGGTGAACAGGCTGCGCGTCCAGAAGGTCTCGGGCAGCGGATCGAAGCCGAGCGAGGAATAGAAGCCCTCGCCGATCCTGACCATCTCGATCGCGTCCTTGCCCTGCGCCTCGAGCAGCTCGCCGATGTCGTAGCCCAAATCGCCGGTCCCCGGCGGCGCGACGAGGGGGTAGATATTGCCCCATTCCTGCGCCCACATATTGCCGAGCAGGTCGGCGCGGATCGGGCCGGTCTTCGGCTGCACCGCGTCGCCATATTTCTCGTTCAGCTTCGTGCGGACATAGGTGTGCAGCGCCTGATAGAGCGGCCGCACCTCCTGCCACATCTTTTCGGTCGTCTGCGCGAATTCCTCGGGCGGCATGTCGTAGCCCGAGCGCCACATCGCCCCGACATTGGCGAAGCCGAGCTCCTTCGCGCCCTCGTTGGCGATGGTCACCATCCGGGCATAGTCGGCGCCCATCGGCGCGCCGACATTGTCGTGCCAGCTCGTCCACATCTCGGTCAGCTGCTCGGGCGTCCGCGCGGGGTTGCCCATCTCCGCCTCGATGTCGGAGTTGGAGATTGTCTTGCCGTCCAGCGTCCCGCGGCCCTTGCCGTAGATCGACGACATGCGCGTCGCGATGTCGTTGAGCTCGGTCGCGGCGCCCGGCGTGGTCGGCGCGGGCGCCACAATGCCCTGCCGCAGGATGTCGAGCTTGCGCTTCGTGTCGGCGCTCAGCCCCGGCACCGCGGCATATCTCGCCGCTTCGAGCGCATATTTGACCGTTTTCTCGGTCCCCACCGTGTTGATCTGCGCGACCAGCGCGTCGGTGTCGTCGGTGATGAAATTCTCGCGCACCCAGTTGATCCGGGCCGCGTCGAGCGAATAGGCGAACAGGTCCTTTTCGACCGCGGCGATGAAGGCGTCGGCATCGGCGGGCGTCGGTGCCGCGGTCGCGGCGGCGGGGGCGGGCTTCGCCTTCTGCTGCGCGATGGCCGGGCCGGCGAGTGCGAGCGACAGGGCCAGCGACAGGGTTGAAATCATGGCTTTCATTGGGGTGCGATCCTCGGGTCTGGTGGGGGGCGCTCTGCGGCGCGATGGCGGCAATCTGGACCCGGCCACGAGTCCGGTCAAGCGGCGAGGAAGGCCGCCATTGCCGCGCCCATTTCGGGCTGGGTGACGCTCGACATATGGGTGCCGGGGATAGTGACCAGCCGCGCGTCGGCCAGCGCCGCTTCCAGTTCCTCCGCCGACCCATTGTCCTCGTCCTGCTCGCCGCAGACGAGCAAGGTCGGCATGGTGATCGCCGCCAGCATGTCGGGCGAGGTATCGGTGAAGCTGTCCAGCAGATGGCCCGCGGCGATGCGGTCGATCTTCATCGTCTTCATGAACTGGATCGACAGCCATGTGTCGTCGCCGCGCTTCGCCGTCTCATAGTCGGCGATCACGCGCTTGAAGAACTGCCCGCGCTGCGCCCAGCCGGCGAGCCCCGCCAACCCCATGCCGCCGAGGATCAGCCGCCGCGGCCGCAGCCCCGCGACCACGCCGCGCACGGCGGTCCGCGCGCCGAGCGAAAAACCGCCGAGGTCGAAATCGTCGAGGCCGAAATGCGCGATCAGGTCTTCGAGGTCGTGGACCAGCACATCGGGCGGATAGGCCTCCGCGTCGTGCGGCGCTTCGCTCGACCCGTGGACGCGCAGGTCGGGCATGATGACGCAAAAGCCCGCCTCCGCGATCTTCGCTGCCGTGCCGAACTTGATCCAGTTGACCTCGGCGCTCGAAAACAGGCCGTGGAGCAGCACCACCGGCCGGCCCTCCCCAAGCGTCCGCACGGCAAGCCGCACGCCGTCGCGCGCCGTATAAAAATCGGGTTCGATCATCGCGGCTGCAGGCCCTTCTGCTCCATGCGCCAGCGCGCCATTTCGATGCGATCCTGCCCGAAGAAGGGCTCGCCGTCGAAGACCAAAGTCGGCACACCCCAATGGCCGGCGATCTCGAGCGCGACCTGATTCGCCGCAATCTCGGTATCGAGCGCCTCGGCGTCGCCCGCCGCCTCCGCTTCCAACTCGGCGAAGTCGAGCCCCGCGCGGCGCGCTGCGCCGGCGAGATGGTCGCCGAGATGCCAGTCCACGACCCCGCCCCAGATCAGCTGCGCCGCCTCGTGGCAGAAAGCCAGGCTGCGCCCGCGCCGCGACGCCGCCTGCCCCAGCCGGGTCAGGCGGTGGATATAGGGCTGCTCCGCCGCGATCTCGCGCGTCGTCACATTCTGGACGATCGGATCGGGGCGCGGCGGGCCGAAGGGAATGCCGTGGAACTGCGCAACGCGGATCATGTCGCGCATCGTGTAGCTCAGCCAGTTGGGATGGTTGCGCTCGAAGAAGTCGGGCTGGCGGATCGCCAGCGGATAGACGGG
>CALMYE010000121.1 GCA_937873425.1 uncultured Sphingopyxis sp. | reverse complement strand
TGCTCATGCCGTCTCCGCATAGCCGTTGGTGAAGACGATCCGGTCGCGCTCGACGACGCGCGCGCGGAAGGCGAGTCGGCCATCGCTTTCGTCCCAGATCGCGGTCTCGATCGTCTCGCCGGGATAGACCGGCGACGAGAAGCGCCCGTCGATGCGTTTCAGCCGCGCCGGATCATTGCTGCACCGCGCGGCAAGCAGCGCCCGTCCGATCACGCCATAGGTCGCGAGCCCGTGCAGGATCGGCCCGTCGAAGCCCGCCCCCTTCGCGACATCGGGGTCGATGTGCAGCGGGTTGAGGTCGCCCGACAGGCGATAGATTTGCGCCTGGTTCGGCGCGGTCGTCAGCGTTACGACCGCATCGGGCGCGCGCTCGGGCACCGGATGCGGCACCGGCGCCCCCTCGCTCGATCCTCCAAAGCTGCCGTCGCCGCGCAGAAAGGTCATCGCGCGCGACGTCGCGAGATGCTGTCCCGACCCGTCATGGATTTCGCGTGTGACCATTGCGATCGCGCCCTTGTCTGCGCCCTTGTCGAACAGCGCCTCGATGCGCGTCGTGCCGGTGATCTCGCCCTCGACCGGCAGCGGAGCATGGAGGATCGTCGACTGCTCGCCGTGGAGGATTTTCTGCCAGTTGGCGCCGAGCGCGGGGTCGCGCCAGATGAAGCCGGGATAGCCGAGCGTAACCGCCATCGTCGGCAGCGCCTTCAGCCGTTCCTCGAACAGGAAATCGAGTTCGGTCGCCCCGACGCCGAGCGCATAGAGGATCGTATCGCGCGGGGTCAGCACCTGCCGCGTGACGATCGGCGGCATGGAAAGCAGCTTGTCGGGGTCTATCGCCATCAATTCCTCCCCGCTTGCGGGGAGGTGGCGGGCGCGAAGCGGCTGACGGAGGGGGCTATCGTAGCCCACCGACGTTGCGCGAGGACGCCAGCCCCCTCCACCGCCGCTTCGCGGCGGTCCCCCTCCCCGCAAGCGGGGAGGATTTCACTAAATCGGATCATAACCGAACACATCCCCCGACCGCTCCGCCGGGTTCGCGAAACTCCCCCGGAACGCCGGCAGCATCTCGTCGGCGATCGCCTGCGGCGTCCAGCCCTCATTCTTCTGCATCGAGCGGATCGGCCGCGGCTTGGAAAAGAGGAAAATCTCGTTCTTGCGCACGCCGAAGACCTGGTTGGTCACCTCCTGCGACGCGTCGCTCGCAAGGAAAGCTACGAGCGGCGCGATCTTGTCGGCGGTCATCGTCTTCATCCGCTCGATACGCAGCGCTTCGGCCTCGTTGGTCGCGGGGATCGTCGCGATCAGGCGGCTCCAGGCAAAGGGCGCGATGCAGTTCGAACGCACTCCGGCGCGCGCCATGTCGAGCGCGATCGATTGCGACAGGCCGACGATGCCGAGCTTCGCGGCCGAATAATTGGCCTGGCCGAAATTGCCGATCAGCCCGCTGGTCGAGGTGAAATGGATGAAACTGCCCGACTGCTGCTCGCGGAAATAGGGGGTCGCGGCCTTCGACACGTTGAAGCAGCCGTTCAGATGGACGTCGAT
>CALMYE010000120.1 GCA_937873425.1 uncultured Sphingopyxis sp. | reverse complement strand
CTCGTCCGCCTGTTCGGCGAGGAATTGCGCGCCGCCAAGGACGATCTTGCCCGGCTGGTGACGATTGAGGCGGGCAAGATCCCGTCCGAGGGCGCCGGCGAGGTGCAGGAGATGATCGACATCTGCGACTTCGCGGTCGGCCTCTCGCGCCAGCTTTACGGCCTCACCATCGCGACCGAGCGGCCGGGGCACCGGATGATGGAGGTGTGGCATCCGCTCGGCGTCGTCGGGGTGATCTCGGCGTTCAACTTCCCGGTCGCGGTGTGGGCGTGGAATGCCGCGCTGGCGCTGGCGTGCGGCAACAGCGTCGTGTGGAAACCGTCCGAAAAGACGCCGCTGACCGCGCTCGCGACACAGGCGATTTTCGAGCGCGCGGCCGCACGCTTCGGCGATGCGCCGGCGGGGCTGTCGCAATTGCTGATCGGCGGGCGCGAGGCGGGCGAGGCGCTGGTCGACGACGCGCGCGTCGCGCTCGTCTCGGCGACCGGATCGACGCGCATGGGCCGCGCGGTCGCGCCGCGGCTCGCGCAGCGCTTTGCGCGCGCGATCCTCGAGCTCGGCGGCAACAATGGCGTGATCGTCGCGCCGTCGGCCGACCTCGAGCTCGCGCTGCGCGGCGTGGCGTTCGGCGCGATGGGCACGGCGGGACAGCGCTGCACGACGACGCGGCGGCTGTTCCTGCACGACGGCATCTACGACGGTTTCGTCGCGAAGCTGAAGGCGGCCTATGCCAGCGTCGAGGTCGGCAACCCGCTGGAAGGTGAGGTGCTGGTCGGCCCGCTGATCGACCGTGCGGCCTGGGAGGCGATGCGGGATGCGCTGGCGGCCGCGCGCGCAACGGGCGGCATTATCCACGGCGGCGAACGCGTCGGCGAAGGCGACAGCTATTATGTGCGCCCCGCACTGGTCGAGATGCCGGGGCAGGTCGGGCCGGTGCTGGAGGAAACCTTCGCGCCGATCCTCTACGTCATCCGCTACGACGATCTCGACACGGCGATTCGGCTGCACAACGACGTGGCGGCGGGCCTGTCGTCGGCGATCTTCACCACCGACCTGCGCGAAGCCGAACGCTTCCTTGCGGCGAGCGACTGCGGCATCGCCAACGTCAACCTCGGCACCTCGGGCGCCGAGATCGGCGGTGCGTTCGGCGGCGAGAAAGAGACGGGCGGCGGCCGCGAGAGCGGGTCGGACAGCTGGCGCCAATATATGCGCCGCGCGACGAACACGGTGAATTATTCGGATGCCCTGCCGCTGGCGCAGGGAGTGAGTTTCGAGATCTAAGATCCTCCCCCAAGGGGGGAGGGGGACCATGCGAAGCATGGTGGAG
Organism: uncultured Sphingopyxis sp.; assembly: GCA_937873425.1. Classification (GTDB taxonomy): domain Bacteria; phylum Pseudomonadota; class Alphaproteobacteria; order Sphingomonadales; family Sphingomonadaceae; genus Sphingopyxis. The sequence continues at coordinate 584 of CALMYE010000120.1, read as the reverse complement.
GGGCACGGGAGCTGTTTCCTACCGTCAAAAAGGGGGCGCGACTCCGCCCGTGCCCCTCCACCACCCTTCGGGTGGTCCCCCTCCCCGTGCCGGGGAGGATCACGCCGCCCGCCAGCCGAAGCCATCCTCCAGCGCCACGATCCGGCCCTCGGTTCCCACCGGCTCTGCTGTCCCGTCGGTCAGGAACGCCAGCATCGCGGCATCGCGCACATCGACATGCGCCAGCGTGCGCTTGCCCTCGGGCGTCCGCGCCACCACGACCCCCGCCCTCGGCGCGCCGTCGCGGCCATAGAAGACCGTATAGCTCTCGATCGTCGCAGGCCCCGCATAATCCTCGACCAGTTCGGGCACCGGACCGCGTTTCGCCTCGGCCTCGGCCTGATAATCGAAATCCTGCGGAAAGCTCGCGGCCTCGATCGGTTCCCTGCCCAGCACGATGCAATGATTATCTGTCGCGAAGCCGCCGTTGGCGAAGAGGAAGCCGTAGCGGCCTTCCTCGCGCAGTTTCTCGACCATCGAGACGATGGCGTGGCTCATATAATTGGCGATCGGCCCGCCGCCGAAGGTCAGGCCGCCGAACACGG
>CALMYE010000119.1 GCA_937873425.1 uncultured Sphingopyxis sp. | reverse complement strand
GTCGATCGCGCGCGCCATCGCGCGCGACGGGCCGGAGTCGCCCGCCATCGGGCTGGCGACCTCGATCGTCGGCATCGGCACGGCGTCGGCGCCGAACAGCCGCCCGTCCGATCGCGCCGCGAGCCAGCCGGCGAGCGCGGCCAGCAGGATGGCGGCGGCGAAGGCGAGCCACAGCCAGATACCGCGCGGCCGGGGCGGCGGCGGCAGCAGCGACTGCGGCGGCGCCGTGGCCGCCCCGCCGCCCGAAGACGGCGGTGCCGCGGGGGGCTGCGGCTGGCCGTCGCCCGGCGTCCCGCCCGCCTCGGCGCCCGCCTCCGCGCCGCGCGCGCCCGGCGGGGCGGCGCGATGCTGGACGACGATCTCGTAGCTGCCCTGCGGCACACGCAGGCGGTGCAGCCAGGGCGTTTCGGAATAATAGCGGTCGAGCAGGTTGCGCAGCCGGCCGACCATCACGCGCGGATAGCTGTCGACCGCGGGGTCGAAATCGGCGCTGCGCCCCAGCGCCTCGGTCGCGATGGCATAGGCCTTGGGCGCGGTGCGGTTGCCCTGGAGCCGGTGATCGGCGAGATATTGCAGCAGGCGCGACAGCACCGGCGAGCGCACGAACATCGGCGATTCGAGCAGGCGGGCCAGCTCTTCCGCTATGAGTTTTTCGGTGCCGTCCTCCGTCTGGCCGGCGCTCGCCTTCGTGCGGTCCATACTACCCTCAATTGCCCCCGAGCGAGCTGCTGGATGGTAGATACGCCATTCGTCCGACGCGACCAGCCGTTGTTACTTCCTTGTAACGGTAACAACAAAGCCCGCCTTCATAACATAAAATTGCGCAAAGCCCAATAGGGCGTGAAAAAAGGCGAAACGAGGTTAAAATTCCGTTAGCGGATTGCGACAACCCGCTACGTGACCCGATGTAACTCGTCATATTGTCCCATTTCGGGCATTCCATGAGGGTGGCGACGCCCCGACGGCGTCGCTGTCTGGTCCGGGCTTGCCCGGCTCGACGAATTGGAGTCGTCGGATCGAGGGGTGCGAGCTGGTCCCTGGCACCCGTCGCATGGTTCGCGGCTCCATGCACAGAGACTTCGCCGGGCGGGGAGACAGCCCCACCTGTTTGCCCGCCCGGCAAGTCCGACCCTCTCCCCCTTGCGACATGCCGAACGCCGTCACCGGCGCGGCCGCCAGCGTGCGAAAAGCCGCAATGCCAGCGCGGAGAGAAACAGCGGTGCGAACAGCCGGCCTTCGAGATGATAGGCGGGATCTTCATGCACCGCCCGCGTCGCATAGCCGATGAAGAAGATCAGCCAGACATAATGGATGCCGATGCGGTGGAGCCAGGTCCAGGCCCGGCCGAGCCGCCGCTGCGACGCGTCGTTCGAGGTCAGCGCCATCAGATAGATCATCGCATAGGCGAGACCGCCGCCGATCAGCGATGCGAACGGGCGCGGGCGGAAAACGACGATGTTCACCAGCAGCGCGGCGAGATGGATGCTGTGCGCGAGCGCGAAGCCGAGGCCCCACTGGCGGCGGCGCTTCAGCAGCGCGCCGGTGACCGCGCCGGGCCACAGGCGCCATAATGTCGAAGCCAGATAGGCGATCAGGAAAAGCGGCGCCGCCGTCCGCGCCGTCCAGCGCGCCGCGAGCAGCGCCTCCTGCGGCGGACCGCCCCCGGCGACGAGCGCCGCCGCGACCGCGGCGAGCCCCGCCGCAAGTCCGGCGAGCAACGGCGTCGCGCGCCGTTCGAGCCAGCGCACGCCGATCAGGCCGGCCTCATCCGGAAAGCGCGGAACTTTGGCCTGTCCTGTGCCGACGGAATCAAGCCCCTCCCCTTCAGGGGAGGGGTTGGGGGCGGGGTCCATCGGCCTTGCGCAAGGGTTCGAGACCCCACCCCAACCCCTCCCCTGAAGGGGAGGGGCTTATGGAGCTCAATCCGCAGATCGCCGGTCCCCGGCATGACATGGCCCGGCACCGCTACCCCCTCCTGAAAAGGAAACGGGCGGCCCGGCTGGTGACCGGACTGCCCGCCCTGTCTTCGATGACCGCCGGACCTCAGGTCGTCGTGCCCGCCTTGCACGGGCCGACGTGGGTCGAGGTGATCTGCATCACCATTTCCATGTTGCCGCCGGTCGGCACCGCGCCGTTCATGGTCATGGTGACGTCCTGTTTCGTCGACGCCATCGTGCCGGCCATCGTCATGTCGATCGTCTGGCCGTTGGCCTGGCAGGTGCCGGCGATGTCGATCGAGCCGCCCGCGACATTCTGTTTCGACCATTTGCATTCGCCGCTGCCCGATCCCTTGGCGAGTTCGGCGGCGATGTCCTCCTTGTCCACCTGTTCCTGGGTGAAGCATTGCTCCATCCCGCTCGCCCCTTCCATCATCTGCTTCATGCCCGACTTCATCTCGTCGGGAATGCCGGGCATCTCGAACTTCACGAGCTTGATGTCGGTTTTCCAACTGCCGGCCTCGCGCTTGACGACGCCCGAGTCGGTCGTCTTGTCGTCGCCCTTGCTGCAGCCCGAAATCGCCAGAACGGCGCCAAAGGCCGCGATCGTGATCAGCTTTTTCATATCCGTCCCCTATCAAATCGATTGCGATTGTGCGCCCACGGCATCGTTACCATATTGGCGGCGATGGCAATCCAGATTCGCACGTCGCTCGACGAAATCGACACCTCGGACGCCTATGTCCCGCACCGCCCCGCGCGCCCCGACAAGGTCGAGGGCGGCAAGCCTTTCGAACTCGTCAGCGACTATCAGCCGGCGGGGGACCAGCCCACAGCGATCCGCGAGCTGGTCGAAACGGCGCTCGACGGCGAGCGCGACCAGGTGCTGCTCGGCGTCACCGGGTCGGGCAAGACCTTCACCATGGCGAAGGTGATCGAGGAACTGCAGCGCCCCGCGCTGGTCCTCGCCCCGAACAAGATCCTCGCGGCGCAGCTCTATGGCGAGTTCAAGAGCTTCTTCCCGAACAATGCGGTCGAATATTTCGTCAGCTACTACGACTATTACCAGCCCGAGGCCTATGTGCCGCGGTCGGACACCTATATCGAGAAGGAAAGCTCGGTGAACGAGGCGATCGACCGCATGCGCCATTCGGCGACGCGGGCGCTGCTCGAACGCGACGACGTGATCATCGTCGCATCGGTGTCGTGCCTCTATGGCATCGGGTCGGTCGAAACTTACTCGGCGATGATCTTCGACCTCAAGAAAGGGCAGGTCGCCGACAATCGCGAGATCATCCGCAAGCTGGTCGCGCTGCAATACAAGCGCAACGACCAGGCCTTCGCGCGCGGCAATTTCCGCGTGCGCGGCGACAGCCTCGAAATCTTCCCCTCGCACTATGAGGATATGGCGTGGCGGGTCAGCTTCTTCGGCGACGAGATCGAGGAGATCACCGAGTTCGACCCGCTGACGGGGAAGAAGATCGCGAATCTGAATTATGTCCGCATCTATGCGAACAGCCACTATGTGACGCCCGGCCCGACGCTCAAGCAGGCGACCGAAGCGATCAGGCATGAGCTTGCCGAGCGGCTCAAGGAACTGGAAGCCGAGGGCCGCCTCCTCGAAGCCCAGCGGCTCGAACAGCGCACCAATTTCGACCTCGAAATGATCGCCGCGACCGGAAGCTGCGCGGGGATCGAGAATTACAGCCGCTTCCTGACCGGCCGCCTCCCCGGCGAGCCGCCGCCGACCCTGTTCGAATATCTGCCCGACAATGCGCTGCTCTTCGTCGATGAGAGCCACCAGACGATCCCGCAGATCGGCGCGATGTCGAAGGGCGACCATCGCCGCAAGATCACCCTCGCCGAATATGGCTTCCGCCTGCCCTCCTGCATCGACAACCGCCCGCTGCGCTTCGCCGAGTGGGACATGATGCGGCCGCAGACGGTGAGCGTGTCGGCGACCCCCGGCACCTGGGAAATGGACCGCACGCAGGGCGTCTTCGCCGAACAGGTGATCCGCCCCACCGGCCTGATCGACCCGCCGGTCGAGATCAAGCCGGTCGAGGAGCAGGTCGACGACCTGATCGCCGAGGCGAAGGCGACCGCGGCGAAGGGATACCGCACGCTGGTGACGACGCTGACCAAGCGCATGGCCGAGGATCTGACCGAATTCCTCCACGAGGCGGGGCTGAAGGTCCGCTACATGCACTCGGACGTCGAGACGCTGGAGCGGATCGAGATCATCCGCGACCTGCGGCTCGGGGTGTTCGACGTCCTCGTCGGCATCAACCTGCTACGCGAGGGGCTCGACATTCCCGAATGCGGGCTGGTTGCGATCCTCGACGCCGACAAGGAGGGCTTCTTGCGCAGCGAGACGAGCCTCGTCCAGACCATCGGCCGCGCCGCGCGCAACGTCGATGGGCGCGTCATCCTCTACGCCGACCGCATCACCGGCAGCATGGAGCGCGCGATGCGCGAAACCGACCGCCGCCGCGAAAAGCAGCAAGCGTATAACGACGCGCACGGCATCACCCCGACGACGATCAAGCGCAACATCGGCGACATCATCGCCCATGTCGCGTCGAAGGATGGCGTGGTCATCGACCTGGGCGAGGACAAGCCCGCCCACATGGTCGGCCACAACCTCCGCGCCTATATCGCCGACCTCGAAAAGCGGATGCGCGACGC